>DCYM01000105.1:0-8627 GCA_002331465.1 Candidatus Neomicrothrix sp. UBA2110 | reverse complement strand
AGCCACGGATCGAAAATCGGCGTCGTCTCGCCTCACCGCCGAGTGCCTATTCCCGCCTCTTGAGCCAACACCAGTCGCTGTTGCTTGACGGAGCTATGGGCACGCAACTTTTTTTGCGCGGACTGGGACCGGGCGATTCTCCCGAACAACTCAATCTCGTCAACCCCGACATCGTGCAAGCCGTCCACACCGAATATCTAAATGTCGGATCAGACATCATTTTGACCAACACGTTTGGCGGCAACCGTCATCGACTCGCTCTGCACAACCTCGAACATAAGGTGCACGAAGTGAACAGCGCTGCTGTTCGCATAGCGAAACAAGCGGTCCTTGGGTTTGAGTCACTTGTCGCTGGAAGCATCGGCCCACTCGGAGAACTTTTAGTTCCTTTGGGACCAATCTCAGCCGCCGCTGCTCTCGATGCTTTTCAGGAACAAATAAGCGGTCTTACAGGTGGCACCCCTGGCCGGAGCGCAACTCAATCTGTCGATCTGCTTTGGATTGAAACTATGAGCAGCCTCGACGAAGCGGTAATCGCGATTGAAGCCTGCCGCCAACTAAGCGAGCTGCCAGTTGCAGTCACCATGAGCTTCGACACCCACCGCCACACGATGATGGGTGTGTCACCGGCGAATGCCATCAACGCTCTACTTGACGCCGGAGCTAGCGCCGTGGGTCTTAACTGCGGCAACAGTCTCCACGACAACGAAGCGGCAATTACGGAAATGCGCCGAGTTGCTCCCGACGCAACACTGATAGCGAAACCAAACGCTGGCGTTCCCGAATGGCGAGGTGCGGAACTTGCTTATTCAGGGACACCGACACTGATGGCTGAATTCACCTGTCGCCTTCGAGACTTCGGAGTGCAACTCATCGGCGGCTGTTGCGGGACAACCCCGGATCACATCTCAGCCATGCGATCTGTGTTGTCAAACCCAGGTCATCGCTCGTCGGCTTGACACTCCACATAGCGACCCCCTAAACCAACTTCTGTCTACACCCGACCTTAAAGTTTCGAGCATGGCTCACCGCAACCTCTCCCAGATAGTGACTGCCCACCGCCAGCTCGAAGGAGCGGGCTTCGCTGTTTATCGTCCGTTTCCGTCAACTTCATTGGAGATGCTTGATCCATTTCTAATGTTGGATGAAAAAGAACCGACCGATTATCAGCCGGGTGAAGCGAAAGGCGCGCCAGATCACCCTCATCGTGGGTTTGAAACAGTGTCGTATGTTCTCGAAGGAGAAACCGAACACATGGACTCACTTGGAAACCACGGTGTGATCCGAAAAGGCGACGTGCAGTGGATGACTGCCGGTGACGGCATTATCCACAGTGAAATGCCGTCACAAAAAATTCAGACCAACGGCGGACGCGTTCACGGATTTCAGCTATGGGTCAACCTTCCAGCGATTCATAAACGGGCCACACCTCGCTACCAAGCGATCACCGCTGATCAAATCCCCGTCGTCGAAGGTGACGGCTGGAGTGCGGTTGTCATTGCGGGGGAAGTCCTGGGAGTGCGCGGTCCTGCTGGTACTCATACGCCAATCTGTTATTCGCACATCACCCTTCAACCCGCCAGCTCACTCGAGCTGGAACTTCCGGCTGATCACCAAATCGGGTTGTACGTTTTCGACGGAGCAGGACTCTTCGGCGCAACCCAAACGCTGGTGAAAGAGCACGAGATGGCAGTCTTCGAACCATCTGATGGAATTGTCCACTTGTCGGCAGCTGAGGCTCATTCAGACACTCAAATACTCTTAATGGCAGGGCGGCCGATACGAGAACCAGTGGCCCGCTATGGGCCCTTTGTTATGAATTCAGAAGCTGAAGTCCATGAAGCTATGGAAGATTATGAGGCTGGCCGGATGGGCAAAATCATTCCGACGGGCACGACTTAACGCGACCCGCATTCTTCAAGTGGATAAATTTTTCCGCACTCTTGTTATGTGCCCCAAACCCAGATCGGGAACGTGTTTGTGGAATACAAACCCACTTCAGGTAGCGCTGATGAGTTCACCGACTAATACGGCTACTCACCCTTGTCTGTAAGACTCGCCAGGTATGGATATCGAAACGCTCTTGGCCAAACAGGAAATCACCGACGTTGTTTACCGCTATGCGCGTGGCATAGACAGAATGGATTTTGAGTTAGTTCGGTCCTGCTACCACCCCGATGCGTACGACGATCATGGTTCGTTCAAAGGCACCGTCGATGAGTTCATTGACATGGCTCAAGACTTCATGCCTCGTTGGACTGCCACCATGCACTTCATGGGTAACGTTCTCGTTGACGAAGTTGACGGAGATTTCGCTCGCGCCGAAACTTACGCTGTGGCATACCACCGTCGAGAGTTCCCCGACAAAGAAGGCAAAGACGACGTTTTCGGAATCCGATATGTAGATCGTTTCGAAAAACGAAATGACCAATGGCTAATCGCTCACAGAGTCGTAGCTACCGAATGGCGACGAGTGGAAGCTGTCCCTTCAGGCAGTTCTCGCGGAGCCGTTGGTGTGTGGGGCACCCGAGACGGCAACGACGTTATCGATTGGATCATGGACGCGAAAGATCCAACTCTGAACTGACAGAGTTCATTGATTGAAAATCCTCGCCTCCAGGTGAGCGGAGGCTAAGTCCACACGGAGTCCATCGATCCCGATGTTGTGGGTCGGCTCAACCGGTCCACGGTGACTGTTCTCTGGGAGGTTAACTAGGTAACTCAACCACCACTGTCAGACACGAGTTCCCCTGCTGGTGAGGGACCAAGGCGAGATGTACCTGTATCCCTCAAATGCAACGCTTCGTGCTGCTGCTTGATAAGACCCACCAGTTCGGCCGATCGAGTGTTTTGATCCTGAGCGCAGGCTGACTCCATCCAACGAGCACGATCAGCGATGACCACAACCTCAGTCGAGCCTGAATCACCGCGAACGATCTCGGGCTCAACGGTCCCGGCCGGCAGGAAACGAAAATCACCCGCGTGGTACAGCCGCTCGCCGATATGGCAACTGCCGCTAGTCAGGAGCCAGAATTTATCGGTCTGGCTAGGAGATTTGGCCGGCTCCGATGCCCCACTGGGCCAATGCGTCATCTCGACCAGCGTCCCCGAAGATGGGTCGCCCATCAGCACCATCGCCACATCGGAGCCGTCCGATATGCGGTGCCAGCTGGTCTGGTCGTGCAGGTCCCCATATAGCTCAGGTCGTTTGGGGTCAAGGTTTGCGAAAGTCGCCGCAAGTCCACTCGCGGTGTCCTCGTCTTGCTCATGGAAATGCGGTTGCTCGGCGCCGAACACGATTGACGCGGATTCGTCCAGTGTTGCCTCCGCTTCCGCTCGATCACGATCGGAGTAGACCGGATGGTAGCCACGGCGATCTGCGCTCACGAGGAGGAGTAACGCTCCGTGGCCGCCCTCAAGCGATTCGACGTACACATCGTTCGCACCGCGCAACAAGAACTCCCCATGACCCATCCAACGGCCCGACACCCGGGTCTGTTGAGAATGAGCAGCGAGAGCAATCCGAAACGTGTCAGTTCGGTGGTGGTGCGCATATGCCCGCCCGTTCGCGCGAACACTCCCGCGACCCGGAGGGAAGCTGAGCACGCGTGCCATCGGGCCCGACTCAGAATCACCCATCAGGAAAGAAACCTCGCGGTAGTCACCATCTTCACTGAGACTGTTCCAGCGCTGGGGAAACGCAATGTTTCCTTCTTCAACGGGTTTGCCTGCCGGTTGTGCGTCATCCATCATGCTCAATGCACCTTTTTGATCTACTCAAGCAGACTGGCTCAATCATTTGTCAAACCGACACCGCGGAATTCGACTTTACCAGTCCTCTATGTACGCGGACCGAGTGAGCCAATTACCCACTCAACATTGGATGGGCGAACGGGAACTTTTTCTATTAATCAACTGTTGTTCGTAAGTTGATTAGCGACGATAGCGAGCGCTTCGCTCCCCTGCTTCTTCGTCGTTCTTCGGGGTTAGAAGGCCTTCACCAATCACGCTACTGAAGTGAGGCTCATGGGTGCCGGGTCGAGCCGTTGAACCTCGGGCATGGCCTGCTCGGCGAACAATGCCATGCTCCTAGCTGCCTCGGCGTGACCCATCCCGCCGTAGCGAAACACTCCCATGATCTCAGAAGTTCCGAACTGTTCGGCCAATTCGCTGATCTTCTCAACCACCATCTTGGGAGTACCCCATGGATGACGAGCGAAGAATCCATCAAGGAATGGTGTGGGATCAGACCGAAGTGCTGCTGCCCGTTCGGCATAACCCTCATAGCCGCGAATGCCATCGAAATGGGTGCCCGTCATCTCATAGTGTCGCAGCGCACTATCGGCATATTCTCGCATGTAACGCTCTGCCCCTGCCCGGGCCTCTTTTTCTGATTCAGCGCAGTAGATCCATAGCGCCAGTTTGGTATCAGTCGGGGGCAGTCCAGCTTCGCTTCGGAGACGCATGAACTCTCGCGCCCCTTGCAACGTAACGTCAAGACTGACGGTGGGAATCATCAGTGGTTTCACGTCGTTTTTGGCGATGACGGCCATTGTCTCGGGTGACCCTGCGGCGCAATAGAGAGCACCGGAGAGGTCGCTCGCCAACTGCGGGCGAAGCTTCACCTCGTCGACTTGGAAGTGTTCGCCGTGGAAAGTGCATGCTCCGGTGCTCAAAAGTTCGCGGAGGATGTGGATACTCTCATCGAACCGGCCTCGTGCTTCGTTCTGGTCGACACCAAGACCGCCGTACTCACGTCGGCCCAAGCCCCGTCCCACGCCAGCGATGATTTGTCGATCACCCAAAAGCGCGTCAAGCATGGCGATGTCCTCCGCCACTCGAACCGGATTGTGCCAGGGCAAAACAATCACCATGGTGCCTAGGTCAACATTGTCGGTGACGCCCGCCAGATAGGTGAGTAACTGCAAAGGATTGGTAACCATGGTGTATGGCGTGAAGTGGTGCTCGATAGTCCATACGCTGTCGAACCCTGAACGGTCGGCGAGTTTCGCGATCTCGATTTCTTCATAGAAAATTGATCGATCATCGGTGTCAGGGCGAACGGGTACTGGCTCACCTCGCTCGGCCGCCTCATAGCGATCCCAGTCGGCATAGTTCTGGCAAAAAATCGTTGCTCCGACTCGCATGACGTCTCCTTGCTTGT
Organism: Candidatus Neomicrothrix sp. UBA2110; assembly: GCA_002331465.1. Lineage (GTDB taxonomy): Bacteria > Actinomycetota > Acidimicrobiia > Acidimicrobiales > Poriferisodalaceae > UBA2110. Next base: position 3,463 of record DCYM01000105.1, on the reverse strand, counting down.
TGACCACAGAAATTAGCCGCTGTTGGGGAGTTGATGCCTGCGTCCGCCACACAGACAGGTCGGGGTAATTTCGTTGGCGCCGCGGTTCGCTTTGTGTGACGCGGGTCTGAATGACTCGGGGCAGGATCGGAGTGTTCGCGGAGACCGGGGAACCAGGCCCTCTTCAATCCGTGTGTGGTACCCCATATCCGGTCGGGTGACCATAGTTATGAGGTGATTCCAAAAAATGAAAACCCTCACCGTCAGATGAATGAGATCATCGAGTGAGGGTCTTCAGTGACCCCAGCGCAATGCAGCCGCACACGCTGGGATCGTTGGCACTCTATGGGTCTTAATACCCAACCCCTTCAAAACCCCGGAGTTTTACTTATCTATGTGAGCGCTACAGGACTCGGGAACCATTCATAACTAAAAGTTTCCTCCCTTGTGGGACAACCACGAAAAGGGAACCGAAGCCAAATTCGTCGGACACCAAAGTTCGTCGACGATGGCGGCGAAGAGCAAGTCGCCTGAATAGGATCCGGAGATGGGAACCGACGCGCAGCGCATCAGCATCGAACCTGACCGATTCGCCGCGGTTCACATCTCACAGGGGTTCCGGGTTGGCGATCTCGTCTTCGTGTCGGGACAGGCCGCGGTGAACGAACAGGGTGAAGTCGTCGGCGTTGGCGACTTCGGCGCTCAGGCCCGCCAGGCGGTCCGCAATCTTGACCGCGTCCTCAACGCAGCGGGATCAAGTCTCGATCAGGTAATCAAGGTCACCATCTTCGTCACCGATATGTCCTATTTCCCCGAAGTGGTCAAATTACGCAAGGAGGTGTTCAGCCAGCCCTATCCCGCTGACACGATCTGTGAGGTGCAGGGCCTGGCGTACCCCGAGTTGATGTTCGAGATCGAAGCGGTCGCACTCGCCGATGGCAGCACTATCGATGTCGCCCACAGCTAGTCAGCCAAAGGCGTGGGAAGGGCAAAAGACCGCCCCGAAGGAGCGGCACTTGGCGAGTTACTGACCGAAATGATCGCCTCATGGAGGACGTGGCTGATGCGCTGGCGTTAGCTTCGGAGGGCGTAAGCTGTTCTGACTGTGGAGGTAGTAATGAGGGAGCAGCCCGAACGCCCGATCTTCGGTCCTGAGGATCCGCGCCTTGATCCCCCAAATCCACCGGAGATCCGCCCGGCTCGCTCAATCGCCAAAGCGATCTCTTGGCGGGTGGTGGGAACGCTTGACACGTTGGTTCTGTCCTTTGTTGTCCTGAGTTTTCTCGGTCCGTTCTTCGGCCTTGAAGAGGTAAGCGCCAGCGGCAGAGCAAAAACTGCTGCTTATATCGCTTTAACTGAGGTGGCTACCAAGCTGACGTTGTATTTTTTGCATGAGCGGCTCTGGTCGCGGTTGCAGTGGGATCGCGACCTGGACGAGGAAGGCCACTACCGGGACGGTCGGCGGCGTTCGGTCACCAAGACAGCGACGTGGCGGGTGGTGGCGAGTGTGGACACGATGGTGCTCGGGCTCATCTTCACCGGTAGTTTGGCGACGGCGATCTCGATAGGTGGGTTCGAGGTCTTCACAAAGGTGGCGCTCTATTTCTTCCACGAACGCTCCTGGGCCCGGATCCGCTGGGGGATCGCCCCGGGGGTTGCACGAGGTTCGAGTTGTGGATAGCTAGACCAACCCAAAACGACAAAACACCGCCCCGCGAAGGGACGGCCATTGTCAGGTTGAATAGTTGTCTGAGCCTTCACTCACCAGATGTAGCCCGAGAGACACAACTTCGGCCCGAAAAGGAAGAAGGCTGCAAGCCCCGTCCATAGAGCCACTATGCGCCAATCTAGTTTTCGCTTCAGCTTCTCAGTAACTTCAGGCACTGCTGCTCCCCATTGAGGTGGGTGGGGTGGGTCTTAGTCTTGTTGTTTCGCTTTGATTGTCGACCACGCCACTACGCCTGCGCAGGCGATGACCGTTAAGTATGAACCCGCTACGAGGGCGATAACCCCCATAGCAATGGCGGCAATCCTGATCACTTTAAGGTTTCCCAATGCTGCTCCCCTTCTTAGAGATCAGGCTACTGCGTTACTAGCCCTGAGCGCCGATCTGTTGTTTTTTAAGCTCCGAGAAAGACGCACTCGCCTGGGCAGTCTTCAGCCGATTCGATTGCTGTAATAACCAGTGCGGAACGGGGGTGAAAGCTCGGGCGCAGACTCGCGCTGTGAGCCCTGCGTGATGTGTCAACCCGTCAGCCTTCGAGCCAGTTGACGAGCGGGTAGCCGCCCTGCACCACAGCAGCCAACGCCGTCTCCGGATCGGCCAAAGCGGCGAGGTTCTCCAGCGGATCCACGTCGGTCACGACCAAGTCCCCGTATGCTCCCGGCGACACCGTCCCGACCTTGCCCACAAGGTCACAGAGTTGGGCGTTGATGACGTACATGGAACGAAGCACGTCTGCCGCCGGCTCCAGCTCAGCACGGATGGCAAACTCCTGGTTCTGGTACGGCTGAGTTTCGCCCAGCAAGTCCGTACCGAAGCCCAGTTCCACGCCAGCATCGCGCAGCAGCCCAATAGCCGTCCGTCCCTGTTCAAATAGACCCTCATTTTTGGCTTGGCTGCGTTGAGGGAATCCGAACTTCTCCCCATGGTCCCGCAAAGCCCAGTAGGTGACCAGCGTCGGCACGACCGTCGTGCCCAGCTCGGCAAGGTGGGCAGCTGTCGCGGCGTCGACCAGATTGCCGTGCTCAAGGCAAGCAACACCATTGTCGGCGGCCAGACGCATGGACTCCGGCGAATAGGCGTGAGCGGTCACGTAGGTGTGGCGATGCTCAGCTTCGGTCACGATGGTTGAAATCTCCTCCGCTGTGAACTGCACGCTGTCGAGTGGGTCGCTGGGCGACGCCACCCCGCCCGAGGTGTGGATCTTGATGAAGTCCGATCCGTCACGCAACGACTGTCGAGCTGCCTTGCGTACGGCCGACGGGCCATCAGCCACATGAGCAAATTGGGACGTGATGATCTGACAGCCACACTCGGGTGGGTCGACCATTGGACCCCGAATGTCGGCATGGCCTCCGGTCTGGGAGAGCATGTGCCCTGCCGAGACGATCCGCGGCCCACCACACAAGCCCCGACCTATCGATTGCCTCAGGCCTCTAAGGTCGCCCCCCGTGTCCCGTACCGTGGTGAAACCCCGCCGCACTGTCGCCTCCGATAGCGCCGCAATGGCGAGGGCTTTCTCAAATTCCCATTCCTGGGCCAGGCGGGCCAGGTCCATGGACGGGATCGACAGGTGTATGTGTCCGTCGATAAAACCTGGAAGGACATGTCGGCCCCGTGCGTCTAGATCGACGTCAAACTCACCGGACCATTTTCCTTCGACGACGTCGACGATGGTGCCATCTTCAATAACCACAGTTCGCTCACCGAGGTGCTCACCGGCCACCGGTTCATAGACCACGCCGTTGCGAAGAACAGTTC
>DCYM01000096.1 GCA_002331465.1 Candidatus Neomicrothrix sp. UBA2110 | reverse complement strand
GGGGGAGGTAGTCACCCGGTCCATCGGCCAAACGCTGGTTCGCTTTACTAGAAGGGGCAAGTCATGGCCGAGGAGTACTTCGTCGGAACGAATACGTCGGATCGTTACCCGATTTGGACGCGAGCGAATGTCGGGGAGGTCTTCCCCGACCCAGTCGCCTTGTCAACCTTTGATTTCGCGTTCCAAAATGATGATGGAATTCAAATGAGCGAACTGGGTTTTCGCGATGCCTACATCAGAATTGGCGCGTTCGAAGAGAGCGAATTCGACCCTGACAACCCTGTGTTCTTGGGAGTTTTTGGAGGCTACACCTACCTGAATGCTTCTTTGATGCGGATTTTCGGCGAGCGAGCACCTGGGCTTTCCGCACAAGATATTGACGACGCGTTCTTTGGTGTGCAGCCTGGAATCCCTCCCTATGAACAACACCCTGACGACCCCAGCCCTGAGGCTGAAGCTCGCATAGCTGAGGTTTTTGGGTGGGCTCTTACAACTCCTGACCTTCCGGAAGTCTTGGCACAGGAGCAGCAAGTCAACTCGCTGCGCGATGGTCGCCCTGACTTTGCGTCGTTAGGAGACCACGAACTTGTTGATTGGATCGAAAATTTCTTTCGTGACGGATTCCGAGAGCTATTCGCTCAACACATATTCATCAGCTTTTTGACCACTGTTCCATTGGGTATCGTGTCGGCGGTGTGTGAGGCCGTGGGGCGTCCGACTGATGCGATGAAGATCATGGCGGGCCTAGGGGACGTGGAGTCGGCGGCTCCTTCGATGGCGATGTGGGACTTGGGGCGATTGGCGGCGTCTTCGAATAGTGTGTCAGGGGTCTTCGAAGCAGGCATCGGCGGTTTAGACGCTCGCCTGCGAGCAACGGAGGAACCCGAATGCGCGCGATTTGTGGACGCTTTTGACCTATTCCTGCGTTCCTACGGGTCGCGGGGGCCTAATGAGTGGGAAATGTCGTGCCCAACTTGGGAAACAGACCCTGATCTGGCTTTGGCTGCCATCGATCGTATGCGGGTATCCCCAGGATCGGCAGCGCCGAAGGGCCACCAGGCGCATCTCGCAGCAGAACGCGAACGTCTAATTGGTGAGATAAGCGCCATGCTTGAAGCCGACCCGGAGGCCCAGGGCCAATTCTTGGCTGGAGCGCACGGAGCATCGGTGCTGATGCCAGGTAGAGAGCGCACCAAGACAAACTGTGTGAAATTTATTCAAGAAGGACGGATGGCAGCTCGCGAATTCGGCCGGCGGATGGTTGAAAGAGGCGTATTCCCCGAGGTGACCAGTTTCGCGATGCTTCGTTTCTCAGAACAACGTCAAGCCATCGACAATGCTGAAGGGTGGCGGGACATCATTGAACGCCGCCAAGAAGTTTTCGACACCGCAAGCAGTCGGCAAGAACCTTTCGTGATCGTCGGAGACGCCGAACCACTTTCGTCATGGACTCGACGTGATGCCATAATCGTCGAACCAGTCGGCAACGGCGATTCGATCCAAGGTATGCCCGGGTGCCCCGGGGTGTCGGAGGGTCGAGCTCGCGTAATTCTGGATAGTCATGATCCGACTGCTTTGGAGCCTGGAGATGTTTTAGTCGCTCCCCTTACCGACCCGTCGTGGACGCCTTTATTTGTGCCCGCGGCAGGGGTTGTGGTTGACGTAGGGGCCGCTTTGAGTCACGCAATCATCGTGAGTCGAGAGCTGGGTATTCCGTGCGTGGTATCAGCCACGGACGCAACTAAACGCATACCCGACGGGGCCAGGGTTCGAGTGGATGGCGATACTGGTGTCGTGACGGTGCTCGAGGTCTAGATCGCTACGGTAACGAGCGGAACGTCACAGGCAACGCCTAATCGTTTTCGCCCCACCTCGGGGAGCGCTTCTCCATTAACGCTCTCACTCCTTCTCGATAGTCGGGGTCTGTCATGGCGGTTTCTAGCAAGTCTTCAGAATCAGATATAGCGCTGCCCACGTCTCGGTGTTGATCCAAATAGATTTGTCGCTTCGTCATTCGTTGTGCAGATGGAGCGACACGAGCGGCAAGGTTCTGGGCGTAGGCATGGACTTTGGGTAGCAAGTCTTCGCGTTCAAGAAGACCGTTGAAGAGACCCCAGCCATCGGTTTCGTGGGCCAATAGAATTCTGCTTGAGAGCAAAAGATCGTTAGCTCGGGTTAGGCCGATCAGCCTGGGTAATAGCCAAGAAAGACCGAATTCAGCTGGTAGGCCGAGCGGTCCGTGGGCAGTGGTTAGTTTGGCGTCATTCGCAGCGAACCTCAGATCGCAGTAGCACGCAAGGACGAAACCAACTCCCGCCGCGGGGCCGTTAACGGCCGCAATGGTGGTCACGTTTAAGCCGAACATGAATGCAAAATTCTGATCGAATTGAGGTGCCACGCCATATCCAGGATTAGCTAGCTCGGGACCCGTGCCAGAGTCGTAGCCTCCCTTTTCGATGTGACCTTCGAGTGCCTGGCTATCAGCTCCAACGCAGAAGTCCTCTCCCATTCCCGTGATGACTACCGTTCGGACTTGGGGGTCGATTTCTGCCTGTTCAAGAAGGTGTCTGAGTTCGGTGTGCATCCGACCCGTCCATGCGTTGTGGCGGTGAGGACGACACAATGTCACCGTTGCGACCGAGCCTTTGACTTCGAACAGCGTTGCTTTTAGTTCCATGAGTTTCCCTAAATCAGCCTTCGATGGCGCGACGTAGCGCGGCGAGCGCATCATCGGCAAATTCGGGTCGACATATCACTAAGTCTGGAAGCCAGGGATCCTCGTAGTTGTAGTCGAGGGGTGAGCCGTCGCAACGGCTCGCGTGAAGTCCTGCCGCCAGCGCAACTGCTGCGGGGGCGCAATTATCCCACTCGTATTGTCCTCCGCTGTGCGCGTAAATGTCTGCGTGACCGAGGACTACCGCCATAGCTTTTGCGCCAGCAGAGCCGAGAGCTAGGAGTTCGGCTCCGATGGCTTCGGCCACAATCATCGCGGCCGCTGGAGGACGAGAACGGCTAACGACCATTCTGGGCTTTCCGCCATGAGGCGGCGTTAGTTGGGCAGGTGGGTCCGTGCTGAGAGTCGTACCAACTGCGGGAAGCGCGACTGCTCCCGCTGTGGGTACGCCGTTTTCAGCTAACGCGACGTGTACGGCCCAGTCCGATCGGCCGGGCTCACCGAACTCCCGGGTTCCGTCAAGAGGGTCGACGATCCAAACACGCTCTTTGTCCAGCCGAGTTAAGTCGTCTTTGCCCTCTTCGGAAAGAATTCCATCATTTGGAAACTCATCTCGAAGAGCGCGGTGAATGAACCGATGAGCTTCCAAATCGCCGGTATCTTTGACCGTCCAACTGTCTGCACCTTGGGCGAACAACCTTTCTCGGAGGTCCACAAGCAACTCTCCGGCCTGGGTCGCGATTCGGGCTGCAATCGCGTGATCCTCAGGGTTGGCCATGCTTTCTCCATCTGTCGTGAGACATGGGCGAGATCCACTTTGGCTAAACAACCGTTTAGCCGATAGTGTTTGCGCCCGGTACGTGGATTGTGACGAAACGATCACAAGGTGACTATTTGCCTAGCTGACCGTATACCGTGCACGCACTCACAACCGAGCAGAAAGCTGGTCGCGGGACCAGCAACCGCAACAGAGAGGGACTCAACAGATGCGGAAAAAGACCATGTGGCGATTGCTCGCCACATTATTCGCGATCACCTTGGCCGCTTCGGCCTGTGGTGGAAGCGACTCAAGTAGCGATGACAGCACCGCTTCGGATGCTGGCGCCGCTGAAGAGACCGAGGTAACGCTTGCTGCTAGCGGCGGAAGCCTCTTGGAAACAATCATTGACCGTGGCACCCTTAACTGTGGTGTCTCTGGCTCTGCCGTGGCGTTCTCTGAACTCCAGGCCGATGGCAGCATGGCCGGCTTTGATGCCGACTATTGCCGCGTTGTTGCTGCAGCCATTCTTGGCGACGCCAACAAGGTGAACTTTGTTTCGCTGACTGCTGCTGAGCGTTTTACAGCAGTTCAAACGGGCGACGTTGACCTTTTGATGCGTAACACCACTTGGACTCAGAGCCGTGACTCCGAAGTTGGTATGGACTTTGGTCCGACCACTTACTACGACGGTCAGCAGTTGATGGGTCGCGCCAGCGATGGATTCTCAGGTTCTTCACAGGTGTCGGATGTCGGCGGTTCAGTTATCTGTACCAGCGCTGGTACCACGACCGAGAAGAACATTGCTGATGCCGCATCTGAAGCTGGGGTAAGTATCGAACTTCAGACTTTCGAAGACTTCGACACGGTCACCAACAACTTCATCTCAGGTGCGTGTGACATCATCACGACTGACGGTTCGGGTCTTGTTGGCCGAAAGGCAAAGCAACAACCCGACGGTGAGAACTGGGTGATTTTCCCAGCGACACCAATCTCGAAAGAGCCTCTGGGTCCGACTTACGGTCAGAATGACTCAGCGTTCAGTGATGCAGTCAACTGGGCTGTCTATGCAACGATCATCGCTGACGAAAAAGGCGTGAACTCGAGCAACGTCGATGCAATGCTCGCCAGTGGCGACACTGAGACCATTCGTCTCCTTGGTGGCGAAGGTGAACTTCAAAGCGGGATGGGTCTTCCAGCTGATGCCTTCTACCAGGTCATCAAGCAGGTTGGTAACTACGACGAGATTTACAGCCGGAGCCTCAACCCTGTTGGGTTGAGCCGCGAAGGGTCGGCAAACGCCGCCTGGACCGACGGTGGTCTCGTATACGCTCCACCTGCACGCTGATATTGCACTGATGCTGTGGGGCGGCCTCTGAGGCTGCCGTGCAGAGATTCTGAAAAGGGCTGGGGGTCATATCGACCTCCAGCCCTTTCAGCGCATCTAGGCTGAACATCGTTCAGTTTCGAATTGCCATCTTTCTTGGAGAGGGAAGTACTTAGTGGCAAGTAGCCCACCGTCGTCGATCCAAAACGAACGCCCCCCGTTGTATCGAGATGTGACAGTAGTCAAGTGGGTTGTGCAGGTTATTGCCCTGCTCATGGTCCTGGGCACTCTTTGGTTCCTTGCTGACCAAGCAGGAGACAACTTAACCGCATCGAATGTCCCGACTGATTACGGCTTCCTGTCTGTAAACCCAGGGATTGACCTTTCTTCAGGGATTGACACGGATCCGGACACCGGGGGACGGGCCCTGTGGGTCGGCATGGTGAACACACTTCGTATGGCCGCTGCGGGGATTGTGGTTGCAACCCTCTTCGGTGTCGTAGTTGGACTCTCTCGACTCTCCAATAACTGGCTGTTACGTAAATTGGGAAGTGTCTACGTTGAATCGCTTCGAAATGTGCCGCTGCTAGTTCAAATTCTCTTTTACGGAGCGGTTTTTGCGAGCTTGGATCGCGTAACCAAAGATGTGGGGCCGATTAACGGCTGGTTTCATATTTCCAACAAGGGTCTGTCGATGCCGAGGGTCCACATAGCCGACGGCTTTTACCAGTGGGTGGTCGTTTTGGCTATCGGCTTAGTCTTCGCCAACCTCATGCGCAAACGACGCAACGCTCAACAAGATGTCACAGGCGAGGAGACGTATCCGCTTTTAAGCGCCTTCGGCGTAGTCGTGTTCTTCGCGATCGTGGGGTGGTTCATTCACCCGATTTTTGGATTCGTAGGCAATATCTTCGATGGAGCGGCGTCAGCTGTTTCGGCGCTGCCTGAGAATGTTCTTCAATTATTGATTGCGGCACTTTCGATAGCGGCCAGCGCGTATTGGATTCGAGCATTTCTAAATAGCAGACGTACCCCAGCTGGCCTGGCGAGACTGACTGATGACGACTACTTCCGCATGATCTTTGCTGCGGTAGGAGGACTTTTAGGAGCTCTATTCTTCTTGGTTCTGTGGCCCGGTTTGGCCAGCTGGATGATCAATTCAGGCAGTGATTTTTTTGACGTTCTTGGCAATAAATTTGGTGATGGCCGGACCGGTCGACCGGTAGATGTCGCTTTGCCGGAGATAGTTCAAAGCGGAAAATTTCCCAACTATGGGCCATCAGGTCTTAATTTTTCCATTGGGTTCGCAGCGGTCTTTTTCGGCGTTGTCTTCTACACAGCGGCGTTCATAGCGGAGATTGTTAGAGGGGGAATACTCGCTGTTCCAAAAGGCCAAGCGGAAGCGGCAGCCGCATTGGGGCTTCGCCGCTCGACAGCGCTGCGCAGGGTGATAATTCCCCAAGCAGCGCGGGTGATGTTGCCGCCGTTGGGCAATCAATATTTGAATCTCACGAAGAACACTTCGCTCGCTATAGCGGTCGGCTATAGCGACATTGTCCAGGTTGGGCAAACGGTGTACAACCAAACTGGAAAGACACTCCCCGTCGTGTCGATCTGGATGTTTTTCTACTTGTCGTGTTCGTTGTCGATATCGGTGATTGTCAACTTCTTTAATGTTCGCATGCGAATCGTGGAACGCTGATATGTCGGAGTTGAACGACATCCAGCTTGAGGCAGGTATCGCCGACTCGGGTCCACCTCAACAAGAGGTCAATCTTTCCGTGAGGCAATGGCTGCGAACCAACCTTTTTTCTAATTGGTTCAACGCGATTCTGACTTTGCTAGGGGTGTGTGCCGCCCTCCTAATGTTGCGTGGCGTTCTGAATTTCACTTTCAGTGAGAATCGTGAATGGGATGCGGTCCGCACAAACCTTCGAGCCTTAATGACGCTCTCTTATCCGGAGTCGCAATATGTGCGTGTCTGGGTAGCAGTGGGTTTCGTGATGGGTTTGGCTGGTATGAGTGCCGGCATCTGGGCTAATTGGGGTGGAGTGTCCGTCAAAAGGATGTCTACCTGGCTGATGGGCTCTGGTGGCTTTTTCGCTCTTTGTGTCTTGTTACGAGAGCCGAGCGTCATTCTCGGCAGTGAAGGGAAAGTGCTCCGCACTGTCGAAGGATCGCTGCAGCGTGAATCTTTTTGGGCGGCTATGACGGACCGGCTGGGCTGGTGGATTGCTGTCGTGGTTCTCATAACACTGGGCGCCGCTATTTGGGCTTGGTGCAGCGAACCGGATCGTCGAAACAACAGTGTTGCCGTAACCACCGTTGTTTTCTCAGGACTCGGGTTGTTGGTGTTGAGTCTGTGGCTAGTGCCCTATGGTCACTACGCTTTC
>DCYM01000024.1:54926-70950 GCA_002331465.1 Candidatus Neomicrothrix sp. UBA2110 | reverse complement strand
GCTCAACGCTATGAGCCATCCATCCGACGCTTCAATTCGAATCTGTAGCGGTATCTCGGTAAGCCGAATCTGGGTTCCTGATCTGTGAATATCAGCGCCCTGGATTTCGTGAGCCTCCATAGCGTTCAACAAAGTCCAAGTCATGCATGCCTGCGCTGAAACAACGACGTACTGTCCTTCAGCAGTTGTCAACATTCGAGAATGTGCGACTAGTCCCGCTACCGCTGATTCAGCTCCTGCGTGTCGCCAGACCTGAGGAATCGATGCCTTGACCGGCGGTCTCTGCCGTACGCCTTGCAAGTTCGTAGAACCGCCAAGTGATGCAATCGATAACTCGCTGCTGGAATCTTTTGCCCGAGGACCGTCAGCGCCAAAAGGGGTGACCACCACATGAACAATTTTCGGGTTGCGTTCACTAATTTGAGAACGGCCAAGACCAGCATCGAAGGTCCGGCAAGGCAAACCAGACTCGTAAAGAAAATCGGCGGTTTCGACGAGTTCCAAAAAGATTTCTCGATCACTCTTATCTTCTAAGTCAAGTTGTATGGATCGCTTATTCGACGCGTATGCCGAAAAGTGGAGGCTGCGTAGATCTGAGGTGTCGTCATCACGGATAGGTTGCAGCGCTCGAGTTGAACAGCCGCTGGGGGGCTCGACTTTGATGACATCTGCCCCTAATTCGGCCAGCATCCATGGGCCGATGTCGCCGCGGTGGTCGGTGAGGTCGATCACTCGAATACCTGCTAAAGGTCGCTTAGGGCTCAACTCTTCAGCACTTGTGCTGGCGGTGCTGGTATTGGTTGAATTCAATGAGCCCCTCCTTCACTAGCGACTCCAGACGATAGTTTGCCTTTATGGCAAAGGCCTCCCTGATCTTCGAACGGCTCACCGCTGATATCGAAAATCTGATTTCCGAACGCGCTCAGCAGGCAGACGAGGTTCGGCGACCGGATCCAGAAGTGATCGCGGCTCTGGCGAAAGCTGGCTTAATGAAGCTTTTGGTGCCACAGGAGTACAGCGGCGATGAGGTTCATCCTGCTGATCTCATCGAATTCACGGCACAAGTAGCGCAGATACATGGATCTACCGCTTGGGTAGCGATGACCTGCAACGAGGAGGCCGAATTGGTTTCGGCTTACCTACCACCCGACACGTGTCGTCAAATTTGGCGTGATAGCCCTGAGCTAGTCATCGCTGGGTCGGGTGTACCTCGAGGACGCGCTATTCAGGCCCCAGGTGGATGGCGTATCAGTGGTCGATGGAATTTTGTTAGTGGCTGCACGGCCGCGAGTAAGTGGGTGTTAAACAACGTGGTCAAAGGGAGCTCACCGATCGAACTCTGCTTTGCTGTGGTGGACGCTGATCCTCAATTCATCGAGGACACTTGGCACACCGTCGGCTTGAGAGGAACCGGCTCTAATGACGTTGTGCTTGAAGACTTCTTCGTGGATGAAGCTTGGTGTGGAGTCGTCCCGAACAATTCCTTGCCGCTTCCCGATTTACCGTTCTACCGGTTGCCATCTGCGTTGAGGTTTCCGTTTCCTAAGACAGGAGTTGCCTCCGGCTTAGCTCGCAGAGCCATAACCGATTTCAAGCTATTAGCAGGGGCGAAACAACCACTTAATTCAAAGCGTCCTCTTCATGAGCGACCCGACGCTGCTTCCGCTATTGCAAGGGCCGAGGCTCTGGCCGGAGCAGGGCAATCGTGGGTGCATGAGCAACTCGACTCGATATGGGAGGCAGCAAAAAACGGTCAGCCCGTTGATGCCGAGCTTCACGCGCGAGTTCGCTTGGCGTGCTCTTGGTCGGTGCAGAACGCAATAAGTGCTATCCAACATTTGGTCGATGCGGCAGGAAGCACTGCCAATTTTGAAGCTTCCGGCCTGATGGGTTTACTCGACGACGCGAGAGCTGTCGCCGGACATTTTATGGTTGGTTCCTACCAAATCGACACGGCTGGCAGAGTGCTGCTCGGCCTCGAAGCTGGGGATCCAGCGTTCTAGTCCTTCGATAAATCGCTGGCGCTGGCTTAGCCCAAGCGAACAGCTACTCCTTCGAGTTCCGGAGACGACGGTGGGAACCGTTCGAATACCAGGGGATCGTGGCCGGGAACGATTACGCCGTCGGAGCCGGCTAGGTACCGGAGGGTCTCCCACCCTTGGATCATTTTCGATAGGTCATCGACGATAGGAAACGGACGGCCCTCGTCCATGTTGGCCCAGTAATGGCTGGCATCTGAGGCAAGAACTACCACGCTGCTACCGGTGTCGATGCGAACTACTTGTAGACCTCGGGTGTGGCCGCCGATGTGGTGCAGCGTCAGCCCGGGTGAAAGTTCTGCGTCTCCTGCGTGGAAAGTAACTCTTTCGGAGAAGACCCGATCCACGAGATCTTTGATGTGACGGACATTGAAGGCGTGTCTATACGCCTTGTGGGTCATGTCGCGTCCGGTAGCGAAGGACATCTCGTCGTCCTGGAGGTGGAATCTCGCGTTGGGGAACTGGTTTACGCCCCCAGCATGGTCATAGTGGAAGTGAGTCATGATCACATCCGACACGGTGTCGGAGTTCACATCTAATAACGCGACCCCTTCTGCTGCTGTTCGCAGGAGAGTTCGGTTGCGAGACTGAGCATCATCTTGTTCAAAGCCGGTGTCGACAACCCATTCTTGTCCACTACTGCTGCGTATCAACCAAATGAAATAGTCCATGGGCATCGGCGCATTGTCATGTGGGTCTCCGCCTATGAAATGTTCGGCACGGACGGCGTCGCGTTCGGCGTACTTGATCGCGTGGACCTCGTAGTTAGTCACCGGACCCCCTCTGTTCAGCCATGTAAGGCTCAAAACCACGCTAGTGGCGCTGGTCGGCCTTTTCGGCCCTACGATGCGGATCATAATTTGGCCGAAGGGAACCAATGAGTTTCGAAATTAGCGAGTTGTATCGAAGAGACCTACCTCCCGCTGAGGCCCAATGGGGTGGCATTCCGGCATTTAGTTTCGTCGGCGGCAACAACGATGAAGAAAATGTACCTGTTGCGGGCCTTATCGAAGCTGTCACACGGGTACTTCAGCGCGAGGGGCGAAAGTTGGCGGTGTACAACCTGGGAGGCAGCCCCCTAGGGCACGAAGACCTGCGAAGCTTTATTTGTCAGAAACTCGGGGTGAGGGCGTCCACGAACGTCGACCCCGACGAAGTTCTTATTACTTCAGGGTCATTGCAAGCTTTGGATCTTGTCAACGATTTGTTGTTGGTCCCCGGCGACAACGTGATCGTTGAAGAGGCAACTTATGGTGGGATGATCAGTCGGTTAACGCGTTTAGGTGCCGTGGTGCACGGTGTGAGTCTTGACCAGAGTGGCGTGCGACCTGATCACCTTGCCGAGCTCCTTGAACAATGTTCCTCGCAAGGACGTCCGGCTAAATACCTTTACACAATTCCAACGGTCCAAAACCCGACCGGTTCTTGCATGCCTGTGGAACGGCGGGTCGAGATTTTGGGGGCGATGGAGGGCCAGCAAACTGCCATCTTTGAGGATGATTGTTACGCCGATTTGCTGTGGGGCTGCGACCGGCCTCCCACTCTTTGGGAACTAGATGGTCCGGATCGACGCGTCATCTACTGCGGTTCTTTTTCGAAATCTATTGCCCCAGCCTTACGAGTTGGGTACATCGTGGCGGAGTCACCTGTGCTTCAGCAGATCCTTTCCCTAAAAACTGATGCCGGGTCCGGGGCGCTTGAACAGATGGTCGTTGCTGAGTATGCGAGTGCTCATTTTGACAAACACGCGGACCGTTTGACGTCTGTGCTGAAGGCTAAGGCTGAAGTTATGGCTGAAGCATTAGAACAACACTTTGGAGACTCGGTTCATTTTGAAATGCCACAAGGCGGAATCTTCATGTGGCTCACGTTCGCAGAAGGAGTCGATACCGCCACCTTTTCAACCCAAGCTGCTACGAGTGGGATTGAATTCAATGCTGGCGCCGGGTGGTCAGTCGATCCTCATTGGGGTGCCAACAAGATGCGTCTCTGCTTTGGTAATCCCTCTGCAGAATCGATTCGAGAAGGAGTGCAGCGCTTAGCTCAAATCATGGACATGGCAACCAATGGCGGCCACTAATGCTGGCCGGCGTAGCGCACCCATCTAATTCCCTGAACTGAGAGCATCATCCCACTGCATCGGTATGGATCCTTTCGGTCCTATCACTACGAGCCGGTTGCCATCAGGTGAGTTCTTCCGGTCGGCTAGCGCGCGCAGTTCCCAGTTTCGTCCAACTAGTTGGAACACCATGGCAACGTGAGGGGCTTCAGCGAGGCGGACGATACCTTTTACGCGTTGGATCTCTGGGGGCAAGTTCTCAACCAGAGCTTCGAGTGCGGCTCTCGGTATTGGTTGAGTTGATTCATGGGAGCGCGACTCGAACGTTCCTACCTGACTCGTAGGATCGCTTTTCCTCACTATTTCTCGACCGAAGAGGAGGTCAAGGTTCACCTCCGCATGGCTCGCATAAGCCAAGAGCGCATCGGGGTTCAACCTCGCCAACTCGGTTTTCGCGGCTATTAAATTGTCGGCCAGGTCAATTTTGTTGAGCACGATTACGTCTGCTGCATCTATCTGGCTGGCGACTGTTTGCCCAATGAGCGGATCAGCGACTTGTTCACACAACCTAACTGCATCAGTTACGACCACAACAGCGTCGAGCGCCAGGCCCGGACCATGCCCGTACGCTGCTACGGCTCCTGGATCAGCTACGCCGCTTGCTTCAATCACCAAGCGAGTGGGTTTCGGACGAAAAGACATTACAGATTCCAGTGCCGAGACGAAGCCGTCTACGAGAGAGCAACAGATGCATCCATTGGTCAAGCTGATGGTGTTCTCACTTCTCGAATCAATCAAGGCCTGGTCGATGTTAATTTCTCCGAAGTCGTTCACCATTACGGCGACGCGTTCCGACGCTTGACGCAAAATGTGATTGACGAGCGTTGTTTTTCCCGCCCCGAGGTACCCCCCGATGACAGATACCTCCATTAAGCCTTCAGAGGGCTCCATTTTTTGCCTTACTTCGAGCCAGCAACGTGCGAGGTGCCTCCCACTACGGTGCCCCACACGGGGATGTCTTTTAGTTCTTCAGGGCTCACTTCAAAAGGGTCTTCCTCCAGTACAGCAAAGTCAGCGAGTTTGCCGGCTTCTAGAGACCCAATGTCATGATCCAACCTAAGCTGATGCGCCGCGTCAAGAGTGCAGGCCTCGAGCGCTTTGGCGACACTTATTCGCTCCTCCGGGCCTAAAACCCTGCCAGAAGCGGTGAGGCGGTTAACAGCGCACCATGCCGTGTGCAGGTGACCCATCGGGGTGATGGGTGCGTCGCTATGGACAGAAAATTTTACTCCTTCTCGTTCGGCAGTCGCGCATGCGTCCATCCCCGCGGCACGCTCTTCGCCAACGGTGGTGGAGGCATGTTGGTCACCCCAGTGGAAGATGTGGTTGCTGAAAATATTTGCATTCATTCCGAGCGCGGCCATTTGTTTGTATTGAGCTGTCGTCGTGAGTTGGCAGTGTTGAACCGTATGCCGGTGGTCCCACCGCGGGTGACGTTGAAGTGCTGTCTCAACAGCATCAATGAAAACTTGTGCCGCCTCATCACCGTTGCAGTGGCAATGAACCGTGAGACCAGCTTCGTGGTACGAACTCACAATGTCGGCCAATTGTTCGGGCGGAATCAGCCACAGTCCATTTCCTGGGTGGCCCGGGGGCGGCTTGACGTAGTGAGGCCATGAAATTCGCGCCGTAAAACCTTGAATGGATCCGTCAAGCACCAGTTTCACTATTCCAAACCGGAGCTTGGCCGTTTCTTCCTCATCACGCAGCCGCACCGCGAGTGACACCATGGGATTTGAGTCTTTGCTTTCTGAACCGGAGTCGGAGTGTCCCACGGCCACCACTACTCGTGCGGGGTAATTGGGGTCATCTGTCGCTTGACGCCAAGCCTCGAGCTGGCCTTCCATCGTCAAGCGGGTGGTACCGAGATCGGCGATGGTTGTGACGCCACAGTTGCGTGCTTCACGCGCATAGTTCCATTTCGCGTTGGGTGACATCATTGCAACCCCAATCGCGGCGAATCCGTCTTGCGCTAGTGACATAGCCGCAGGTTCCTGGAGTTCGCCGTTCGGTTCCCCATCAACGTCTTTAGCTACGCCCGGCGTCGGGGTGTGGCGATCGATGCCGGATCGGCGCATCATCTCTGAGTTGACGGTTGCTAGATGCCCGCTCGCATGGAACACGAAGATTGGTCGCGTGGTTGAAATTTGATCTAAATGTTTTGCGACGAGCCGCTCGCCTGTGAGGAAGATGGGGTCAAGCCCCCAAGCGACCAATGTCTGGTCTGGGTCGCTGAGGTCTCGTTCACACTCAGCGAGTCGATCAACTACCGACGCAATAGTCTGACAACCCAACCAGGTGCGACCTGCCGGGTCGGCGCGGTCATAAAACCCGACGTACGGGAACTCCCAAACAGCGCCCGCCAAGACATGAGTGTGAGCTTCAACAAAACCTGGCATCAAAATGTGGTCTTTGAACTGTTCACTAAGTTCATAATCGCCCCATTGCGCGAGATCTTCGACTGTTCCCACACCAAGAATTCGGTCACCTCGTACAGCGATTGCCTCAGCGAAGGGCAACGCAGGGTTCATGGTGATGATTCTCTTTGCAGTAAAAATCTTCACGCTTGCGTCCCCCATAATCGAGCTCCTAGATCGTCGTCGCTATCAATTTACCTTCGCCCCTGGAGACCCAAAGGCCGAGGAGACACACAGGGGTCAAGGCCCGTTTGTAGGGTTCGCCTCTTCTGAATTCATAGTGCATAAGGCAATGTTTAATACTCGAAACCATGTGAGGGGTCTGTCAATCGTTCAGATTCAAGCAACTTAGTGGCTGATTGTGCTCTATCTAGGCAGCGCTTTTGCGATTCGACGTCAAGGAGTGACCTCGCGACTGCTAGAACCAATTCAGGCCAACGCAGTGGAGGGTGTCGTGCAAAACAACGACGAATTGAAATTAAGATCAGCAGCTTGGTTCGACATTCCCGGTGATCCGTTAATGACTGCGCTCTATTTGGAGCGTTACGTCAATTTCGGTTTGACGCGAGACGAACTGCAGTCGGGTAAACCAATCATTGGCATAGCGCAGACGGGTTCAGATATCTCCCCCTGCAATCGACATCACCTGGAACTCGCGAAACGTGTCCGAGAGGGCATTAGAGAGGCCGGCGGAATTTGCTTTGAATTCCCTGTCCATCCAATTCAAGAAACTGGGAAACGGCCGACAGCCGCGCTTGACCGCAATTTGGCTTATCTCGGATTGGTCGAGATCCTTCAGGGATACCCGATTGACGGAGTTGTACTCACTATCGGCTGCGACAAAACGACTCCTGCCTGCCTTATGGCCGCAGCAACAGTGAACATTCCGGCGATCGCCCTATCAGTCGGCCCAATGCTCAATGGTTGGCATCAAGGAGAACGGACCGGATCAGGAACGATCGTGTGGAAAGCGCGTGAGTTACATGCGGCCGGTCAAATCGACGACGGAGAATTCGCCGACCTGGTCGCCTCCTCTGCCACATCAACGGGCTACTGCTCGACAATGGGAACCGCAACGACCATGAACTCTCTCGCTGAAGTTCTTGGTATGCAGTTGCCTGGCTCAGCCGCTATACCTGCTCCGTATCGCGAACGGGCCCAAGTTGCCTACAAAACTGGTCTCCGTATTGTTGAAATGGTCCATGACGATGTACGGCCCTCCGACGTCATGACCCGAGAAGCATTCGAGAACGCAATTGTGGTCAATTCAGCTATTGGTGGATCGACTAACGCCCCGATTCATCTCAACGCGATTGCGCGACATCTCGATGTTCCGCTGAACAACAGCGACTGGCAAGAGCTCGGGTTACACATTCCTCTTCTCGTTAACATGCAACCAGCGGGCGAATACTTGGGTGAGGACTACTTTCACGCGGGCGGAGTCCCAGCGGTCGTCAAACGACTCATGGATTCTGGTTTGTTGCCTCACTCAGATGCGATGACGGTCAACGGCTCCACGATTGGGGACAACTGCGCGACCGCCGAAGTTCTCGATTCCAAGGTGATATGGCCCGTTGAGGCTCCACTCGTTGCAGACGCAGGATTTGTTCACCTCTCCGGAAATTTGTTCGATAGTGCAATCATGAAGACGAGTGTTATCGGCGAGGAATTCCGAGGCCGCTATTTATCTAACCCTGACGACCCTGATGCCTTCGAAGGCAGAGCAGTCGTTTTTGAAGGGCCAGAGGATTACCACAATCGGATTGATGACCCATCGCTCGAAATTGATGAATATTCGATGCTCATTGTTCGCGGAGCAGGTCCTATCGGATACCCCGGTGGCGCCGAAGTCGTAAACATGCAACCTCCTTCGGCGTTGTTAATCCGTGGAGTTCACTCTCTGCCCTGCATCGGCGATGGCCGGCAATCAGGCACTTCCGGGTCACCATCGATTCTCAATGCGGCACCCGAAGCAGCAGCCGGAGGCGGCTTGGCGATTCTTCGCACTGGGGATCGAATCAGGATTGATTTGAGACTTGGTACCGCCGACATGCTGATTTCTGATGAGGAGCTGGACTCAAGGCGACAAGATCTCGAAGAAGCAGGGGGCTTTGCGTTTCCTGAAAGCCATACTCCATGGCAGGAGATACAACGAAGTATGATCGCGCAGTTCGACGAAGGAATGGTGCTTAAACCAGCCGTGAAATATCAGGACACCGCCCGCAGATTCGGTCCGCCACGAAACAACCATTAGAGGTCGCGTGTTCATCGCAGCAGTTTTCCTAATCAGCGGCTTAGCTATTTTATTTAAGTCAGGAACTTGGCTCGTAGACGGTTCCGCTTCTTTGGCCCGATCGCTCAACCTGAGCCCGATAGTGGTCGGGGCCGTGGTTTTGGGTTTCGGTACTTCCGCTCCTGAGCTAGTGGTGTCAACGATCGCTGCTTTGAGGGGAAACCCTGCCCTTGGGGTCGGGAACATCGTGGGCTCCAACGTCGCCAATTTGAGTCTGATTTTGGGCTGCGCTGCCCTTATAACAGCAGTGAAGCTGCCACCCTCGGTCATTCGTCGCCAGGCCCCGCTATCGATTGCTTCAGTAGCAGTGTTCGCGTTGTTCGTGATGGATGGACAGTTGACTCGAACCGACGGTGTCATCTTGAGCGCACTGCTCATTGCCACAATTATCTACCTCGTTCGGTCTCCTTCTGACACCGTTGAACTCGTTCGGTCTCCTTCTGACACCGTTGAAGTAGAACTCAGCGTCCGCAGAAGTTTGTTTATAGCGGCTACGGGTCTAGTTGGGGTCTTAGCCGGAGCGCAGTTCGCCGTGTCAGGTGCGACAACTCTGGCCGAAGAGTGGGGGTTGAGCGGTGGTTTCATCGGATTCTCACTGGTGGCTGTGGGAACCTCTCTTCCTGAACTAGTCACCGTTATAGTGGCGGCGCGCAAAGAGGAAACCGGCTTAATAATTGGCAACCTCTTCGGCTCTAATGTCTTCAACTCCCTCGCTGTCGCTGGCGCTATGGGACTGGTTGGAGCCGAACGGATCAATGACCCGTCCCTTACTGGATTTGGGATCGGAGCAATGTTGGTCGTCGTTGTGTTGGCCTATTGTCTCGGGGTTCGAAAATCGTGCATTAGTCGCTTTGATGCACTGCTACTCCTAGCTCTTTACGCCGCAGCCAATGTGGTTCTTGCAGTGATTTGACAAGGTAGCTAGAAGCTCCAAGGGTACGCTTCTGCTGCGCTATACGAGGTCTCGTGGCTCAATAGGCGGGCCCTAGTGCTCTCGTCTGTTGCCGCATCAACAGCAGTAAGAGCCATCGCCAATGCGCCCTCCACGGCCGCCCTATCGGCTACTGGTGTCCGACAGTAAGCCGCGAATTCGGGCTGATGATTTACAGCGGACCCGGAGTCCAGGCCAAGCATCGGATGAATAGTCGGCATGAGAAGTGAAACGTTGGCCATGTCCGTGGATCCCGCACCTCGTCGAGGCGTTGAGTCAAAGGTTCTACCCAAGGCTTCGGCGTTGTTCCGGTATTTGGCAACTAGGTCTAGGTCATGCGCGAACTCTGAGTAAGGAGGCCCTAACGGTTCGACTTCTAAAGTAGCGCCGGTTGCCATTGCCCCTGCTTCGAAGCATGCCCTTATCCGAGGCTCTAACCGGGATAACGCCTCAAGGTCTGGGGCTCGGTAGAAATAGCGCGCTGTTGCGTTGCCTGGGACAATGTTCGCTGCTTCGCCCCCTTTGGTGACAATTCCGTGCACTTGATCTTCGGGGTCAAGGTGTTGTCGTAATAGCCCCAAGCCGACCTGCGCGACCGTGATCGCGTCCGCTGCGTTGACCCCCAGGTGCGGTGTCACCGAAGCGTGTGCTGTTCGGCCATGAAAGTGGAAGTCGCATTGAGAGATAGCGAGCGTGGGGAATCGATCCCCTTCATTCGGCGAAGGGTGAACCATCATCGCCATATGGGTGCCGTCGAAAGCGCCTCTTTCAAGCATCAGAATCTTTCCACCGCCTTGTTCTTCCGCAGGCGTTCCCAGTACACGAATAGTGATGCCAAGGTCATCGGCCACGTTCTGCAGTGCCAGGCCAACTCCAACTCCTGCTGCTGCGATTACGTTGTGGCCACAGGCATGGCCGATATCGGGGAGAGCGTCGAGTTCTGCGCAAATAGTGACCGTCAATTCGCCATTTCCGTAGGTGGCGCTCCACGCAGTGGGAAGGTCTGCAATCTCAGTTTTAACTTCGAAGCCGGCATCGGCTAATACTCGCGATGTCATCTCAGCTGTTTTGTACTCTTCGAAGGCGATCTCTGGGGTGTCCCACACCGCGTGAGACAAATCAACGACGACATCAGCGGCTGCGGTGTTGTCAGAGCGAACTATCTCTTTAGGGTCAAGGGTCATGCATTGAGGCTAGACGGCGATCTACCGTGGCAATGACTTCAACATCGGAGCGAACATGACAACCACAGTCGTTACAGGAGCCAATAGAGGTCTAGGTCTCGAATTTGTTCGTCAGTGTTTAGATCGGGGCGACGAGGTAATTGCCGGCTGTCGGAACCCCGCTGAGGCAACGGACCTCATGGCGTTAGGGCCCGCCAAAATTCTCAGCCTCGACGTCGGTCACGAGGAGTCAATCGAGCAATTTGCTGCAGCGATCGACGATCATGTGAATGTCCTGATCAACAATGCAGGAACGAGCGCAACCAACCTGGGTTTAGAACGCGGTTCGGCTGGGGTCCTTAACGCTCCGGTCGATCTGACACTCGATCTCATACGAATCAACGGGTTGAGTGCCGCAAGCATGACCCGAGGCCTTTTGGATTGTTTGGGCGAAGGAAGCCAAGTAGCCAACATCACGAGCCAAATTGGTTCGATGGTCGTAGGTGCGAGATTCGATGATCTGCCGTACTCGACCTCTAAAGCAGTGATGAACATGGTGACGGTACAACTTGCATCGCAACTACGCGACAAGGGCATCAGCGTGGTGGCTTTTCATCCGGGTTGGGTTCGTACCGATATGGGTGGTCCACAAGCAGATATCAGTACTGAAGAATCTGCGGGAGGGATCTTGTCCACGTTGGAACAACTTGGCCCTGAAGACAGCGGGTCGTTCCTGCGTTGGGATGGGTCGACTCATCCCTGGTAACACGACATGAGAGGCCACGCCCGACCTAGGATCGCCCGTCGTGCGTACCATAAGAATTGCAGCAACGGAGGGCCTTCAACTCACTGCTGACGAGTGGGGTAACCCTTCGGGGGCCCCAGTTGTTATGTGTCATGGAGCTGGACAAAATCGACATGCGTGGAAAAACACCGCCGACACGCTCGCTGGTCGCGGCTGGTTCGTTACAACGGTAGATGCAAGAGGACATGGTGACAGTGACTGGTCCACCGAAGCGCGCTACGACTCCGAAGACAATGGACGTGACATCGTCGCCCTTCTTAAAAGGTTCCACCGGCCTCCGGCGATAGTTGGGGCATCGATGGGTGGAATGGCGAGCTTGGCCGCGCAAAGAACCGCGACTGGCCAACTATATAGTGCCGTCATTTTGGTTGACATCACTCCCCACTTCGATCCGGAAGGCGCCAGGAGAATTATCTCTTTTATGTCAGGTAATCCTGACGGCTTTGCCGATCTGGATGAAGCTGCAGACGCCATCGCGGCGTACAACCCCCACCGGCCCCGCCCTGCTAATTCTTCAGGGCTAACACGCGTTCTGCGACAACGCCCCGATGGTCGTTGGATGTGGCGATGGGACCCTGCTTATGTCACTTCGAAGCCTGGATTTGACTCCGACAACGAGAACGACATGGCCGCTCATATGGAACTAACAAGCCGGATCATGAGCGAAGGAGCGCAAGCCGTCAACGTGCCGATGCTTCTAGTGCGAGGAGGGCAGTCTGATCTGGTGACTCCCGAAGCTGTGCGCGGTTTTCGAGATCTAGTGCCCGAAGCGGAGTTTGTGGATGTCGCTGGCACGGGGCACATGGTGGCGGGAGACGACAACGATGCTTTTACCGAAGCGGTCGCCGAGTTCTTGACCCGACACCACCCGAGCGGTAGCTCAGTCTCTTAGGCATAACTCGGATCCGTGGGAGCGCCGCGAGCAGCGTCTGCGCTGGCAATTAACGCATCTGTTAACCGTTCTAACATTTCGCTGCGACGAGGCTGATCCGACTTCGTAATCTCGCGACGCTCCTCGCGGTCAGCGATCTTGTCAAACATCATTTCGTGTCCATCGCTGTTGCGGGTGTACCGAGTATCTCTAGTCACCAACGTTCTAGTTTTTGACGGCGTTGACGTCACAGAAGACAAAAAGTCGGGGAAGTCTTCTTCGATCAAAACATGCTCTCGGACACTGACCGCAGGATCGCTTAAGACCGGAGTGAGACTTACGCCCTGTATCCCATCGTAAGGGTCGATCCCACAGAGTTCCATGAGCGTCGGTCCCAAATCCATGCTGGAAGCCAGAGAGTCGGTGCGGCCCGGCAGGCACTTCGGAGCCGAAATCAGCAAAGGAATTTGTTGAGTTCCCCGAAACGGCATGTAACCCTTCAGCATCAGTCCATGCTCGCCCATCATGTCACCGTGATCGGATGTGAAAACGATGATGGTGTCCTCTGTCTGTCCCAGTCGATCTAGCGTTGACACAACCCGTCCGATTGCCTCGTCAATCATCTCGATCATTCCATAGGTCGCCGATATTGCTTCTCTGACAACCCCATGATCGCCCCCGACGCCGCACGGCTCAACCCAGAAACGCTGATCCTTTGGGTGTCGCCCATGCGCCTCCTTGAGATGTTGAGGCATGTAGTCAGACGGGTCATCAATGGAATCAGGTACTGGCATGTCGTCGGGGTTGTGTCGATCAAACCACATACCTGGTGGGGCCATCGGGTGATGAGGGTCCGGGAAGGACACCCAAGCCAAAAATGGTTTCTCTTGGCCTACGGCCTCTTCGATAAACGCGATCGTGCGATCAGCAACAAACGTTGTCGAGTGAAATTTCGAGTCGTAGGGAGCTCGATAGATCTGCCACCAACGCGCCGACCTATCGAGGCCGGGCGCTGCCTCCGTCATCGGAACCACCAGATCTTCGATTCGGCCTCCTCGACTAAGAGCCCAGTTCAAGTGATGCCCTAAAACCGACGAGCCGTGCTCGAGAGCAAACTCGACATGGTCAAAGCCATAAAAGTCTTCAATATCTGGTTCGTTTCCATCAAGGTAATTCTCAAAATCTTCTAGTTGGTCCCAGCCTTGGAGGTGGTGAGGTGTCGCCAACATGCCACTCGAACGGACCGGGGCAACCGAGTTACGGCTAGGTCCGTGCTGAAGATGCGATTTGCCTACCAGACCAGTGCGGTAGCCCGCGGCGCGAAAACGTCTAACGAAAGTGTTGGCGTTCCAGTCCAGGGAACGGTCGTTGAAGATGCACCCATGAGCGCTCGGATGCCGGCCGGTCATGATGCTGGACCGGTTCGGCATACAGATGGGATTCGCCACCCATCCCTCATCAAAGACCATGCCACGCTCGGCGATCGCGTCAAGGTTCGGAGTACGAACTATTTCGTTTCCCGCAAATCCGACGTGGTCGGCGCGTTGTTGGTCAGTAATGAAGAATAAAACATTGGTCACGCATGCATCATTACCGACCACGAGCGTCCCGGGTGCCGATAGCTAGGTGATCGCAGGGTTCCTTCTCTTCCACACTAAGAGAACCGGTAGTCCTGCTGCGGCAATGAGTGAAGCACCGAAGAAGGCTGCGACCGTGGTGCCTGACATCCAAGCAACTAGGCCCAATACTGGGCCGCCTATTCCTCCTGACAATTCGAAAAACATGGTGAAGGTGCCCATCGCTTGAGCTCGTTCGTTCGCGGGTACGCCCTCCACCGCAGCGACCATTAGAGCAGGGTAAAGCAGCGATCCTCCGATCGCGAGAATTGCTGCCCCTGCGAACAGCCCTGGCCGGCTGACGAAGCTGCCCATGACAAGCATCCCGATTGCTGATCCCGTCAACGCAAGAGTCGCCGTTTTGGTGGTTCCTAGAGTGTCCGGTAGGCGACTACACGCGAGCCTCAACGCCAAGACAAGCAGGCCGTAGAGAGCGTAAATAGGGCCCGCATCACCCAACGCCCGCTCGTCCATCAGCTTGGGCATAAAGCCATGTAGCGCTGGGAAAATCATGATCCCAAGCGCCAAGACAATTCCGGGCCAAATCGCGGTCCGGTACAACAGAACTCGGCGACGTTCAACGTCTGAGGCGGAACCAATGTTCGGTCCGTTTGAGCCAACAAAGTCAGGAAGCCAGCACGCCACCACGGCGGCTATTGCCATGCAAAGAGCGCCCACAAGGAATCCCCCGTCGAAGCCCCAACGACCAACAACCCACTCCCCTAGCCAAGGACCGAACGCCATTCCTCCATAGATCGCTACCGAGAAATAGCTTGCAGCTTCACCTCTTCGGTGATCAGGCGCTAAGTCGGTAGTTAAGGTCACCGTGCCAACGAAAAACGCGCCTTGAACGGCGCCCATGGCTAATCGAGCAACCAGTAACCAACCGTAACTGTCAGCGAAAACATGGCAGGCCAGAACGACAGCAGTCACAAACGAACCGCCAGCGATCAGCACCCGTCGTCCTCTGCGATCTCCGAGGCGTCCTATCCATGGTCGAGTGAGAACCGCTGAGAAGGAAAAGACTCCGAGGGCGATGCCAACCTGCAGATCGCCTCCGTTGAGGTCGGTTGCTACGAATCTCGCAACCGTTGGTATTACCGACGAAAAGCCCAGAGCAGAAAACAGCGACGATACGCATAACACCAAAAAATGGGGTGTTAACAACGGCTGACTCAGATCACCGCCTAAGTCGGCTGACTCTTCTCGCTGAACGACAAAAACTTTAGGGCGACGCTCCTCGCCTACCACGTGCAGTTCGCTCGACGATCAGTCGATGTCAACTGGTGGAATGGTCTCGCTGAACTTTTTCCAAACCACTTCGTCAGGTATTGCCATCACTTTCTCAAGTGCTCCAGGTGGGTAATGCATGTGAGGTTTATTTTCATCGAACGACGGATTGGGCAGCGATCCGCTCAATCCGTCGAATTCGGTAGGACTCTTGAGCGCTTCCATCTCCTGCGCGTCGATGCCGCAGAGGTCGCGCACTTCCGGATCTACCCAAGCCTGCGCGTCAATGTTGCTTCCGGCGCACACTTCGAGGCTTAGCCCTTCTGGGCCCGCAAAATACATCGATTGGATGAAACCATGATCGATTGGGCCGAGTACTTGGATGCCCTGAGATCTGATCCGATCTCGAAGCGCCAGAAGTTCGTCAAGGTCGTCAACGTTGAACGCAACATGTTGCATGGTGCCTTTGGTGACGGGTTCACCCCCGTTGCCTGCATGTGTGACGCCCCACTGCACTTCATCAGCATTTTCTGGGTGCTG
>DCYM01000024.1:36686-54534 GCA_002331465.1 Candidatus Neomicrothrix sp. UBA2110 | reverse complement strand
ACTCCATGCATCCAGTACAGGGCCTTCGTCGGGCACCCGAGTACTTCCGCGAAAAAGCTGAGTTGAGTTTTCATGTCGTTAGTCGCTATAGCGAGGTGGTTGACGCCGTTTGGGTGAAGGGCCATAACTCAAGGCTACGTCTCGGCGGGCATCTCATGGCGGCTCCGTTCCGCCGCCAGTCAAAAGCCGCCAGTCAAAAACTGGGGTTCGATGCGACTACCGGTTCATTGGGGTTGCAAGTTAATGACAACTCTGACGATACGAGTGCTCTCTTGTCAGCAACAAAGCTGCAGGGTGGTTCCCTATCCCCATAGTGTGGAACTATGTGGATTCGCCTTCGTCAAATCGCCGTAGTTACCTCAGACCTGCTCAAAACAGCTCTTGATATTCAAACCGTTTTAGGTGTTGAGGCATGTCACATCGATCCCGGTGTGGGAGCTTTTGGGCTCAAGAACACCCTTTGGCCGATTGGTAGCCAGTTCCTGGAGTGTGTGACGCCGGTGACCGAAGACACCGCCGGGGGTCGCTACATCAAGCGAAGAGGTGGTGACTCCGGATACATGGTCATCAACCAGGTTGATGATGTCGCTTCGCGTCTAGCTCACGTCCAAGAGTTAGGGGTTCGAGTGGCTAATCACATGGAATATGACAAAGGTGGGTTCGAGGGTCTCCAGTTGCATCCCGCCGACACCGGAGGAAGTTTCTTTGAAATGGATCAGATGAAAGTCGAAGGTAGCGAGGTTCCCGATGGTCCCTGGTGGCCCGCTGGGTCTCAGTGGTCTGACTTTTGTCGAACCGAACGCGTAACTGGGATCTCCGCTGCGGAACTCCAGGCCGTTGACCCTGATCGACTAGCTGCGCGCTGGGCCCAAATAGCCCAACTAGATGTGGTCGAAGATGGGAACGGGACTCCTGCGATTCAGTTTGAGAACGCGTCAATTCGGTTCGTGGAAGCCGTTGACGGACGCGGTGACGGACTCGGGGGTATCGATGTGGTGTGCGTCGACCGCGATGCTGTACTTGCTGGAGCCCAACAAAGAAATTGTGGTGTGAACGACAACCAGGTACTTCTCGGCGGCCTTAGGGTCTACTTGAGAGACTAATTACGATTTAATTTGACAAATGCAAACGAAGAAGAGCGATTTCCTATGAGTCTTAACCTGCGTAACTTCACTAAAGCCGTGTACACGTTTGACGCGGTGGTTCATCGAGTACCCGATGAGAAATGGGACAACCAATCCCCGTGCGATGAGTGGACCGCCAGAGACGTGCTACGACACCATTGCGGAGTCTTAACAGCTTTGGCTGCCACGCTCGAGAGTGGCGCAACCGTTGCACCGGTATCAATTGAATCGGCGGACGATCCAGCGATGGTTTGGATGCAAACTCGAGATGCCGTCCTTGAGGCGCTCGACACGCAGGGAATTCTTGAACGGGAAGGGAAATTTTGGTTCGGCCCTATGTCAGTTGACCGGTGGATTCAGGCCGTTCAGTGGGACTCAATCGCTCACGCGTGGGATATAGCCAAAGCGACCGGGGTTGAGGCTCATATTCCTCATGATCTGGCAGAAATTAGCCACGAGGTCATCGGACAAATGCGTGAGACGCTTGCAGGTTGGGGACTACTCGCCGATGAAACCGAAGCTCCTGAGGGTGCCGATGCTGTGCAACGTTTCCTCGCCATGATTGGGCGAGATCCCAGTTGATTGCTCCGGCGAATGTTTCGCCGAATGACCGCTTCGTCAAACCAACTTCCGCGCTCCCTGAGAATTCTCCCTTAACGGCAACGCACGTTCAAGATTGGAGTGAACAAGGCTTCGCTCTCGTTGATGATCTCCTACCTCGCACGCTTGTTCGAAGCCTCATTGAAGTTGCACAAATCAGGTTTCCTACCTCTGAATCGGATGACGCTCGCGGCCTTAACGATTTCGGAGGGGGCATAACATTTCCCGATAGAGACTCCACCTTCAACGAACTCACCTTGCATCCCCGTTTATTAGACGCCGCGTCGCAACTTCTAGGTGTGCCCGTTCACGAACTGCGTCTCACTCAATCAGATCTTTGGCCCAAATACGGTCGACTAGAAGGTGACCGCGGAGAGTACGACAACCAGGACCAACGAGTTCACGTTGACTATCCGAACCACACGTTGACGCACCCTGCCCCCTGGAACGACCCTGAAGCTGTTGAGATCGTTATCTACTTGTGCGACCAAGCTGACGTCGGTGGCGCAACGGCGGTGGTTCCGCGCGAGGGGCGTAATGACACTGCATACCGGTGGCCGATTATGGACGCACCTGGTATTGGAGATATTCCATGGATTAATGACCGTGCCAGAGCCGAGGCGTGGTTTCGTGAGCATCGCCCCGACACAGCCGATTTTCGGTCCCGTCTTTACCAGCGGGAGGTGTACACCGATTTCACCGAGGGTTCCGTGCTCTTTTATCGCCACGACACTTGGCATCGCGGAACCCCTTTGCACGCCGGACGGATGCGACTTGCCCACAACCTAACCTTTCGGAAAATAACGGCTGACTGGATCAGCACACTCCACCCCGGTTGGGCATGGGCCATGTACAAACAAGACCAACGCATGGAACGCATCATTGCCGGTTCAAGCGTTGAACAACGAGCCGTTCTCGGCTTTCCTGCGCCCGGCAATAACTATTGGACAACAGAGAAAATTGATGCCGTCGAAGCGAGATACGGAAGTTTCGGGTTTGACGCGAACCCTTATAGAGATGCCATGGCTTGGACCGGTCACTAATCAAATCGGCTTGGGCGTCTGAGATTTACGGAGGAGAACCAATCGTTGTTCTTCTTTGTGGTGATGCACTGCGAAATGCTGCACCCTTGAGGCATCTCGCGTCACTAAACCATCCGATTCAGATGAAGGCACCGACCCAGTAAACGACGAGTTATCCGAGAGTAGGGAGGTTAGCTCTGGGAACGTTTTCTCAGAAAGCATCACATCTCGGGCACTATCGTCAGATCATGAGCAATGACATCCTTAGCTGGCGAATCGGAGATGTGAAGATCACGTCGGTCCCTGAATCTTCGGATCCCACTTCACCGAAGTTCATGTTTTCTGCGATTGATAAGGAGGGTGTCCTTGAGCTACAAAGAAAGTCACCCTGGCTCGCACCTTTCGTTGGGGAAAAGGGTCACCTTCTCCAAAAGATTCATTGCTGCATTATTGACACCGGCGAAGAGCGCATCGCCGTCGACACGTGTGTTGGCAACGACAAGCAACGTGGGAATCCTCTCTGGCATGAGCAACAAGGACCTTTCCTGGACTTGCTGACTGATGCGGGTTATCCACCGGACTCGATTACACATGTTGTCTGCACGCATCTTCACGTGGATCATGTTGGGTGGAACACACAATTTGTTGATGGTCAATGGGTGCCAACATTTCCTAACGCGGAATACGTCTTTGTGGCTGTTGAATTTGATCATTGGTCTTCTACTGAAGATCTCTTTGGAGACCCAGTTTTCGATGATTCTGTTGCCCCCATTCATCAAGCAGGGCTAGCCAATCTGGTCGCAGCGAATCACTCAATCGGAAACTGCGTGTCGTTTGAGTCCACCCCCGGACACACACCCGGACACATCAGCGTCTTGATTGAGTCGGACAACGATCGGGCAATAATCACCGGCGACATGGCTCACAGCCCCATCCAAATTGCTCAACCCAATTTGAGTTCTAGCTTCGATTCAGATCCCGATATGGCTCGCAGCACTCGCTTCGAGGCATTCGCTAGATGGGCCGATGGTGAAACGCTAATTATTGGAACCCATTTCGGTACTCCGACTGCCGGAACAATGCATCCCGACGGCGACGGATACCGATTAGACGCGGCGCAATAATGATACGACCCATCGCTTAGAGCCGCTTTTTAGGGATTTCGAGGGGGATGGGGATAATCGGCGTTGTTTGCGAGCATGTGGGCGGGCCCGTCTGAGCGGTTGATAGCCGCTTCTGCCCCCCAGATGTGTTCTTTTTGCCAACCGAAAAGCTTCCTGTTGGCCCCCAAACCTGCCACCTCCCCAGCACGGTGAATGGCACGTTCGGTTACCTCGTCCACGTCGGCGAGTTCTTGAACGAAACCCGAGGCGAATGCCTCCTCACCCGTCCAACGTTTCGCAAACTGAACGGTTTCATAAAACGCGTGCCGTGGAAGTTTGTGATGGAAGAGAGCTAACTCCGGCTCGGGGATGGGTACTCCGATTTCGATCTCATTCGCACACATCATTCCTCGGTCGCGCCGCATGACTCTCTGGTCATGACATAGGGCCCACATGAATCCGGCGCCGAAGGCGTGCCCGTTGACTGCCGCGATAGTGGGCATGGGGAAGGTAATCAGTCGGGAAAACACTTTCATTGCTTCATCTCCGAAGACGCGTCGATCGCCGCCGGAGTGCTCGCCTTTGCTAGTAATCCAATCAAGATCAAGCCCGTTGGAAAAGAACTTCTGATCTGACGACGCTGTTACAAGCGCATGGGGTCCTTCGGTGGCTTGGACTTCGTCTAGCGCTTTTTCAAGTTCACGCACCATGGTGGTTGTCCATCTGTTCTCACCGTTATTGAGTGTGAGAACACTGACTTGCCCGTGCTGTTCAAGGGTCAAAAGTTCACTCATATCATCACGGTAGACCCAGCAGCTTCACCGTGTCGCATACGGTGAAGCTATGCGGGTAGTCCTCACGGTTCTTGATGCGTTTCCTCATTTGGCCATTCGAGAAAGCGCTACCCCGAATTTGTGGGCGCAAGCTGCCGACGGAGCGATGGCTTCACGCGGAGGTGAGTCGCTAATGCTTTCTGTCACCTACTCAAATCACGCAGCTTTCTCGACAGGTTTATCGCCTAGCGAAACAGGACATTGGGGAAATTGGGCTTGGATCGACGGAGAGTTCGTCCGCACCTATGACAGTGGTCCCCGAGGCCGAACTGTCTTCGATGATTGCATGGAGGCCGGGCGCCGGTGCATCGCAGCCGTTGGCGATCACAAGCTGCTTGGAACCATGGGGGCATTAGACGCTGACGATTGTTGGCCTCCCGCCGGCACCGCTCCCGATGGAACTTCGCTCGATGCTTACGGTTACCCCCAAGATCAAGCCGTTATCGAAGCAGCGTCGAACATGGACCTAGACGCCGATTTTCTTCTCTTTCACCTGAACGAACCAGATACCACCATGCATATGTATGGACCCGAATCAGAAGCCGCTATGTCTCAATACCGAAAGAGCGATGAGTCATACGGATTACTCGTGGATCTGCTGCGTCCCCAGTGGCAGGACACCGTTCTCATCACCGTAAGTGATCATTGCCAAGAACCAACCGAACATCCCGAATGTGTTGACATCAAGCGTCACGCCGAGAGTGCTGGTTGGCCTGTGCAAGTGAGACACGACGGCACAGGAGCGACTGTGGTCGCTTTGGATGACGTTACTGGCGAAGAGTTTGCTCTAGTTAAATCGGAAATCGGGCGACTAGAGGGAGTTGAAGACGTGATACTTGCTGCCCGTAACGTTCTGCTCGCCTGGACAGAACCAAATCGCATGTTCGGTCGGGGCGAACCATTAACTCGGGGCAACCACGGGAGCCCTAGATGCACTCAACAAGTAGCGATCGTTTCAGGCGGCCACCCCGCAGCAAAGACGCTGGGGGGCGCTATTACTCACAACAGACCGGGCACGTTGACTTGGGCTCCGACGATTCGCCGTCTACTTAAACTTTGAGTCAAGAGGGCGCTGCGAGTAAGGCTTCAGCCGCGAGGAACTTCAATCCAGGGAATGTCTTTATCGACGCGGGGTTCACCAGGCAGCCCCAAGACCTGCTCACCCAAAATATTGCGCATGATTTCTGATGTCCCACCTTCAATGGAGTTTGCTCGGACTCTCAAGAAGCCATGCTGCACTCCGTTTACGGATCCGTCTACCGACAAATCCTCGGGTCTGCGAAACGTGTAGTCACAGTCAACTTGTCCAGCCATTCCCATCATGTCCACAGCTGCAGTTAGCAAATCCTGGTTGAGTTCGGCGAAAGCCAGCTTCGCTATGGACATCTCTGGTCCTGGATTGCCTTTTTTGCGGTTCTCACCTGCCCGGATGTTCGTGAGACGTTGCGTTTCGGAGCGAACGTACAACTGCATCATTCGATCACGAGTCACGTCACTTCGAAGACCTTCGGGCGTGTCACGCCACATGTTGGTGAGGATTGATACCGGTCCCGATCCTGCTTTTGGTGGACCGCCACCGGTCCCACCACCGATTGCGTTTCGCTCATTCATGAGCGTTGTCAAAGAAACTCTCCAACCATCTCCTATGTCGCCAATTCGATCCGCCTCAGGAATTTCGACATCAGTTAAGAAGACCTCATTGAATTCAGCTTCACCGGTGATTTGTCGTAAGGGTTGAACGTCTACTCCCGGGCTCTTCATATCAACGGCGAAGTAGGTCATTCCGCGGTGCTTCGGCATTTCGGGATCGGTTCGGGTGACGAGCATCCCCCGGTCGCCAAGATGAGCCAGGGTATTCCAGACCTTTTGGCCGTTGACAATCCAGGAGTCGCCGTCACGCACGGCACGGGTTCCCAGCCCAGCAAAGTCGCTACCTGCCCCGGGTTCGCTGAAAAGCTGACACCACCGCTCCTCTCCGGTGAACATCGGTCTCAAAAACCGACTCTTCGACTCTGCGCTGCCATGAGTGTGGATCGTTGGGCCAGCTAGGTGCATAAAGAACATCACCGGCTTCATCGGCGATGCGCCCGCTTCGCGTAGACGTACTTCCACCTGTTTTTGTAGAACCGGGCTTACATCCAGACCTCCGTAACCTTCATCGAAATAAACCCACGCGAGCCCATGATCAAATTGGGCACCACGGAAATCTTCATAGCTCATTTGTTTCGGGTCGTTGTCACCTAACAACGCGTCTATAGCGGCTGCAACGCGAGTCTCTTCTGTCGTGTTAGTTGTGCTGGCTGTTTCAGACATATCGACAGTCTTGCCAACCAAGCACCCTAAGTACAAGCCCAAGGCAGTGGTTGGTCACAAAAGGCGGTTTTATCTATTTTCTGGTGCCGTCAAACTCCGGGTCGCGCTTTTCCAGAAAGGCTTGGGCGCCTTCGGTCATGTTTCGCGGAATCAGAACTGCTTGATGCTCCATCTCAACCCCTAACTGGTCAACAAAGCCTGCTGTGGAGGCGCCATCTATTGACTGGCGAATACGAACCATGGCATCTGGGCTAGTTCTTTTGAGGGTTTCGGTCGCCGCTCCGACCTCTGCATCCAGTTCTTCGTCGTCTACGCATTTCCAAATTAGACCCCACTGTGCAGCCTGCTCTGCGGAAATTCGGTCACCAAGCATTGCCATTCCCATAGCTCGAGCACGTCCGGTGCGCCTCGGGAGACTCCACGTTGAGCCCATGTCAGGGACTATCCCCAGACGGGGCCCGAAGGTTGCAACAAAGAAGGTGGACCTCACAGCGATGGTTATGTCGCAAGCCAGAGCAATTCCCAGTCCTCCACCAGCAGCAACTCCGTTTATGCGGGCGATGGTCGGCACAGGGCAGTGGTGTAACGCCTTCAGTGCAGGATTAAAGAAGTCACCTGGAGAAAATGCTGGGGTGACATTTGTCATCGTCTGACCTGGGTCCGCCGCATTATTGAGGTCAGCACCCGAACAGAACCCACGTCCGTTGCCAGTGATCACAACTACCCGGACATTCTCATCTTCTTCCACTACTGATAAGGCGCTGCTGAGGTCTTGCATGAGATCGTCGTTCATCGAGTTGAGCGATTCAGGGCGGTCCAAGGTAATGGTCCCGACTCCGTCTTCGAGAGCGAAGTGAACAACTCCGTTAGGCATGCTGGAAATAGTCATAGCGAAAAACTAGGTCAAGTTCGGGGGGGTCGTCTATAAAGGATTCCGTCTTGCTCTAGGGCCGCTACGGATCGCGCATCCATTCCAAGTAAATCTTCAAGCACTGGCTGGTTGTGTTCCCCAACCTCTGCTGCCACAAGGTCTGGTAGGTCCGGTGCATCAGAGAAACGTAAGGGAAATCCCGGTATCAGCATGGATCCTGCGAGGGGGTCCGTTACTTCTCTGACCGTGCCGCGCTCAAGGAAATGCGGATGGGTCTCTGCCAGTTTGACCGGCTCAACGACAGGGCCACATGGAACTCGGTGCTCTTCGAGTGTCGCCACTACTTCTTGGTCGTTATCGAACTTGGCCATCCAGTCTTCGATGATTGTTGTTAACGCATCGCGATTCTCGAGTCGAGTTCGGTTGTTCGTGAACCGGGGGTCATCAGCCAACTCTGGCTGGCCCAAGGCGGCCCACAGGTTTGAGATCTGGTTCTCTAAGGCGAAAACTACGATCCATTCTTCGGGGCCTTTGAAAATGCCTGCCGGGCTCGCTGGGGCGTAGTGGCGGCCGGTTCGCATACCGACAGCTTCGTCTGGTGCCAAGGAAGGGCCCGAGACTGCTGATTCCTGCATGTGATACATCACGTCAACCATTGCGATATCAAGATGAGACCCTTCGCCGGTTCTATCACGGCGGTAAAGCGCATAGCCGAGAGCAGCAAATGCGTGCACACCTGTGGACGTGTCAGCAATTCCTGCGCCGATCAGCATTGGCGGGCCATCGGGCTCACCGGTCATGTGCATCAATCCTGAGTAAGCCTGCGCTATGAAGTCGAATGCAGTCTTTTCTGAGAGCGGACCAGACTGCCCAAACCCCGAGATGGACGCCATGATGATTTGAGGGTTCAGTTCTCTTAGCCTTGGGTAACCAAGGCCGCGACGTTCCATAACTCCGGGGCTGTAATTTTCTACAACAATGTCGACCTTAGGTATGAGGTCCTCAATGAGAGATATGCCCTCCGGTCTGGTCAAATCGACAGACAGGCTTCGTTTCCCACGATTTTGCTGCACATGGTAAGCGGATCTTCCGTTTCGTCTCGGCGGGCTTGGCCGAACCGGGTCGCCATAGGGCGGATACTCAACCTTGATTACATCGGCTCCCATCTCCACCAGGAGTCTTGTACAGGAAGGCCCCGCAAGATATTGGGTGAAATCTAGAACCGTGATGCCTTCTAGGTACGGCGTGACTCCAGGTTGATGTTCTTGTTGAGTTTCGTCCACCTTTCGAGCGTAGATCCCAAGCCACCTGCGATGTAACGAAACCTTCTACCAAGACCTAGGCATTCCACCCTTTGGGGGCGGTTATCTTTACTCTGGAGGAAATGGCACCCAACCGTTCAAGGCTACTTGTCGTAACCGTCGGACTCTTGTTAGCCATTGCCGCCATCATTCAGGCAATTGGCGGCGACAACTCGCTAGATCTTGTCGATCCTGAAACAGCGTCATCTTCTTCGTCTCATGAAACATCGGCAACAGATTCTCACATTGCAGCTACGTCGCTCCCAACGACTAGCGCTCCTTCGACCACCATCACACCGGCTCCTTCGCCCAGCCCTCAAACCAGCATGTACAACCCACCGATTTCCGTCACCTCTATTGGTGAAGGGGCCATAAGAATCAGCGGCTACGGAGCCAAGGTCATGGACGCAGGTGATGAGTGGTCAAATTACCGAACAGCCATCTACAGAAGTGACGGTCCAGGGTCGGAACTACTTATCAAACTGCTGGGCGACGACCAGGTTCCGGTTTTCTCATTCGGGTATTCAGATCGCAACTCCCCTATTGAAGGTCTGCGTTTCCTCACCGAAATTACAGAAGATGTCCAAGAAATAGCCGTCACAGCTACTGCTGGCTGGGAAATCGACCTCCTTCCAGATGCTTTCTTGTGGAATCAGCAAATGGATGCAGGTAATACACCCCAGGCTGAGGATTTAATGCTTTTTTCCTCGCAAGGTCTGACCTTCGTCGGCTCTGAACAAAGTTCGGCCGCACAAGGTATCGGTGACTTGACTATTTACAACGCCTGTCACGCTCCATGTAACGACGGGACAACCACGTGGGTCTTCGAACTAGGACCCGATTGTACGAATACTCCAGGAGTCTTCGTTAAAGAGGTTGGGAGCAATTTCTTCCAGCGGACCGTTAGACCGGTCAAATCTGAATTAGGGAAAGATATTTTGGAGGTTTCGTTGGAAAGCTACGCCTGGCTTCAGGTACTCACGCCTTGTCAATGGTCAGCGAAACCGACAGTTGGTTAAACCCACGGCAAATCGAATGTGGGCCTACTTGTAGCGGTAAGTAATGCGGCCTCGAGTCAGGTCGTATGCCGAAACCTCGACCTGAACTCGGTCTCCGGGAAGGATACGGATGTGATGCTTACGCATCTTGCCGCTCAGATGGCCAAGAACTTCGTGCCCATTGTCCAACTCGATGCGGAAGTGACCGCCCTTTAGCGCTTCAACCGTCTTACCTTCGAGCAGGATGGCGTCGTCCTTCTGTTTCGGCAAACTATTTTCCCTTCGCTAACTGACAGCCCATCCTACCGGAGAGGCCGGTGCGGCCGATAAATGAGCACGGTAGCTCCGACCGAATATTTTTGAAAAGTTTTACACGCCGACACGAACCGCATTCCTCAATTTCTTGAACTACGTGTGTGGCACCAACGCCCATGGAAATATGGGTGCATGAAATATGTCGCTGGCACTCCCAGCGAAGTGAGGGCTGCGTCAGATGAGAAGGTCAGCCGGAGGCTTGTCGAGTGGCTCAGTTCACTCCCCAAATGGAATGTCAGCTCCAATTACGATGCGGTGGGTTGGACTGGCAAGGGCGCGGTGTGGCTTACGCTGAGCGCTCCACATGAGGCCCAACCTCCCCGCCTGCCGCCATTGAACGCCAAAGTCGGCCAGACCCGAGCATCACTTTGAAGTACCGAAACGGCTGAAACTTGGGCGCTGAGATAAACTTGTATGGCTGACATGAGTTAGCGATTTGTCAGCCATACAAGGGGACCTAAATGTCTTACGATCTGAAAATCACAGGCGGCACAATTGTTGACGGCACAGGAGCCGCCCGATATTTAGGCGACTTGGGAATCAAGGATGGTCGTATTGTCGCAATGGGTGGCGCACCAGCAGAGGCTCAACGAACGATTGACGCTACGGGACGCATCGTTGCGCCTGGTTTCGTTGATATTCACACCCACTATGACGCCCAAGTGCTTTGGGACCCATTAGTTAGTTGTTCTCCATGGCATGGGGTCACGACGATCGTCATGGGCAACTGTGGTTTCTCCGTTGCACCGACCCGCCCCGAACACCGGGATTTGATCATGCGAACATTGGAGAACGTCGAGGGGATGAGTGTTGACGCCTTACGGGCCGGATTAGGTGACTGGGGTTTTGAAACTTTTCCTGAGTACCTCGATGCTCTGGACGCCAACGGGTGCGCAGTCAACATGGCAGCAATGATTGGGCACACAGCACTTCGCATGTATGTACTGGGTGAAGAAGCGACCGAGCGTGAAGCAACTGAAGAGGAAATCGCCCGACAACGCGAACTGGTTACCGAAGCTCTAGAGGCAGGCGCCTTAGGGTTCGCCACGAGCAGGGCCAACACTCATGTTGGATACGAGGGACGGCCGGTTCCTAGTCGTCTCGCTACGTCTGAAGAAATAATTGAGATCGCTCAAGCGCTCGGCGACGTTGGCGGAATCATGCAAGCGACCCAAGGTCGCGGCTTAAGCCACGACGAATTTGCTCGCGTTGCGGAAACCACTGGTGCAAATGTGAGCTGGACCGCGTTATTGGCAAGCACAGTTGGTCCAGGAAGCCACCTCAAAGATGTTGAGAAAGCCCACGCGCTAGCTGAGCGTGGGCTTCCGGTATTCCCTCAGGTGGCAGTCCAACCAGTCCAGTTTGAAATGAGTTGGAAGGCGCCGTTCATCTACGAGGGGATGCGAGTGTTTCAGCCCGTAGCCCAAAGCGACATAGACGGGCGAAAGGCTTACTACGCTGATCGCGACTGGCGCGAACAGTTCAAAGAAAAAGCTGGTAACGGCGGAAAGATTGGCGACCGCTGGGCGCGAACTGAGATTACTTGGTTCCCACCAGATCCAGCGATGGAAGGTAAGAACGTTCAGGAGTTAGCGGACGAGTTAGGTCAAGACCCTGTCGATGTGATGCTTGACATGGCCCTGGACGCAGATTTGGACATGCGCATAGTCCAAGATGTGGTCAATCATGACCGGAACGAGATCGATGAGCTTTTACATGATCCAACTACAGTCATCGGTCTTTCTGACGCGGGGGCTCACGCAAGTCAGCTTTGTGACGCTAAATATTCCACAGAGTTTCTCTCAACATTTGTTCGCGAGAGAAAAAGTTTTGATATCGAGCAAGCGGTTCACATGCTTACGCAACGACCTGCGAAAGTATTTGGGATTGAAGATCGCGGCACCTTAAGAGATGGTGGGTGGGCCGACGTTGTCGTGTTCGATATGGAGAACGTGGGTCACGAAGGTAAACGGCGGGTGTATGACCTCCCAGCGGGAGCTGACCGATTGGTTTCGGATGCCAAGGGCATCGACGCAGTAGTAGTGAACGGGACCGTCATTAGGCAGAACGGAGAAGACTCTGTGTCCGCGGACTCCGCGCTCCCCGGCAAGTTGCTTCGCCACGGCAAGGCGTAACAAGTGCCCGTAGATCACAATCGAGAATTTTGGAAGCCCGGTATGGGTTGGTTAAAAGCCATTGACGACGTCGAGTATGTCAAAGGCCTTGCCGACGAAATGGGCGGAACAGATCGGGTCAAGCGACAGCATGACGGCGGCCGTTACACGGTTCGCGAACGGATGGAAAAATTTTGCGATCCAGGTTCATTTCTGGAAATGGGCCATTTAGTGGGCGCTGCCGATTATGACTCCGACGGGAACTTGGTTGACTTCTCTCCGGGGGGCTACGTGATGGGCCTGGGAGAAATTTCGGGTCGCCCTGTGTCCGTCGGTGGTGATGACTTCACTATTTCCGGGGGAAGCCCCCACGACGTTCACAAGTTGCCACATCATTTTGCCCAACCGCTGGCGTTGCAATATGGGATCCCCTACGTGCAGCTCCGCGAAGGTGTAGGGCATTCATCCAAGCAGGACGAGCAAGATGGACATATGGGTCTTCCCCAAGGTGATCTCTGGCACCAAGGGGTAGAACTTCTTGGCAAGGTTCCAGTGGCTGCAGCAATTTTGGGGTCAGTTGCCGGGTGGCCAGCTGCCGCAGCGCTGCTGTCTCATTTCACGGTGATGATTAAGGGAAGGTCTCAGATTTTTCCTTCTGGGCCACCTGTAGTTGAGCGCGCTATCGGTGAGAAGCTTTCTAAAGAAGAGCTTGGCGGCTGGGATATGCATGTCGTGCAGAGTGGTCAGATCGACAACGTGGCTGAGGATGAAGAAGATGCTTTCCAGCAGATCCGCGACTTCATTTCCTACCTTCCAAACACAGTGGGAGAGGTCGCTCAGCGGGTCGACACTGGCGACGACCCCGAACGCCGGCCACAAGAATTATTAGACATAATTCCTACGAATCGGCGGCAGGGATATGACGCCCGTGCTTTGATTCGCCATGTCGTTGATAACGGCGATTTCTTCGAGATGAGGAAGCTCTACGCCAGTGGAATCATCACTGGTTTTGCGCGAATGGATGGTTGGTCAGTTGGGGTGATTGGCAGCGATCCGATGAGTAAAGCGGGTGCGATGGATGGAAACGCTGCGGACAAGTACACCCATTTCTTGGATCTTTGCGACAGTTTTAACCTGCCCCTTCTGATTTTCCTTGATATGCCTGGCTTTATGTTGGGGTCACATGCCGAACGCATAGCCACCATGCGGCGTGGCGCTCGCGCGCTCATCGCGTCCGCCGAGTGTCAGGTGCCAAAGATTGAGTTCATGGTCCGCAAGAGTTATGGAGTCGCTGCTGATGCTCCTAACTCCATTGGCTTACCCAATGGCATTAACTTGCGTTTCGGCTGGCCATCGGGTGAGTGGGGTGGCATTCCTATCGAAGGTGGCGTCGCAGCTGCGTATCGTCGAGAAATCGAAGCAGCTGACAACCCGGCTGCTCACCGCGAAGCGATCGAGGAGAGACTTCTTCGGCTTCGGTCTCCCTTTAAAGCCGCGCACAAGGGAGATGTAGTGGATCTCATTGATCCACGTGAAACGCGAGCTTTAGCGTGCCGGTTCGTGAAGTTAGCTCAACCCAAGCTGGCGGAATTAGCTAATCGCCCGAAACGTGCAGTTCGCCCTTAAGTAGGCTTCACTCCGCTCAAGGTCACTCCGTAACCGTGACGAGTTGCAGGAGAATAACCCCATGTCGCTAAATGTTGCACACAGCGGTTATCCCACATCGCTTTCGACATAGCGAGAGTTTTCGTTAGCGTGTACGACGGACACTTCAGCGTGTTGACGGTGGTGGGTGTGAAGTGCACCGAAGCGGGCGGCGAAAGCTAGGTGTTGCTCGTGGGAAGTTCCTGGTCGCGAAAAAAATAACCTGATGTTTAGGCCAGGCGTCTCCACTTTCCTCAACTACTTGGTCGCTGAGTTCTTCACGAAGGTTTACCCCTTCAATTTTCGCCCCGATTCTGGGGGTCATCGGGCAAACAATGGTGGCGTTCATAGATTCAGGCTAGGTCTGTGTTCATTTACGTGGCAGATTAAGAGGGTGATCGACTTAAGATCTGACACCGTTTCCAAACCAACTCCAGCGATGCGTCGCGCAATGGCAACAGCTGAAGTGGGCGATGACGTGTTTGGGGATGACCCGACAGTACGCGACCTCGAGAGCCATACTGCCGAACTCCTCGGCAAAGAAGCTGCTGTGTTTGTTTCGTCGGGAACCCAATCAAATTTGTGTGCCCTAATGGCCCATTGCCAGCGGGGTGATGAATATCTGGTTGGTGATCACGCACATACATACATGTTTGAGGGAGGTGGTGCCGCAGTGCTCGGCAGTATTCAACCTCAGACCGTTTCGATGCTTGATTCGGGGATGCTCGATCTCGATGCCGCTGAGGCAGCGATCAAACCTGACGATGCACATTTTGCGCGCACTCGTCTTCTTTGCCTTGAAAACACCACGGACGGAAAAGTGATTGGCTTGGAGGATCTCGAAGCTGGTCGAGAACTAGCCGACCGTCATAACCTCGGTTACCACCTTGACGGAGCGAGGCTTTGGAACGCGTCAGTGGCTTTGGGAGTACCCCCCGTAGGTATTGCAGCGCCCTTCGATAGCGTTTCTGTTTGCCTTTCCAAAGGACTCGGTGCTCCTGTTGGTTCAGTGTTAGTGGGCTCGGCGTCTCTAATAGATGAGGCGAGAAAGTGGCGCAAGATGTTGGGGGGCGCGATGCGTCAAGTGGGACTACTGGCCGCTGCAGGGCGCCACGCAATTGACCACCACCTCGAGCGTCTCGCTGAAGACCACGAGAATGCGCAACTGCTGGCGGAGGGTTTAGCTCAGATCGATGGCATTGAGCTTGAGGCCCAGAACACCAACATGGTTTTCGTTCGTACCCCTCAGAAGATGCCTGAAATGGAACAAGGCCTTTTGCGTCGAGGAGTGCAAACACGCTGGTCGGGTAATCACAGCCGGATGGTTGTGCACCTAGATGTGAGCGAAACTGATGTTAAAAGCGTGCTCGCTGCTGTTAGCAGCGAATTGAACGACTAATCGGCAATTAGCTCGCCCACTGGTTCAGCTAAGTATTCTTCTAGGTTGGCTTCTCGCGTCATCTGATAGAAATCCACGTTTCTCCATGGCGAATTCACGACGATTCGTCCGCGCTCGTTGCGGTAATAAGAGGTCATTCCAGGGTGCGCCCACACCATTTGCTCATGGGCCAGGTCAACCTTGTCGTTGTACGCGTCGTGTACTTCTTTGCGGATCTCTACTGCCCCGATTTTGTCTTGAAGCATTTTTTGGATCATGTCCATGATGTACCTGACTTGCATCTCTACGACGAAGATGAGGCTCCCCCCATGGCCTGGCTGAAGATTTGGCCCATACAAGGTAAACAAGTTCGGGAAGTCAGGCACGACAGTACCGAGGTACGCCTTGGCATTGTCTTGTTCCCAATGATCCGTCAACGACGCACCAGAGCGTCCCACGGCGTCGTATGTCGTGATGAAATTCAACACGTCAAATCCTGTCGCCAACAGGAGCACGTCAGCTTCGTATTCAGTGCCTTCCTCGGTGCGGAGACGGTCATGCTCAATTCGGTCGACGTGGTTATCTACCAACGTGACTTTGGGATTACGGAGCATGCGGTACCACCCGTTGTCCATCAGCATTCGCTTTCCGAAGGGCGGGTATGTGGGAAGTACACGTTCAAGTAACTCAGGGGCTTTATCGCCTAATTCATCGACGACGTATTGAGTGAAATATGCCCTATGTGCGTCGTTCTGAGCGTTTAGCGATCGCTCAGGATGCTCCCAATCCGGATCTTTTTGTAACGCTGAGTGGATGCGGTCGTTGAAAGTCCATCCCAACCGGACGCGGTACCAGTTTCGATACAGAGGCACCTCGCGCAAGAGAGTGCGTATCGGGTCGGGGACTTCTTTTCGGAATTGTTCAAACGGCGCAGCCCAGTGAACGGACTTTTGGAAGATCGTCAGGGATTCGACTTCATCTTGAATTTCAGGGGCGATCTGCATGCAGCTAGCACCGTTGCCGATGATCGCAACACGCTTCCCTGCTAAATCGGCGTCTTTAGGCCATCGCGCGGTGTGCCATTTTTCGCCTTTCCATTCGTCCAGTCCGTCGATGTCGGGGAAAACGGGTGGATTAAAGATTCCCGCCGCGCTGATCACGACGTTGGCCTCGGTCTGTTGCGATGTGCCATCAGGTAGGCGAAGTGTCACTAGCCATTTCTGGCGCGACTCTTGGTATTCGATGCGCTCCACACCAGTGTCGAAGCGAATGTTGTTGCGTACCTCAAAGTTGTCGCATACGTGTTCGAGATATGCGTGAAGTTCATCCCGGAGACAAAAATATTTTTGCCAGTCGAACGGAGCGAACGAGTACGAGTACAGATGGTTGGGTGTATCAACGCCAGCTCCGGGGTAATGGTTCTCCCACCAGACGCCGCCAACAGTTGAGTTCCGTTCTACTACTTCGAAGTTGATGCCAAGCATTTGGAGGTTGATGGCCGCACACAGACCTGAAACGCCGGCACCAATAACTAGAACTTTGAAATCTGCCGGGGCGTTCACAGGTTCGTGGTCCAAAAACTTCACTTGGCCTAGTTGAGCCGCGGTGAATTGTCCGTATTCAGATGGAACGGTCTCTGCCATCGCGACACTCAGCATGCGCACTATGAGTTCTTCGTCAGGCTCGGGGAGCGCCACAGCGCGTCCTGCGCGCCAAGCTAAAATCGCCTCGAGCGCAGCGTCTCGAACTTCGCGTTGGTGTCGAGGATCTAACCCGCCACTGTCATTATCGCCAAGGCCTGGTTGTCGCTTCGGGTTGTACGGCGCCTCCAACCATTCAAGTTCGCCTGTGAGTTGGACGATCACCATGAGGAGCGTTGGAATGTTCGCTACTTCGATTGCGTCGGCGAAGATCTGTTCGTCAGGGTCCAGGTTCATTTTTAAATACCTAAATCTCGGAGGTTGTAGTTGGTCAAGATATCTCGTGCGGTGTCAGGTTCGTAGCGATGTTCTTCTTCTAGCCCCACAAACGGCTGATAGCTATACCGCTCTTCTTCAGGAAAACGTTGGACTCGAGCGTCTATTGCCAACGGGATGCAGCGGCAGCGCTGCCGAATGTAGTCGTCGGTGTACACATTTCCGGCGCCGCTTAACTTTCCGGTTTGACCAATCACCGACGAATATCGATGAAAACCAAAATTGACCGTTATTCGCCGATCTTTTGAGGTGTTCG
>DCYM01000024.1:31530-36269 GCA_002331465.1 Candidatus Neomicrothrix sp. UBA2110 | reverse complement strand
GGGACAGCGTCTTCGAACCAATCGGAACCGTGATTTTTCGATATTCGATCCGCGATATCTACTTTGCCTTCGCTGTGTGTACCGGGCAGTACCCAAACTCCATTTGCAGGGGTACTTCCATAAAGCTGTACCTGAACATTGAACCCATGAATGTTCGGGTTCCAGTCGGGATGATCCCAATGAATTTGGCCGTCTTGATGCCACGAAACAGAGGGCCCTAGTTCGGGTTCTTTGACAAAGAGCACTTCTGTAAAGGGCGTGAAGTCTGGTCCATTTATGGCTTCAGCAACTCGCAAGATCCCCGGGTGGCCGAAGATCCGTAGAAACGACGGGAGTAGCTGTAGGCAGCCGGTAACCAAGTAGGGAACGTGGACGGGACTGTTCGCAGCGGGCTCAGGTTCG
Source organism: Candidatus Neomicrothrix sp. UBA2110 (assembly GCA_002331465.1). GTDB lineage: Bacteria > Actinomycetota > Acidimicrobiia > Acidimicrobiales > Poriferisodalaceae > UBA2110. The sequence goes on along the minus strand of DCYM01000024.1, from coordinate 35,867 downwards.
TACATTTTTACTGGGTGTCGACCATTGTTCTCTGCGGTACCTCCCACGGGGTCACTGAGCGGCCTAGTCATGATCCATGGGTTGATAGCGAGGTCTAAGCCAAGCGCCTCTCGGCCCTGACGATCTGTCTTCGAGTCGCGATGGGGCCAAGGAGCTCGCTGCAGCAACTCATCAATTTCAGAGCGACATTCCTGCAACTCTTCTTCTCCAACGACATTCTCGAATACGTAAAATCCGCAACGCTCGTACGCCTCTAAAATCTCGGAAGCAAGCTGACCGTCGGACGAAAACCGAATCGGTCCTCTATTCCCGAGATCGAGAGCTCTTTTCTTACCTTCAGCGCAATATTGTCTGAACTCAGAGTTACGCCATTCAGATTTTCGTTCTGCGGTCTGCATGTGCTCCCCCCCTTCACTCTAGATGTCCACATCGGGTACGCGCTGTGAGCGAGAATCCTCTTATGTTTGATTCTTCGGTCGAGCTAGTCGCGTTCGTGGGTCTTGGAGCGATGGGGGGACCGATGTGCGCAAATTTGGCGAGCAAGTCACCGGTTCCCGTACTCGCACACGATCTTGATTCGAACGCGGTTCAGGCGGCGGTCAACTCAGGAAGCATCGCGGCCAACGATTTAGCTGACATATCTCGCGCAGACATCATCTTCATCTGTGTACCTGGAGAAGAGCAAACTCGATCGATTAGCCTCGCCAAAGGCGGGCTCTGCGATTATGCGAGGGCTGGGCAGATCGTTGTTGACTGCACGACAGCGACAGTCAGGGTGAACTTAGACGTTTCTGAAGCGCTCGCGGCTAAGGGCGCTCATTTCGCCGACGCTCCAGTCGCTCGCGGCGTCCCGAACGCCCACGATGGGACGCTTTCGATCACAGTAGGCGCTTCTGAAAAGATCTTCGACCGGATAGCACCTTGGCTCGGTTATATGGGCTCCGACGTTGCATACTGTGGTCCTGTGGGGACCGGGACCGTGATGAAGCTGATGAATAACATGGTCTTATTTGAAAACGTGTCCGCCCTGGCGGAGGCGATGGCGATTGCTACGCGAGCGGGGGTGCCGCGTAGTCGCGTATTCGATTTATTGGGTCAAGGATCGGCGGACAGTTTCGCTCTTAGGCGCCACGGCTCCTTCATGACAAGCGGCGAGTACCCCACGGACCGATTTCCCACGACGTACTCCCTTAAAGATCTTGATTACGCGTTGGACCTTGCAAGCCAAGTTGGTGTGGATGCCCAAGGCGCCCGCTTAATTCGAGAACGTTTCTCTGAAATTGTCGACAAAGGGATGGGGCACTTCTATTCGCCGGTCGTCTATGAATTGTTTGACGACGAATGAGCGAAATCGACGGCGAAATCCTTGCGACGGCCGCTGAACTGGCCGATGCCAACCTTTTCCCTGGTGCACTCGCGGTCGATGCGAAAGGGGAAGTTCCCACAGCAGCGCTCGACCTTGTCTGCGGCGCTGGCTTTCATGGACTGTTTTCACCCACCGAGTTCGGAGGTCTGGGCGCATCACCTGAAACTCAGTGGGCCGTTCTTGAAGCTTTAGCTGGTGGATGTCTGACTACAAGTTTCGTGTGGGCTCAACATGCTGGCCCTAGCCGAGCGGCAGTCGAAACCACGGGGCCGATGCGAGATCAGTGGGCCGAAGCTCTTGCGACCGGCGAAGCGCGAGGCGGAGTCGCATTCGCTCATTTGAATCGACCAGGCTCTCCAATGCTTCAGGCTGACTCCTGTAGCGACGGATGGCTTTTCTCGGGAACGGCCCCGTTTGTAACTGGATGGGGTCACATAGATGTCGTCCTAACGGCAGCTCGTTGGGCTGACTCAATTGTCTGGGCCATGGTTGATGCTCGAGATTGCGAAACTATTACGAGCCGCAGACTTTCGCTGACAGCAATTGATTCAGCTGTGACAGTCGAACTGCGTTTCGATAAGCACCCTGTGGCGACGAAGGCCGTCACTTCGGTGGAACAGTTGAAAGACTGGAAAGAGCGATACCGTCGGGGATTACGATCCAATGGTTCTAACCCGCTTGGCGTCGCAGCACGCGCTATGCGTCTTCTGGGGCCGAGTCTCTTGGACGATCAGTTGTCAGAAGCGAGGCAACAGATCGATGCTGCTACGGCGGATCAATTGCCTGAGGCTCGTGCACGTCTAGGAGATCTTTGTGTGCGCGCCACCGCAGCTCTTGTGGCGAGCACTGGGGGTTCGGCTCTATTTGTCGAACACCAAGCGCAACGCCTGGCAAGAGAGGCACTCTTTTTGCTCGTACAAGGTCAAACTCCAGAAATCAAGCGGCATCACCTAGAACGGTTGACAGCTAGCTCTTTGACGCAAAGGTTGAACAATGACGGTTAGGACGCACGACCCACTTGACCAGCGTTCGCTCGGTTGGCTCCGCTATTTGTATCGAAAAGCCACGACGCCAGACGACTGGAGTCGGAGCGGCCATCCACATCCTCATTGGGACAACAAAACTGGTCCTCCTATGACCTCTTTCCACCGTTTTGATCTCATTGATTCTGCCTACGCCATGGCGTTGATGAGTGATCGAACACCAGCGTGGAGTGAGGTCTATTCACGTGTACTTGACGAAGTAGCCGAACGTCACACTTCATGGTGGGCGGCGGAAGATTGGATGACGCAGTTCGGCCCTGACCCTGAACGCAGCAATTACCCCGACAAATACCGGGCTCTGATTCCAGAAGCTTTGTGGGGCGACTACGACGTGCCGGGATGGACCGCCAACGGAATCGAACCCTACGGGATTCAAATGGATCCTGTGGCAGCCGATGGAATGCTCTTCTTTAAAGGCTTCTTCAGTTTACTTCTAGGCCTGCATCGTTATGTATCCAATGATCCAAAGTGGAACAACCCGTTTGAAATGATTCGCGACGGTGATCACACGTTTACCTGGACTCATTCTGAGGTGGTGAGCCATCTCGCCGAACAATGGCACGGGCGTCAAATGGGTTGTCATTGCGAAAATACAAAAATATGGCCTTACTGACTGGCCGGCGCCGGTCTCGGTCTGAGACTTCACGATCAACTTCTGGGCACAAACCACCATGATGCGTTCGATCACTGGTGGGAGTACGCGGCAGACAACTACATAACTTGGGACGGAGATAAAGCCGTCGCCATGGACCTTTATTACGACCCCGTTGTTGACGAACATCTTCGGGGTCCGGTCGGTTTAATTGCACCAACTTGGTATCTCGCTCCTCAACGAAGAGAAGTCGCGGAATCCGCTTGGAAGTTCGGCGCCACGGCAATGGGCCTCTTGGGAGATAGCGACATTGGCATGGCTGACGCTCGCGATGGCATCATGTTGGCCTGGTTTACAGGTGAGTTTGCTGATGGGGCCATCAAAGAGAAGCTGTGGGAAGCATGTGACACCTTCTTCGAACCCACGTTGGACCCGGACTCCGGCGAGTTCACCTTCGGTTTCGGCCTCGACGAACTCCACCCTCGGGGACAATTCAACGCCAGAGTTATGGCCGGCTGGGTCTGCCAGCCTGGAGCGTGGGCTCAAATTTTCGAAAATCCCGACCTCGCGAAGCATTCCCAACCGTGCGTGGAGGGAGTTGACTTTCCCCGAGTCGCTATGAGTCAAGCCCACTGGGATGAAGGGTCGCTGCATTTAGCCGCCGACCCATGCAATGGTGCTGCGAACGGCACTCGGACGACGATGACCGTCCGGCGTCTACCTATCGATGGCGAATGGATTCTTAGAAGTAGCGACGAAACATTGACTTCTTGGGATGTCGCCAGAGGCACGACAGAGATTGAGTTGATCGCTGACGGTTCGCGATACACGTTGACCGCTGTAGATGAAACACTAAGTACGTGAAAGCCGCCGTTGAAACCGCTACGGGACCCGTTTTGGCATCAGAGCTAGGCCGAGTACTGATGCATGAACATGTTTTCGTCATATCTACTGAAATTCAACAGAACTACCCCAAGGAGTGGGGCGAAGAACAGGATCGAATTGATGACGCCGTCGCACGGCTCACTGAATTAAAAGGCAATGGCATCGACACCATCGTCGATCCAACAGCGATTGGTCTCGGTCGCTATATCCCACGAATTCAGGCTGTCGCGGACAGAATCGATCTTAAGATCATCTGTGCGACTGGCCTTTACACATTTAACGAACTTCCCCATTATTACCGAAGGCGCACCATCGACAAGACTGACGCTCTCACTGCTCACTTTGTCCAAGACATCGTTAGTGGGTTCGCCGATACCGGAGTTAAGGCCGGAGTCATAAAATGCGCAACAGACAAGCCGGGTCTCACCCCTGACGTCGAGCGAGTGCTTCG
>DCYM01000024.1:24201-31128 GCA_002331465.1 Candidatus Neomicrothrix sp. UBA2110 | reverse complement strand
GGGCTTGACCAGCAACAAATCTTTGCCGAAGAAGGCGTCGATTTGAGTCGCGTGGTGATCGGACACTGCGGAGACTCTCAAGACCTTGCTTACCTGCAAAAGCTTCTTGACGCTGGAAGCATCCTGGGTATGGACAGATTCGGCATCGACGGCTACCTCACCACGGAGCAACGAGTTGAAGTCGTTGCCGAGCTCTGCAGGCGAGGCCATGCCGATCAACTGGTATTAAGTCACGACGCTTCCTGCTATATCGATTGGATCGAAGGAGAAGTGCCGCTTGCCCCTTTACCCAACTGGCACTACTTGCACATCAGTAAAGACGTCATACCCGCTCTCCTCACGGCTGGAGTCGCAGAATCGCAGATAGAAACGATGTTGGTGGACACACCACGGAGGTTTCTCCAATCACAAAATCTTGGCGGGTACTAGCCTCGAAAACATGAGTGAACTCCAAGCCGGCCTACTTTTCAGCGACACAGTCGAAGTGACGGACGAGATGTCGCCGCCACACTTACCGAACAAGGTTTTGTCAACCCCCGATATGGTCCGGCTCATTGAGGGCACCTGTTTATTTGGTGTCCAACCTCACCTCGACGAAGGACAAACCACAGTCGGTATTCATGTGTGTGTAAGCCACGAAGCGGCTGCCGCGTCGGGAGAAAGTGTCGTAATCGATGCTGAGCTAGCCGAGGTCGATCGTAAGCGACTGGTTTTTAACGTAAAGGTAAGCCACATGGAAACCTTGGTGTCCCAGGGAACTCACCAGCGCTTCATTGTCGGTGGGTGACTAGTTCGCTTTGAGTATTGGGGCGACCGTAGGTGCTCTTCAGTCAACGTGTGTCGGCCCGATAACGCGAAAGAACAGCGTGCTCAGACGAAGCGGTTTATTGACCCCTGCAGCCGGGCTAGGGCTCAATGACGATTTTGCCAATAGCTTTCCGGTCGATCAGGCTTCGAAGTGCATCCGAAGCTTCTTCTAACCCATACCTCGCGGAAATATGTGGCCGGAGTCGGCCGTTCGCAACCCATCGCAGGAGGTCTTCTGCTATTTCGTTCGCCAGGTCGGGCTGTCGGGCAGTCATCGCTCCGTAGAAAACACCGATGATTTGACAGCTCTTCAAAAGCGTCAGGTTCAATGGTATGGACGGTATGCCAGCTGTGAAGCCAATAACTAAGAAGCGTCCACCCCATCCAATTGCTCGAAGCGATTGCTCCGCATAATCGCCGCCAACGACGTCGTAAACGACATCTACACCAGCCCCATCGGTGAGCTCTTTCGCTCGTTCTTTAAGATTTTCTTTCGCGTAGTTGATCGTTTCATCAGCGCCTCGTTCTCGACAGAGATCAAGCTTTTCTTCAGTTGAGGCGGCAGCAATGACACGCGCCCCCATTAGTTTGCCTAACTCCACCGCTGACAACCCGACATGTCCTCCGGCGCCAAGAACGAGAAGAGTTTCGCCCTCTTGCAGGTCGCCTCTGTGTTTCAAGCCGTAGTAGGTGGTTCCATGCGCATACAGCAATCCGGTGGCATCAGCGAACTCCACGGCGTCAGGAAGCACTCGCGCAGCTGAGGCCCGAGTAACTGCAAGCTCCGCGTATCCTCCCACTGATCCGAGCGGACAAAGGACTCGCGCTCCGAGTTCGACGTTGTCGACCTCATCACCCAAAGCGGCGACGACACCTGCGACCTCTCCCCCAGGCACATACGGCAAATCCGCTTTGAACTGGTATTTATCCTCCAGCATCAACGTGTCCGGAAATGTGACAGACGCAGCCTTAACGTCAACCAGAATTTCATGCGGTCCAGGAACCGGGTCCTCTAGCTCGACGAGCGACAAGTCTTCTGGCGGTCCGAATTGTTTGCACAGTACTGCTCGCATTTGCCGGCTCCTAAGTAGCAACCCTGAACAAAACGCGTGAAATCAACGCTTGAGAGGGTGTGGAAGTGTCAAACAGTAACAAGAAACCTAGGGCTGTGGTCTATTTGCGCAAGTCGAGCATCGATGATCACCCGGGCTGAAATCGAAGTTTTGTTCGTCAAGTGACTGGCATCAGCAAAATTATTTCGAAATTTGAAGTGCTAACGGAGTTCAGCGAAAGGTCGGAATGAGCGCCGACCATCGTTCCACTCACGATCGGGTCACAAGGAATTAAGCCTTCCCTGGATTGGGCTTCGACGCTGGTTTTTCTGCTGCGCAATAACTCGGTGTAAGGAAGGTTTCCTGGGTTTTTCCGTTTTGGTGGATCAGACACCACCACAGGCTCTACCCACAAACATCATGAGGACGAAGGCGCCCAGCCACCATCCCCACAGCCGACCAGCCCTGCTCCAATTCCAAGAGTTATGTTCACTCGATCGCGCCACGGCACCAACCTAGTCCCCCGATTCGGTCCGACCCTTGGGGTCCTATCCCCCCACCAAGGAGCACCTCTCTTAAAGATTCACATCTTGGAACCCATGGTTTGTTCGGTGAACGGCAATCAGGATGTTCTTTTCTACATCTGAACAAACGGACCCTGCTCGTCACCTAATGGCGGTGTGGCCAACCCCGATGTCCAAATCATCAAAACTGGTGTGACACCCACCATTACCCCGTGCACGCTGAGCTAAATAGTGGTGCGTTCAAAACTTCCTGCTTACACGACCACTCCTATCCGACAAGACTATGGTCGCAACGGCGCTGATATCGGAAGGGGGAAATAGTGGAATACGCGACCTCATGGATTGACAAGAACGTGAGGGAAGGTCATTGGACAGGCGAAACATTTGGTCAATTTCTTCGTGTCCACGCGACCTCAAGACCGAATGACACAGCATTAGGTCAGGGAGAGGTGTCAATCAGTTGGTCCAATTACTTGTCCGAGGTGGAGCGAGTCGCAGGGGGTCTTTCTAGCTTGGGGGTTGGTGTCGGGGACCGGGTGTCAGTTCAGCTACACAACTGCGTCGAGCTCGCGATATCGGTACTTGCTATTTGGGACATCGGTGCTGTTTACCAACCGTTGAATCCTATGTACCGCGCAGCGGAGTGCGAATCGTTGATTGCAGCCGTGGACCCTAAGGCGGTTATTTGTTCGAATTCTTCCATGGAATTCGATCACGCAAATCTTCTAGATGAAGTCACCGACAGGTTGAGTTGTTCCCCACTCAAGGTCATCGTGGGGACTACGAGACCAGGGTGGACCAATTTTTATGACCTTGATGGGCCCGCGAACAATATTGCGCAAGATCCTCTGCGTACTGCACTTCTTGGCACCACCTCAGGCACAACGGGTAAGCCCAAGATTTACATCCACATACAAGCAACTCAGATCTTTGAAGCAAAAGCCCTCTGCCAGGGTCTTACGTTTGGGAAGAACGATGTGATGCTTGCAGCCGCTCCCATGACACATCGAGGTGCGTTGATGGTCGGCTTAATGACTTCGCTGGTGTCAGGTTCTCGCCTGGTGATGGGCGAAGCTCGAAATACGCGCGAGATTGCCAAGACCATCGAAAACCAAAAAGTTACGACCTTTATGGGCATACCGACGATCGTGTCAGACCTACTTCATTTACATAGCCAGGAAGATTGGGACGCGACCTCACTCAGAGTTGTTCTGGCTTCAGGGGCTCCTGTAACGGCGGAACTGATAAATCGGTTTCACGAACAATGGCCAAATACGCTCGCCGCCACTGGGTACGGTCTCAGCGAGACCGGTTGGTGCACTTTTCTCAGAATCGCGGATCCCCCCGAAAAGGTGTACTCCTCAGGACGGTTGGCACCTGCTACTGAAATTGAGATTCGAGACCAGTCGGGCCTACCACTCCCACTGGGAGAGACAGGCGAAGTACATATCAGAGGGCCGATGAATTGTGCCGGCTATCTGAAAAATGATGAAGCTACGAACCAGGCCATTGATGCAGACGGATGGTTCGCGAGCGGCGATTTAGCCTTCATGGATAAAGACGGCTACTTGAATCCGGTGGGACGATCAAAACACACAATTATTCGGGGCGGACTGAATATTTACGCCGAAGAAATTGAGCATATGTTGCACGAACACCCGGCCGTGAGGGAGGTGGCAATCGTTCCGTATCCTGATCCTCGCTTAGGTGAAAGGGCCTGCGCGTACGTGTCTCTTCACGCAGAAGCCTCATTCGATCTAGACGAGTTGGTGAGATTTTTTAGTGAGCTAGACACGGCTCGGTATACCTGGCCCGAGCGGGTCGAGGTGGTCGATGAGCTTCCCCGCAACCCAATCGGGAAGATAGATCGCATTGCAATCTCGAATTTGTTGCAGAATCTGCCAGGTTAGATCCTAGATAATTCTTTACGATTCAATCGTTCTCGGAATCGTGGACCAGGTTGAGGTCTTCGTCCTCTGAAGTCTCATTGCCTAGTGGCCCGCCATACACCTCAGTTTCAAACCAATCACGAAATTCCTGATCACGTGTAGTTCGCCAGTGATCCCATGTAGCTCGTCCAACCGGGGACAAAAAGGCGCCCAACTTGACGAGTTGCATCCGCATTTCCAAATGAACCCTTCCGACTAGGCCTTCTTTCCAAGCGTCATACGTGTCGAAAAGGTCAATTAGGTCCGCGCCGAGAAGATTTAGAGCGCGGAAGTACTCTTCGCCCTGAAGGTCGTCACCTGACCAGTCCTTGATCAAAAACTGGCTGAAGCTTGGGTCTCGAGAAATCGCAAAATATCTGTCATACAAACGATCAGTAAGGCCATGGCCAAATTGCGTACGACTGTGCTGCAGAGTCTGGCGAGCTTCAGCACCGATAAACACGATCGAGAGAGACAGAATTACGGCTTCCACAATTTGAGCCCAGTTTGCGATCTCGTCGAGTGTCAATTGATGCCCCTAACTTTTCCCACGATTACGACCTCTTTCGACGTTTGAGAACTTGGCGAGAGGCCAGATCAATGAAAACGAAAATTGCCGCTCCGATAGCTAGTTCAGGCCAACCACCTCCATTAGCCAGAATGAACAGGGCCACCAGCACAGCAACTAGAGGTCGTGTCAGATAACGCACACTTTTAGTGAACCACGACCCCTCCATGAACTCAGGGATAGGCGTACTCTTTGCGCATGGATACATCACGCTTTCCTTTTATCCCCGGCACCCAACCAATGTTGATCACCAGTAGTGAGGGCGTGTGGCTTGAGGCAGCTGGTGGGCGTCGAATACTTGATGCGGGAGGCGGAGCGATCGTTACCAACATCGGTCACGGACGGCCCGAAATTGCCGAGGTCGCCGCCCACGCGTTGAGGCGGTTGGATTATGTCGTTCCAATATTTGCCACTGAATCGCGGGTAGCCCTGGTCAATGAGGTTGCTGACAACTGGCTCCCGGACCCATCTTGGCGTTGTGTCTTCGTCAGTGGCGGATCAGAGTCGGTTGACGCAGCAATACGGGTGGCACAGTTACATCACGTCGCGTGCGGTCGTCCAGAACGTCACAAAGTAATCGGGCGCGACGTGTCATACCACGGGGCAACTATTGGGGCGTTAGCTGTCGGTTCACATGACCGGCGTCGAAAAGGCCTGGAATCAGCTCTGCCTGTCATGCCAAAAACAAGTCACTATGACCCAGAACAACTCGAAAAGGTGATTGAGATTGAAGGCCCTCACACTATTAGCGCTTTTATAGGGGAACCGGTTATTGGAGCAGCAGCAGGGGCCTACGTTCCGCCCGATGGTTACTGGTCACAAATCTCCGAGATTTGTGCCCGTCACGGCATTCTCCTCATTGCTGATGAGGTGATGACGGGCTTTGGTCGACTCGGCAGTGTCATGGGGCACCGTGCACTCGACTTCACTCCTGACATCATTGCGGCAGGTAAGGGCCTCGGAGGGGGGTACGTACCGATTGGCGGCGTGTATACCCGCGCTGATGTAGTCGAACCGATCGGCGCAACTGACCTCGCGTTGATGTTCTACACCTTCGCTGGTCACGATCTGAGTTGCGCTGTGGCGATGAAGGTCTTAGAGATCCTCCGCGACGAGAACCTGGTAGAGCGGGCGGCGCAAATGGGAGCCGTGTTGAGAAATCGACTGGACGAAGAATTCCGGGATCATCCCAATGTAGAGGACATCAGGGGGCGCGGGTTGTTGCAGGGACTGGGACTAGTAGCCGACCGTGATACCGGCGAACCGTTTCCTCGTTCGGCGGCATTCGCTGACAATGTAACAAGCGCAGCTCTTGAAGACGGAGTGTGGGTTTATCCCTCGGGTTCAGGGGTCTTTGACGATGCAATCATGTTCGGGCCACCGTTTGTTGTTGATGAAGATCACATTGATCAGATGGTAACTATTGCGCGTAAAGCTATTGATGTAACTGCTGCGAATCTGACTTAAACCACTTTCACTTGGGTGGTCCGCAAGGCACTGTCACCATTTCGGCTGGCGCCACAACCTCTAATGCCTCGAAGTCTTGCGAGCATGCAATCTCGTTGTGGATCATCCCAGATGGGATGGATAGTGCTGCTCCGGCGGACACGCGTTCAGAGCGGCCACCTTCAAACTCGAGGTCTACCCAACCGTTCAGGACATATACGAATTGCAGGTCACATTCGTGATAGTGCCAGCCTGTTGCCTCCATAACGTCAGTAGCTCGCATTACCTGAGCGCGGTATTCGCCGTCGGTAAGTTGACCCAGACCGGTCTCTCGGTACTCGAAAAATGATCGGCGTCCGGTTTTGCCAAATTCGCCGTCGGCGAGTTGCTGGCACAACAATTCCGTCATTGCTGTCGATTTCATTATTCCCCTCCTGTGCTCTAGTTGATCACACCATTAACTTTCAAACTCGCAAGAGGCGTTGGTGGTCTTCCAGCAAGTCCGTATTACCAAAGGTTTCGAGAGTCGAGTGGTGTACGCGGTTCCATACCAATAACAAAAGATCGCCCGCTGACCCTCGAGCAGCAACGTCTCCTTTTCC
>DCYM01000024.1:17845-23805 GCA_002331465.1 Candidatus Neomicrothrix sp. UBA2110 | reverse complement strand
GTGGCATGCAGGTGTATCGTCCCGACACCTGCGAACGCCGTAGGCATTCGCTCGCTCACAAAGAAGTCGTAGAACTCGTTGATGCCATCGACTGCGAGCGCTGCGTTAATCGCAGTGTTACTCGCTGTCACTGCTTCTATGTCCCAACGATGCACAGTTGCTTCCTGAGTCATGCGACGCATCCAATATCCTGCCTGGTCCGTACTTTGGCTTGAGGTCCAGACTTCATCATTGGAGTCGTGTTGCCATATGACTTCGATCATTTCGTTGGCGGCTGTTTGGAACCACTCCGAAAGCTGCGCTGTGTGCGGGCGATTAGCTGGATCATTTGCCCATGCTGCGACCCCTGCATCGCCGATAGGACCTCCCTGGCTTACTGATTTGGCAACAAAAGAGAATACGAGTCCCACATGGGTCACAGCGTCGACCAACGTCCAGTCGGCAATATGTGGGACGGGTCGATCGCCATCTCCCGATGCGAGATCTGCGATACGGGTCGTAGCGTCTTCAAAGGCTTTCCTGTATTCCTCAGCAAGCACGCTGTTTACCTCCGTATCGCGGATTGTCGTATGGCCGCACGTTATGACAGACCGCGTTCAACGCGCTCGTTGATCCTCATTGACAAAAGGTACATCTTGCAGTTTGTGTGACCTGCCCCACGGTTGGAACCCTTTCAGGAAATCGTCGTGGAAGACAGCGTGTAAGGATCTCGGCGTCCCAATTGACCTGTTGCATAAAAATGACGCGAACCCTGAACAACTTTCGGCGATTGACTCCCTTCCCGCAATTGTTCGATTCGACGGGAATTGTTGGGTCCAAGTAATGGACTCCAACGAAATCGCTTCGTATCGCAACGCTCCGCGGGGGTTGCTCGCAGCACTCAAGCAGCTTTGAATTATTTAGGCGAGTTCCTGAGCTACCTCGAAGCGCGCTACGAATGCCACAAGTAAGGTCGCGTCGTGAGCCAATTGGAACTTTACGAACAACGAACCTACGACGTGACGGTGGGTCAAATGGGCACGGTCCTCGAGTTGTATTCGAACGAAGGGTGGCCTGCGCTCGAGGCAGGCGGTCACTCCAAATTCCTGGTGGGTTATTTCGTATCAGATACCGGTCCGTTGCATCAGTTGATTCATATTTGGCGGTTCGGAAGCGATGTTGAACGTCGCGAGTTCTGGAAAAACTTGTTTACTGACGAGGATTTCATGGCCTTTGCTGCTCAACTGCGGCCACTTCTGGAGCGCCAAGAGATTCAACTGATGCAAGCAGCGCCCTGGGGTCCTCGACCCTAGGAACTACTGGGCGTTGCCTAGACGCGGAAAGACCCCCCGAAGGGGGCCTATCCCAGAAGCTTCCGAATCGGTTTACCCCATTCGTTGCCAGTACAAGTCTTCCCCTCCCCTGCTCTGTCAGACCCTTTCGAGCCGACGCCACTTCCGCTTCCGCTTCCGTGTTCCTACTTCAGTGTTCGCACTTCCGCTTTCGCTTCCGTGTTCCTACTTCAGTGTTCGCACTTCCGCTTTCGCTTCCGTGTTCCCAAGTTCAGTGTTGTCTTGAGTTGATAATGATGGTGGACCGAAGTCCTGGTCAACCGACCAACAGTTGTTTAGCACAAGAAAAACAGGGCTATGACCAGCCACCAAAGAAACGGGTCAACGAAATCTTTTCAGTCAGCAATCGCGTCGTACATAATCAGTTGGTCAGCCATCCGGAGTTGCGGATGAGCAGCTGCAACATCTTTCTGAAGCTGAACAAACCAATCACTAGCGGAAACTTGATCCCAGAAACGCCCGTACGCCTCCATGGAATCAAAATCACACACATACAAAGCGACTTCGAGACCTCCGGTACCAGTCACGGGGCGCATCAGGCGAGGATTCGCCGCCCCCCACTCCATATGTTGAGACCTCGCAGCGCGTGATCCAGCCTCAACGGCATGAATAGCTTGGGGACTACCTTCCCATCGAGTTACGACACTAATCACATCAGTTCCTTCTCTGAGATAGCTGCCGAGTTTAGATTGGATGTAACAGTTCAGCACATGGCTTAGTGCCTTGAGATCCCCAAGAGATGTCCGGCGTCAAAAACCTGGGGTTGTTGACCGTAGGCGCCTCAATCATGCACAAGCGGGCCCACCTCAATAGGCGCGACAGGGTCTTCGTTCCATTCCATCAGCGAGCCGTCGTATAACGCTATGCGTTCCCACCCAATCAGCTTCAGCGCGAGAAAAGCGGTGCTAGCTGCTATTCCGCCCCCGCAGTAAGTGATTAGGTGGTCGAAATTGTTAGCTCCAGCTTTGTCAAAGGCTTCTTGAAGTTCATCAGGCTTTCGCAGCGCTCCCGACATCGGATCGGTCAAGTCAATAGCGGGAACGCTGATGCTTTGGGGGATTCGCCCTGGTTTGCCAAAGAATTGTCCTCTTCCTTCGAATTGCTCTTTCGTGAGGGCATTCACCAACCCAATCGATGGGTCTTCGATTGCTGCAAAGACCATCTCTTTACTGGCAATCCACTCAGGTCTTGCGGACCCTTCAAATCTCTTGGAATCAACTGCGGCTGGCGCGTTTGTCACGGGCCGACCGGCATCCACCCAGGCGTTGTAAGTGCAATCAAGTACCCGCACATCAGTCGCTCCAGCCTGGGCGAGTATCCACCAGCACCGATGCACGACTGGAGGCACATCGCTGCCGTACAGCACCAAAGTCTGCTCGTTTGAAACGCCCAGGGCACCCAGCAGTTGACGAACTTGGTTGGGATCCAGAGCAGTGAACGGAAACGAGCCTTGTGGGTCGGAGAGATCGTCAACCATATGAAGGTAATGAGCGCCTTCAAGGTGTCCAGCCTCGTATTTGGAACGCATTGAAAAAAAATCTGACGGTCCCGGCGGGCGCGGACGAAAACCGGTCCGAACATCCAGAATGGCTACACCAGGATCTCCTAGGTGTTCTTCAAGCCAATCGGCTTGAACGAATATTTGGCCGTAATCAACCATCAAACCACCCCTGGGTCCCGTGGCACATACAGTCGCTCCGCAGTTAAGTTGCTAATTGTGCGCCGAACAAGGACTGTCTTTCGCAGCGGGTTACATCGACACAACTTGGGTGCAACAGTAACCCGGTAGCCACCCAACAGTAACTGCGATCTTGTCATGAGAGATCTTGACGAACTCGCTTCTCATTGGCGTATCAACATTTTGCCGCAGGGCTTAGTGGCTTCTGTCGTGTCAGTGCCGGTGACCTTTCTGCTTCTACGCGAAAGCGACAAAAGACCGCACCAAAGGAGCAGTCAGACTTAGTTCTTGCCTGGGTTTAAGATGTTCATAGGGCGACAAAACAAACGAGACGACCGGTAGGCCAACAGTAAATGCAGCGCTACCGGTCGTATTCGTAGTTAGTTTTTGTTCAGATCAAAGAGCTCGTACATTCTGAGCTTCATCACCCTTGCGTCCTTGACCAATATCGAAAGAAACGTCTTGGTCTTCTTCAAGTGACTTGTAGCCGTCACCCGCAATATTTGAGTAATGCACAAAAAGGTCGTCGCCGCCATCGCTAGGAGTGATGAAGCCGAACCCTTTCTGTGAGTTGAAAAATTTTACTTTGCCTTGGGCCATCTGGGCCCTCCTCATATATGAAATTGAAGCCGCTTTCGACTTCTCCAATATCAAGGATACGGGGTTCTAAGCTCAAATCGTTGAGAACGTCTTTGCGAAAACCGAAAGGTAACCGTAAACGACGTAGCAGAACCAGGGAGAGTCCTCGTCCGATACACCGTTTCAGAGTTTAGGTAATCGTCAGAAATTGAGAAAAGGAGGTTCCCATCTCCATTTAGGAATATCTGGATGCGGGGCCCTCAAGGGGCGAAAGCTAGTGACAGTCACCCACCGAGGCACTTCTACCGGTTTGTATTGGGAGAACCCCTCTTAAGACAACCAGCGACCGCCCCAACGGAGCAACCCTTGTCAGATGAGTAGCATCAGGATATGAACTTCGACCGTCGTTTTGCCGGGGGTGCGCAACGCTATTTGCGGATCGACCCCAATGGTGGCACCTATGAGTGCGTGGTGTTTCTTGACCACCGCCTAGGATGCCCCCACCGCCATTTCGGCGACCCGGCAGCTGACGATTGCGGTTGCGGCTCATTAGCCGAGCTACGAACTCAAGATGCCGTTCGAGATGAGCGCTTTATCAATTTCCGTCGTCGACTTGGTCGATTTCTCCATCGACAGGAGTAATTTCGGAGAGGTGCCTGTCTCGGGATTGGGCGTCTTTATAGATCGAGTGTCGACGCTCCTTCTCAATGTAATAATCAATGTCCTCGCGACTTCGCAGGTTCTCCGTTGCTGCTTCATTCCAATGGATAACTTCTTCGATCGGACGTCTCCAACGGCTTTCCGCTCGCCTTCGTGGCCAACCAATCGGCACAATTCCATACGGAGTATGGGTCGATGGAAAGCCGAGAAGCCCCTGTAGATCCTGCGCCGTTTGGGGCTCGCCACCCCCTGAAAGCCAGGCTGAGCTCAATCCGACAGCTGTGGTCGCTAACTGGATGTTTTGGACCGCTGCTCCCACAGAGACAAGCAAAATGTTCCGACGGTTTTCTTCGTACTCAGTGGCATCAAGCTCAGGTTCGAGCGCAGTGGGGAACGTGTCAGCCCAGCGGGCGTCAACAAACACCACCATGAGCGCAACCGAGTCATGCACCCAGTGCTTTTTGTGAACGTGTGGAAATCCTTTGCAGTGTTCGTTGAGTCGATCGGCTTGGCTTGCCATCAAAGATGCGACGTCGCGTACCCGCTCAGATTCTTCGACAACGCATATTTCCCAGGGTTGTGAATTCGCGCCCGATGGCGCCCATCGTCCAGCGTCAGCAATTTTCTCGAGCGTTTCTTTCGGTATTGGCTCTCCCGGCTCGAAGCTTCGAACGCTCCGTCGAGCACTCACCAATTGGTTGAACCCTTGGAGGGCACGTTGGTCAAGGTGCGACTTCTGCATGACAAAAACATAGATCACACCACGACCTCGCTAACACATGCCCGTCGCCAAAAAGCAACGGGCTCGCGCCGCGACATATCACGAATGGCCCAAGTCGAACATAAGAACCATTCCTATTAGGATCTCGGCGTGATCCTGATTGGCTTGTCAACCTTGATAATCCTCATATCAGTCACGGCAAGCGGGATTGGCCTCGCAACAGCAGACCAACTCACCGAAAAAAGTTTGCACCGTTTGACCGGCATCGCATCGGGGCTGCTATTGAGTTCTGCTCTGCTAGTAGTACTGCCCGAGGGCTTTCACATGGTTTCGCGCCACGATGGCCTCGCGTACAGTCCACTGACACTTGGGACGGCGGTGGCATCTGGCTTTGTTTTCATGCTGATTTTGGAGGGGATGGGGCTCAGCCACGCTATTCATGAAGAACATCACGACCATCAGGCGGGCCACGGTCATGGCCACGTTCACCATCCAAAATCTGGTTTAGTGATGACAATAGGTCTCTCGGTGCACGCGGTAGGTGACGGCCTAGCTATCGGAGCGGCAACAGCATCAGGTGAAACGTCGATCTCGATATTGGTTGCGTTTGGCGTTCTAGTTCACCGGGTGCCCGCAGCGTTGAGTTTGGGCGTTTTCTCATCACATGAGGCCGTTACTCGCAAGTCGATATGGGGCGGCTTACTACTCTTCGCGTTAGCTACCCCTGCCGGGGCGGTCAGCGCTTATTTCGTTTTGGACAATGCCAGCGCGTCCTTGGTAGGGGTTGTGCTGTTGTTTTCGGCTGGCACATTTATTTACGTCACCACGGTGGATACTTTGCCTTCGATACACAACCCCGAGACCGGCCCGCGATCAGCACGAGTTGTAGTGGCAAGCGCCGCACTCTTCGCAGCGACACTCCTTATTTCGAACGCGGCTGGATTTCTAACGCACGAACATGGCACACACGACCAACACGACGAACACGACG
>DCYM01000024.1:15361-17508 GCA_002331465.1 Candidatus Neomicrothrix sp. UBA2110 | reverse complement strand
ACACGACTGACACGCCAGGCATCGCACATAGCAAGATATGTCTGATAGGGCAGTTGAACGTTTCGAATTCGATGTAGCTCACTCCGCTCACCGACAGTTCGATATCTACATCCGATTTGCTTACTACGCTCTTGTAGTGAACAAAGCCACGTTTAATCTTCACGCCAGTCACCACTCGGGACCAGTCGACCCGAGAATTTTCGGAGGCTTCCTCGAGCACATGGGACGCGCCGTATATGAGGGTGTTTTCGATCCCTCTTCGGTTCATGCTGATGAATACGGTTGCCGCTCAGACGTTTTGGCGGCCGTCGCTGAACTTGACTTCACAGTGATGCGATATCCAGGCGGGAACTTCGTTTCCAATTACCATTGGCGGGACGGAGTCGGCCCAGTCGATACGAGACCAACTCGTCGCGAATTGGCCTGGGGGACGATCGAACCAAACACTTTCGGCACGAACGAGTTCCTGGGGCTGTGTCAACGCACCGGGTGGTCCCCAATGTTCGCAGTCAATCTAGGAACAGGTTCACCCGAAGAAGCCGCGGATTGGGTCGAATACACCAACGGATCATTAGGAACCGATATCACCGCAGAACGTGAGGCTGATGGCAAATCGGGCGCTCCCACAGTGCCTTTATGGTGCCTCGGAAACGAAATGGACGGCCCGTGGCAAATAGGGCACATGCCTGCAAGCGAGTACGGAAGTAAGGCCCGTCAAGCCGCCCACATGATGAAGTTGGTTGACCCATCAATTGAGTTGGTTGTTTCTGGCACTTCGCTCCCTGATAACCCGACCTATCTGGACTGGGATCGCGAGTCACTAGAGGCGGTGGGCGGGTTCGCTGACTATCTTTCCACCCACCGTTATTTGGACAACTGGTCTAATGACACCGCCGCATTCTTGACGTCTGGAGTTGCGGTTGATCGACAGATTGCAGAAATTGATTCTGTGTGTCGCTACGTTGCCGGTCGACGACGATCGTCTCGGCGACCATTTATCGCTTTTGATGAATGGAATGTTTGGTATCGGACACGGAACAGGTCCGGTATGTGGGCCGATGGAACCTTCCCGGCTCACTTGGTGGAGGAGGTTTACGATCTTCAAGACGCGCTCGTGTGTGCCCAATTCTTAATGAGCTTCATTCGAAATGCCGATGTAGTGAAGATCGCCAACATCGCTCAAATCGTGAACGTAATAGCTCCTGTCCTAACTAGTGGCGACAATTTGCTTCGTCAGAGCATCTTCGAGGCGCTGTCGATGTTCGTAGGCCGAAGAAATGGGACTTCGCTAAACATGGGGTATGACGGGTCGCTAGTACCTTCACCCGATTTCGGAGATGTTGCGATGGTGGATGGTGCAGCCATCCTCAGCGATGACCAGGAACTGCATATCTATGCGGTAAATCGTTCGGTCGATGAAAGCGTCGACCTTCAAATCAATTTGTCCGGCGGGCATCTCGAAACGCTCTCCGTGGAGCTTCTTCATCATTCGGATCCGACGACGCAGAACACGTGGGAGAACCCGAATGCTGTGAGGCGAGTTCCGGGAGAAATGTCGAATGGTCCCCAACCGGTAGTAACGCTTCCCCCACATTCTTTCCTCGCTGCCACATTGAGCGTCTCGTGAACTTGTCGAAGGAGAGGGTCAAAGGATGACCAAGGTCGATGAGGTCGAGCTTCGTGCCTCAGTTCGTTCATGGCTTTCCATGCCCTCGGGTCTTAATTGCAGAGTCGTTTCCTTGCTGCCCAAAGCAGTGCGAGATCCGCGTCCGGACTTGGTAGGCATTACGCACGTGGGTGGTGAGTTGAACGGTGACTTTGAGTTAGTGACAGCATTAGTTCGCCCCTCGACCACAAGGTTTGTTTCGGTCGCAGGTGAAACAAGTGCTCAGCGGTTGCAGGCTGACCGGGTTTATCTTGCTTGCTTCACCGCAGACGAGCGCTTCACTGAGAACCAGATAGAAGTTGCTCTTCAGCTCGGAATCGGCCTTCTCCGAATCGACAACAATCTCAAATGTCACCGTGATGTGCCAGCCCCGATTGCTAATCCGGTGTCGCGAACGCGACGCGAGCTGTTGGGGCAAATTGGTTTTGTTGAGTGTCAGCTATGCGGGGTCGCGTTTTCATGGCAAGCATGCGAGCAGAGC
>DCYM01000024.1:0-14966 GCA_002331465.1 Candidatus Neomicrothrix sp. UBA2110 | reverse complement strand
AACGAAACTGTTTCCGACCGTCGCTATTTGTGTCCCGACTGTGCCCGGAATCTGAACATGCTTTCGTCGTTACCTGTGGAGGACTCCTAGAGTTTCAACGCTTACGCACAATCCATGCTTCCTCAGCCGGCCAGCGATTAGCCCACTCCAGGTCGACAAACGGGTATCTATTTTCCTCGGCTTGTGCCGGCGGACGAAGCTCAATCAAGTCCTCAATCTCGAATCCGCTTGTTCGCAGAACTTTGATCATCTCGCCATGCGAGAGGTGGAACTCCACTCCCGGGTCGCCAGCCCACTCAAAGCGATGCATTCCGAACTGAGGCCGCAGTAACTCCGTTGTCGCTGCGCCATCGTCATCAGGGACGCAGAGCATTAGTTGCGTCGAGTTACCCAAAAAAACTAGCCGTCCACCGCTCCGCAACACTCTGGCAGCTTCAGGAATCCACCGGTGCGGATCGCACCAGATCGCCGCGCCGTATTCAGAAATCGCGTAATCAAACGACCCGTCAACAAAAGGCAACCTTTCGGCGTTGGCTTGGACCAAGGGAAAATGAGTCCCGAATTGGTTCTGTAAATACGCGGCGTTGGCTAGCTGTAGCGGGGAATTATCTATCCCGATTGGGCGACCCCCCAAGCGAGCTAGCCAGGCCGAAACGTACCCAGTTCCGCATCCAAGTTCGATCACGTCGCCACCCATGAAGGTCTCCAACAGACCAAGTTCTGACTCGACAATCTGGTAGATCCCCCAACGTGGTTCTGAGTTTGCCCACGCGCGTTCGCCACTAGCTAAACAATCTGGAGCGTACGAGTTCCAGAGGTGTCGATTTATCTCAACATGGTCAGCCGGAGAGTCACTTGTCACCTAGACGAAAGTAGTAGTTACTTGCTTCCTCGCGGTGCACATACATAGTTGCTCGTCGCAACCCGGAGGGGTGATTCAGAGGTAACGAGTCTAACTACCCGGCCGCCATGACGTCTTGAGCCACCTTGGAGTCCAACGAAAACCGAATGCCTTCGTAGTCGTTTGCGGCGACCTCATTGATGGTGGCCACATATTTGGGCGTCCCGCCGTTGTACACCATGTAGCGCACTTTGCCTGCTTCATGTCCGTCAACGTTGGAGTTGTAGCCAGTAAACCATGATTGAGCTTTACGCATCAGCATCACGGAGTACATCTTGACGACGTGACCCGTCCAGCGTTCTTCCGCGCCCTCTGTCGCTTCGGCGTATTGGAGATCGCGGGACCGCATGTACTCGAGCAAATCTGTGCACCAGTTCACTCCGTTTTCAATCCCTCGCGGATAGTTGGTGGAAGCCGATCCGCTCTGCGGTCCCGAAGGCATCAGCAAGTTAGGGAACCCAGACACCAGCATTCCGAGGAAAGTCGAAGGATTATCGAACCACTTTTCTCTGAGTGTGAGACCGTCTCGACCTCGTATATCGATGTGATCGAATGACCCTGTTATGGCGTCAAACCCAGTTGCATACACGATGATGTCAAAGTCGTAGTCTCGTTCCGTGGTGCGGATCCCCGTTTCGGTCACGCGCTCCAACGGCGTTTCGTTGATATCGACTAAGTGAACGTTTTCTCGGTTGTAGGCCTCAAGGTAGCCAGTTTCCATAGGTACACGTTGGACGCCGAAGCCGTGGTCTTTGGGTACGAGCTTTTCCGCGACGACTGGGTCATGAACGCGACCACGGATTCGTTGGGCTACGTACTCGGAAAGTTCGGCGTTGGCTTCTTCGTCGGTAAAGATTTCGCGAAAATTCCTCAGCCAAATACTAAATCCAGGTTCGTCGTAGAGTCGGTCCCAGAGCTCATAACGTTCTTCGGGTGTCACTTCATAAAATCCGCGTCGGTCCGGTTCGTGTTCGAAACCGCCCGGAGTTCGGGCACAGGTTTCAAATATTTCGTCGTAGCGTTCACGGATTTCTGTCATTTGTTCCGCGCTAATTTCGCTGTTGTTGAGTGGAGCGACCCAATTCGGTCGACGTTGAAAGACTGTGAGTTCTCCCACTTTGTCCGCTATTTCGCCGATTACCTGTATGGCAGTCGCGCCTGTACCGATAACGGCGACTCGTTGATCGCTGAGATCGACATGTTCGTGCGGCCAGCTGTAGGTATGCCATGAACGGCCTTTGAAGTCTTCAACGCCTTCCATGCGCGGCATGGTGGGCTGAGACAACAGGCCCAGAGCAAGTACTACGAAGCGGCAGGTGAGTTCACGACCGTCGGAGACGGTTACGTTCCAGACCTGGCGATCTTCGTCGAAGATGGTGGATTGGACACGACAGTTGAACTGCATATGTTGGCGCAGATCGAACTTGTCAGCGACGAAGTTCAAATATTCAAGGTTTTCGGGTTGAGCGGAAAACATTTCTTTCCAATGCCACTCATCTAAGAGCTCTTGAGAAAATGAATAGCCGTAGGTGTAGCTCTCTGAATCAAACCGCGCTCCTGGGTATCGATTGTTGTACCAAGTGCCGCCGAGGTCCGGGTCGGCTTCCAAAACAGTCGCTGTGATGCCCATGTCTTTGAGGCGCTTGATCTGATAGATGCCCGCTACGCCTGCTCCTACGACAATGACCTCGTAATCCAGATCAATATCGGTTTTCATAGTCCACGTCCTCATGACTCAACCGTCGCTACCAATAATACGGCTCTTTCGCCTTTGAGTGCTTGGAGTGTCCTCGTCGCGCATTTCGCTTCATCTGGGTAGCAGCAACCGCGAATGGTTAATGATCAGGAAATCAGAATGCGAGTTCCAAAAAGATTGATATCTCGTTCGGGGACATCGCCGTCTGCACTGAGAACCAAACAACAAATTCCTTCTCCGTTGGAGTTGAGAAATTCGTCAATCTCGGCGCCGGTCGCTTTAGACGTGTCGATGGGCGATACCAGCTCGATAATTCCGCCTTGAGGCGGTCGGACGATCGAGCTCACTACTCCCCTGTCAAAATCTGCTTGTGGCGGGTCAGATGGCAAGCCCAGACCTTGCGAATACGCGTCGCATGCGAGGCCCGCATCGCGCGTCGCCACTATGACTTTTTGGATGCCCGAATAATTTGGTGCTTGGCTGACAACTTTTTCGGGTTGAGTTACCGATCCGTCGGGGTATATGCGAATGAGTACACCGTGAGTTGAACTCGGGTGGATGTCTCTACCTCCCGCACCTCTCATCAAGGGGAGAACTTTTATGCCTCGTTCCAAGAGGATTTCGGCCTCAGCGTTAGGGTCCGGCGCCTCAAGCATCAATGCGTATATTCCCTCACCTCGATGGTCGAGGAACTTTTGAAGAGCTTGGCTCAGGGGTTCGTTGGGATTGGCGGGTGCCATCAATTCGATGTTGCTTCCTCCCGGTGGTTGACACATAGCCACATGGGCACCCAACGAGGGCACTGTTTCTGGTGAGAAGTCGGCCACGGGCATACCAAAATGATCTCTGAACGTCGTTAATGCGCTTTCGAAATCATTCACGGCTATCGCTATGCGGGGCATGGCTGTAATCATGTTGCATCCTGTTCGACATTTTGGAGCTTAAGCGTTGGCGGCGAAACGGTGCTCCATGAGTCTCGAACAGCAGGGTGATGGCTAGCTGCGATGTCGGTCTAATAGATTTTTAGCCACGTTGAGTTTCGATCGCGTCAATCAATTGTTGGCCATTTTTTAACGACCACGTGATAGGGCCGTGCTTGGTGTCTGCGGTTACCTGGTCAGAGGAACCGACGCGTGCGATGTTCAGATTGATGACGGCAGCGAGTGGGAGTCGGCCCTCCCACATTTGTGACTTCGATGTGCGGTAGACCGCTTCATCGGTGACTTCCAGGCTGACGAGCCGCGTAGTTCCCGCCTCATCGGTCTCGGTTACCCGTTGGAATCTCGACACGGCTTCAGTGTGCCAGAGCCAGCAACCACCGTCACTTCAATCAAACAAGTGTCCAACACTTGGCAAGTGGAGTCCCTTGCAACAATGGACTTGCCTGATGCACCAAAAGATGCTTTGATGGCCCCGTTATCAAGAGCGGTGCACTCCCGTGCACCCAGCAACCTGGGGTGGACACCCAAGGTGCTTGCCTACCTTGTGTAGGGATATGGCTGAGGTTTAGCGACCGAGGCAATGAAGTGTCCTAGAGATAGCGGCCTGGCCTCTTTCTCATGGCGGAAGCATCTCTTTGGTCCACCCCTCTTTAGTAACCAACAACGCTAAGAGAGGCAGTCATGACCGACACCTGGGGATTTGAAACGAAACAAATTCATGCAGGCCAGCAACCCGATCCAACAACCGGAAGCAGATCAGTACCGATCTATCAAACGACTTCATACGTTTTTCGCGATACGAATCATGCTGCCGATCTTTTCTCTTTGAGTGAAGTAGGCAATATCTACACCCGGATTATGAATCCAACTCAAATGGTCTTGGAAGCAAGGCTTCAGGCCCTTGAGGGCGGAACTGAAACAGCTATTGGCATACCTGGGGCGTTAGCGGTTGCATCGGGTCAAGCTGCAGAGACTCTTGCCATTTTGAACCTCGCCGAGGTGGGTGACCACATTGTCGCGTCCGCCTCTTTATATGGAGGCACGTACAACCTGTTGCATTACACGCTTCCCAAATTGGGTATCGAAACGACATTCGTTGAAGATCCAGATGATCTAGAAGCTTGGGCTGCGGCTGCCCAAGCAAACACCAAGCTCTTCTACGGCGAGACCATTGGCAATCCGAGAAACGATTGTCTAAACATCCCGGGGGTCTCGCAAATCGCGCACAATATCGGTGTTCCTCTGGTGGTGGACAACACTGTTGCGACGCCCTATCTATTCAACCCTTTGAGCCTCGGGGCAGACATCGTGGTTCACTCCATGACCAAATTTATTGGAGGGCACGGCAACTCTGTAGGGGGGGTAATCATTGACGGAGGCACGTTCGACTACGGGGCCAGCGGCAGATTTCCCAACTTCACCGATCCTGATCCGAGCTACCACGGGTTGGCTTATTGGCCCGCTTTAGGTGCTGGCTCATTCATCATCAAAGCACGGGTGCAGTTACTTCGCGATATTGGTGCTGCCGTCTCTCCCCAGAACGCGTTTTATTTCCTTCAGGGTCTAGAAACGTTAAGTCTGCGCATGGAGCGGCATTTTGCGAATGCTCAAGCGGTTGCGGAATATCTGGATGCTCACCCCAAAGTTGAGCAAGTGCAGTACGCGGGCCTGTCTTCCAGCCCTTGGCACTCTCGCCTTCAGGCTTACGGAGAAGGTCGCGGCTATGGCTCGGTTCCAGCGTTCACGATTCAGGGCGGAGTTGACGCTGGACAAAAGTTTATTGAAGGCTTAGAGCTTCATAGCCATGTGGCGAATATCGGCGATGTTCGAAGTCTCGCTATTCATCCCGCTTCCACAACACACTCGCAGCTCACCGAGTCCGAACAGAACAACGCAGGTGTTTCACCAGGTTTAATTCGTTTATCGGTGGGGCTCGAAACTCTCGACGACATCGTGGAAGATCTGGATAAAGGTTTCGCCGCATCTGGCGCATAGGTCGATCGCATTCTTAGATCGGTTGTTTAACACCGTGTGGCAACGGTGACTTCAGTCGCGCCAATACTCTCGGCGGAGAAAGAAGCCATCTACATGGGCCAATACTGGCGGTGTCAGGTGCAAAGGTCTTCAAAGTGGAACCACAAAATGTGGTACAAACACGTCGCACCGGCCCTTTGAGACGTTGTCTGATTTCCTCGCTTCTGACGCAAAGCGACTTGCAGGTCGCGCTGCGCTTAAGGTCTTCAAATAGCTCCCATTCAGCGCCCCTTGGGCGATGACGCGAAGCTTGCGCTCATTGCCCGCGAAAATCATCAATACTTGGTCATCATTGGCGAGGGGACGATCATGCGTGTCGGATTTATTGGTGTGGGCAATATGGGCGGCCCAATAGCTACCCATTTAGTGGAAGCCAAACACGAGGTACAGGCCTTCGACCTCAATGAGCAATCGTTGGAACGGGTAGTCGAGTTAGGTGCTCAGCGAGCCTCTTCAGCGTCCAACGCTGCGGAGGGCGCCGAAGTTGTGTTTTTGTCATTGCCAATGCCTAGCGATGTTGAGCAAGTCGTTTCAGGGGATGGCGGTCTTTTCGATGTAATGGCCTCTGGGACCACCGTGATCGATCTGAGTACTAGTTCTCCATCCTTGAGTCGCGATCTCGCAGTTGAGGGAAAAGAGCGAGGCATTGATTTTCTTGACGCGCCCGTATCGGGAGGCGTGTACGGCGCACGCAAAGGAACGCTGGCCGTAATGGTCGGCGGATCTGAGGAAGCCTTTGCCAGATGCCAATCACTGCTGGAGACCTTTGGAGCAAAGGTGGTGAGGTGTGGCGACGCTGGCGCTGGAAACGTCGTCAAGGCAGTCAACAACATGCTTGCCTTCATTGGGATGATGGGAACCACCGAAGCTCTGCTACTTGGCGCAAAGGCCGGTGTAGATCCCAGAATCTTGCGCGAAGTTGTCGAAGCAAGCAGCGGCGCTAGTTTCGTTTGGAACAGTGGCACCAGAGCAATTCTGCGCGACCGTTTAGCTCCCTCTTTTACCAACTCTTTAGCCTGCAAAGACATCGGATTGGCAGTGGACCTAGCCGAAGAATTTGAGGTCCCTGTACCGATGGGACGGCGCACTCAACAGTTGCTTGAGCAATATCGCGACAATGGCTTTGCCGACGAAGACGTGCTCGCGACGATCCGGTTCCTTGAGGAGGAAGCAGACTTTGTCGTACGCGGTCTCGCTCCGGACGTTAGCTAGTCCCCCGAGGCGGGATCTGAGTGGACCACGGTCCCTTATTTAATGCCGTGACACGAGTTTCAAAGCATTCGCTGCGCGGCATACACAGACCCAGTTAGCTTGCTTCCATGACTCCATCGTTGCGCTTCGGCATCGTCCATGACTTTCGTTGCCCTCAGGGTAGTGAGATAACGATGCCGCAGGTTTATGGCGAGACCTTCGAACAGATCGAACATGCTGAACAACTTGGCCTAGATCTCTGTTGGTTCACCGAACACCATTTCATCGCCGACGGCTATTTGCCCAACTTTGTTCCTGTTGCGGCGGCGGCGGCATCAAGAACGACGCGTATGAGATTTTCGACCGATATCTGTCTTTTACCGTTTAGGCATCCGATTCGTCTCGCCGAGGATCTCGCGATTCTTGACAACATCTCTAATGGTCGCATGGAGATGGGCGCGGGCATGGGGTATGCGGCACATGAATTTCAAGGATTCGATATCCCAATAAGTCGTCGGGTTTCGCTGACCGAAGAAGCCCTGCAGGTGCTTCAGTTAGCTTGGGGCGGCGAGGCATTCAATTTCGAAGGCAAACGGTATCGATTCTCAAACCTTCGAGTCACTCCAGATCCGGTTCAACAAGGCGGACCGCCACTGTGGCTTGCCGCTACCAGTCCCGCTGGGGCCAAACGAGCAGCCGCATTCGGAACCCATCTACTTCCCCAGGGACCGAAGTCGTTGACTATCGATCCCTGGAAAGAAGCAGTCGGAGACGTAAGTGATCGCCGAGTCGGGTTGATCAGAGGGGTCTTTGTTACTGACGACCCAGACAGAGAGTGGGAGCCGGTAGCTGCTGCGGAACGGTACCGACGAGATGTTTACGTCGGATTGATCAAAGCGAGTCAAGATCACAAATCGGAGGTGGCGAGCCGATCGGTGTCAAAAGAGGTAAGAACTCCAATCCCGTTGAATCCTCTTGTGTGGACGGTGGGTGACGCAGATCACTGTGTCGCCGAACTACAAGAACTTATTACCAGTAACGGGATTACCGACTTGGTGACCTGGGGTGGTCCTCCTGGATTAGCTCCCTCAGTTATGAATGATTCCCTCACAAAGTTCGCTCGGGACGTGATCCCGCGTTTGCGGCCAAATGTCGAAGAGTGATTCGGCTGGGCGCTTTCGGAGAATAGGCACTCAAAACCGCTTGAACCGCCCCAATTAGGAGCGGTTCAGCAAGTTTCAGGAATTTTGCTTCAACGGCACGGCTACCGAACGAGGTTCTGTAACCACATGTTTGCGAGACGACGCTCGACTTGATCATCCCAGAAAGATCCAGGTTTTAATTTTGGTGGACGCCGAAAAAGTTTCATGGCGTTACTCCGATGATAGAGGGTGTCCAAATTCTACCGTGGCAAAGTTACCCATTGGTCATCGATTTAATAGTAATTAGAGAATATTGCCATCTGTTTTCATGATAGCTACTTCTGGACTCCATTTCCGGTTCTCACATCTAAGCGCGCGGGGCGTCGCGTAGGGCCTCCTTCCACGCTCGAAAGCGGTCATGCCATTCGCCGTCGGGTCCTTTCCCGCCTTCGGATTGTTCATTTCCCAACTCAAATAGGTAAGAATCTGTCAAATCCGCCGGATTTAGCGCCAAATAGCGACAGGGACCGCGGGTAGGTCCAGCTCGCCAAAGTAGCCACCCAAAGATTCGTCGTTTGAAAGCTGCTTCAGGATTTCCTCTTAAATTCTCTCCGAGCCGTAGCAACACAGCAGGCGCCTCGTCCCAGGCAGTCGCGGCGATATTCCGATCTCGCGTAGGCGTTTCCGGGAGTTCATTAAGCGAGACTGGTGTGTAATCGAAGGGTCGCTCATCTGATGGAAGCGCTCGCTCAGGTCGTGGTGCTTCGAAAGACCCCATTTGTTGCTCCGACTCCAATAAAGCCAACTATGTGGCACAGATTTTTACATTTGAGAATTGCCCTCAACGGGGTACCTACTAGGAACGTTTGGTCTCGTTCCAGGGTCCAGCGTCGGCACGGGGTTCTTTGGGCAGGCCTAGTACCCGTTCACCAATAATGTTTCGTTGAATTTCGTTGCTACCGGAGTAAATCGAACCCGGGCGCGCACCCACAAAAGTTGTTACCCACGCCTGAGACGAATAGGGAGAACCCACGTCATCCACGCCGACTCCCGTAGCAGAGTCACGGCCAGAGGGAGCCGTTGCATCCATCCCGATGACATCCATCGCCAGTTCGGTGAACCGCTTGTGATGCTCAGACCAAAGTAGTTTGTTGAGTGACGATTCAGGTCCTTGGCTGTATCCGCGAAGCGAGCGGGCGACCGTCTGAAGACCCATGAATTTCATTATTTGGGTTGTCGAGTACGCCTGTACGAATCTTTGTCGCATGCGAGCGTCATCAAGCTTTCCATAGTCCCTGGCCACGTCGACCAGTCGCTGCCATTCTTCGCCGTATCGAATGCCATTGGTTGTGGCATCGTCACCGCGTTCATAGGCCAACAGGGTGTTCGCTACAGCCCACCCATTGTTGACTCCGCCAAGCACATTCTCTCGAGGGGCACGAGCGTTACTAAAGAACACTTCGTTGAAATCATGGTGGCCTGAAGCATTAACAATGGCGCGGACCTCTACTCCCGGTTGGTTGATTGGGCACAGGAGGAACGAAATCCCTGCGTGCTTGACCGTTGAAGGGTCGGTGCGGCACAACACGAAAATCCAGTTCGCGTTGTGACCTTGGGAAGTCCAGATCTTCTGCCCATTGATCACCCACTCATCTCCATCAAGTTCAGCACGGGTCGCTAAAGAAGCTAAATCTGAGCCCGAGTTCGGTTCGCTATAGCCCTGACACCACACATCAGTTCCATCAAGTATTCGCGGGAGATAATGATTTTTCTGCTCGTCGGACCCCCATTCGATGATGGTGTGGCCAATCATTCCGATAGAAAATATGTCGTTGTCGGTACCACTGGGAACTCCCGCCCCAGCCAACTCTTCAGCCAAAACGGTGCGTTCCATCTGACTCAGGCCCGCTCCCCCATATTCGGAAGGCCACGCAACAGCTAGGAGTTGATGTTCCGACAGTGTGCGTCGCCAGTTCGCGACAAATGTTGCGCGTTCATCAGGAGTAAAACCGCCCATGCCGTTCCAAGTAGCGGGGAGCTTCTCTCTGAGAAATTTTTTGATTTCAGCTCGAAAATTCGCTGCTTCGGCGGTGTAATCCTCCACTGCTGCTTCTCCTCTGGGCTGTTCACAAGCTGAGCTCACATTACGCAGTTATGGACGAGTTTGGCGGCAGAACGAACAGAAGAATGTTTGTAGGGCTGCGAACAAACGGTCATTTAGTCCTCTCCCGGGTCAAACGGCAACAAACCTGGCTTGTGCTTTTCGCTCTACAACTCGTTCCGTTTCGAACCGAGGGCCACCTATTCTCAAGCGATGGACTTTGATTGGCCAACAGACGACGACCTTCGGCGCCTAGAAATACGCGACTGGTTACGTCAACACGACGGAGATCCCACGCAAGAGGCGTTAGCAGCGGCAGGTTATGTTGCTCCGCACTGGCCGAAGCCATACGGGTTAGCGGCCGATCCCATTCACCAACTCATTATCGACGAAGAACTCTCGGCCGCTGGAGTGCGAAGAGCCGCCGGCGGAATAGGGCTCGGCTGGGCTGGACCAACGATTCTGTTTGGCGGAACGTCCACACAGCAAGAACGCTACCTGTGGCCGATTCTGACCGGAGAAGAGGTTTGGTGCCAACTCTTCAGTGAGCCGGATAGCGGCTCAGATTTGGCGAACCTCTCAACCCGAGCAGTTCGAGATGGCGATCGTTACATAGTGAATGGTTCAAAGATCTGGTCGTCAGGCGCTCACCGAAGCAAGTTCGGCATTCTCATTGCTCGCACGGACCCTGACGTGCCAAAGCATCGAGGTGTTTCGTATTTCATATGCCCGATGGATACGCCAGGCCTCGAACTTCAACCCATTGTCGACATGACCACCGCATATTCTTTCAACCAAACCTTTTTCACCGACATGGAGTTGCCCGTCGAAAACCGCATCGGTGAGGAGAACGATGGATGGCGACTAGCCAAAGTCACGTTAGGCAACGAGAGAGTCTCTTTGTCGGGTGAGGGTGCGCTCTGGGGAAGTGGTCCTAGCGCGACTGACCTACTAGATCTGGTGCGCGGCGCAGGAGGGGTAAAAGATCCGGTGTTACGCGACCGGGCATCACGTCTACACATTGAAAGTGAGGTATTGAAACTCATTCGCCTGCGCACGCTCACCTCTCAACTCCAAGGACGACAGCCAGGACCTGAAGCCTCAGTTCGTAAAGCACTGGCCGACGAACACGGCCAAAACGTGATGCGCCTCGCCAAAGACCTTATGGGGGCCCAAGGCATGCTGACTAACACTGGGCCCCTTGGGCAACCCGCTGAATTTCCCCTCACTCAATCCGCAGTTGAAGGTTGGCAGAATTGGCATGGCGGGTTTTTGTTTTCCCCTGCACTCACCATTGGTGGGGGAACCAGCGAAGTCCAGCGCAACATTGTCGCCGAGCGAGTTTTAGGACTGCCTCGCGACATCGACGTCCAATCCGGAAACACCTGGACTCAAAACCGAACAGATTAGCTGCTCTCAGTCCCTGCTAACTGTCAATCGCAACCGCTGTGAGGCTGTCGCTGCGACCTAGGCCTCCGCAACAGCTTTGAGGTTCAACAACGTTCGATCGATGTTTTCCAACAGCAGCTTGTGTCGATTTATTTTTTGGAAAAACTCTCCGTCAAGCATTGGAGAATCAAAGCTCTCGGTGACCGTGCAGCCGTTATCAGTTGAATCGATCTCGTATCGCCAAGTTGTTCCGCGGCCGTCGTCAGCAGGGACCTCGAACGCCCATTCTTTGCCTGGGTTGGCCGCCACAACGACACAGCCCATGTCCCATTTCTGGTCGCCGTTTTGGTTATAGCCCCGAAATGTAGCGCCCACCGCGGGTCCGGCCGAGTCGCCCTCCCACTCAGCTTTGTAACACTCTGGACTGAGTTCGCTGATACGCGTCAAGTCCGTCAAAATCGCGTAGACCGCGTCCGGGCTCACCCTGATATCGATACTCGTCGCACCGGTAGTCTCAACCATGTTTCGATCCTTTTCCTTTGCACCAGCAGGCAGTTCAGCCAAAGCTACTACCGTAACGATAGTGACAAAAGCGCTGATGCTCCTCCCCGCTTGGGGCCACTAAACCCCAGTTAAGTTGAGCCGAAGTTCCACGGCCTACGCATAGGCGTCGTGTCAAACTTCGAATCGAGATGAGCCCCTACATACGGCTCCGTCAATGCCCCTAGCCACTAGGCCGGGACGGCTCAATAGCTGAAGTGTTGGTTGATGGTTTGATGCCACTTATTACGCGACAGCTCGTTATGAATGGCAGCCATACCTGTTGCATATTTGCTGAGTCGGACTGGCCGATGGCCACGTCGCCACAACGCACGGTCAATGGGGCCAGGGCCGCGTGGAGATTTCGTTTCAATCACCACGCCTTTTATCAACGCTTCTTTCCCGACGACCGCTTGACACTTCACTCCCAAATCTGCGGTTAAACGCATCTCGTTCTCAACATCAACAACCGATATGCGTTCGTAGGAGGTCTGTAGCGTCGATGTGAGCGTCGCCGCGAAGCCTTCTCTACCCAAGACCTCATTTACGAACTGCGCACCTTCAACCGTGAAGTTAGGGGCTAATGAAAAATCTTCTGCGAGACGGCGTTTTACGCTTTGTCCACGCTGGTCGCGAAGCTTCACTTCCACCATAGTTTTCTGCGCATCCAAATAGGTTCGGGTCCGCACCTTCCAACGCCTTCTGCGGCGGTGAGCCGTGGCACGAAATGATTCCAGATCCGCGGTATCGAAATACCAAGATTCATACGCGAACGACCGTTTCCCGGCTATTTCCAATGCAGTCAAAGAGCCGGGCAGCATTGAGAAAAAATTGTTCGCTTCTTCTTCGCTGACTATGTATTTCCGATCGAAACGCTGTTCGAGAGAAGCCAGGCTGTCCATACCTTCGATATCAATGGCAGGGAACCGTTCCACCAATGACTCGAACCAAAATGTCATGACGTCATTCGGTAATGGACATCGACATTGGTGCTGTCGTTAACCAAGTCGACCCGTCGAATTCTCACGCGACGTACTGAAACCTGATCAGTTCCGCCCAACAACTCCTCTAGAACTCGAATCAACTCACCGTTGTCCGTGTACGCCCTATCGAGAATCATGTTTTGGTGAAAATGCCCTCGAAGTAGCGCTTGATGGTCACCAAGCCAGAGCGTCACCAGAACGGCTGCCATCAGAAGCGGGGACACGTACGTTGGCTCAAACTGAACCCCGCCTAGGAGACCCAACGCTAGAGAGCAGAAGTAATACGCAATTTCTTGTTGACCTAACTCTGAGGACCGCAACCGGATGATCGACAGCACCCCAAAGAGCCCTAACCCAAGACCAAGGTTGACTTCTACATGCGTGAACGCGGTGGCGATAGCCATCACACCGACGTTGACTCCTAGAAGAGCAACGACCATGTCCCGTCTTCGATTGCGTGGGAAATACAGGCAAAAGACCAAGACAAGCACTGCCGCCAGATCTATGCCAACCAACACTGCTCGATTCATCGGACATTCCTCTTGGCTTGCGCTGTTAAATCGTTGTTCACCTTAAACCCCTCGACCCATAGATCATGGTTATGGAAATCAGCCATTAGCTCGCGCGAAATCAAGAGATGAACCCAACTTTGATAACGCCGCTTTCCACTTTTCTAATTCCAAAGCGTCTTGATGTGTTGCTGCTGCTTCCGATGTCGCGTCGTGAATCTGGCCTGCCCATTGCTTAAGAATGGATTCGGTGCTTTCGGCCGAGAAAGGACCTTCCAGAAACGCAGCCCAAACTGCTTCGCGTTCGTCTACAAACGTGGTCCACGTGCCGATCAAAGGATCACACGTGGCGGACCATTGAGGAATATTCCATTGGCCGTATGGGAACGGCCGACAGTCGTTCGTAATTTCGCCCCACTTATCGGCGATTGGGGTGACGGGGTTGGCATCCGACACGATATTGGCGAAGGCGCTGTCAAGGTCCCAAGGAATCAGGTGAAGGCGGCCCGTAGTGGGCTCTTCGTACCAGTAGAAATTGTGGTTGTTGCAGCCATCGAAGCAATACCAATGTAAAGGGCCATCGTCGTTTCGGATGGCTCTATCGACAACAGCCCACCGAATTATTTCGTCGACGTCCATCCACTTTGCAACTATTTGGGGCAATTCGCTCTTCTGCGCCGCAGCCAGTTCTTTAGAGAAAGTGAGGATGTGATCGACTGTCACCTCGTCCTCTTCATTTGTCTTCAAGGCATCCCTGAACTCGGACCGCTTGCGGGCAGAGCCCTGGTGATTCAGAGGCCATACCTCCTTGTATACGTTCCCGTCTCCGTCCTCGAACACTCGGTCTACGAATCTTCCGTCGATCTGTTCGACAAACGCATATAGACCTACGTAATTGCCGTTGATCAGTAGCCGAGCGTGAGTTGCTCTCGGTGCGGGAACGCCCATCTTTCTGAAGAGCCAATATCCGAGTCGTTCATTCATTTGAGTCGGGTCAAGGTTCATGGAGTGGAATTGAAGCTTTTTAACTCCCCAGAAAGTTCGAGAGCTGTCTTCCCAGTTGATTTTGACCTTCATCGAAAGTTTGGTGCAGGTCTTTGCTCCGTCAGGTTCGAAAAGAGTTCCACCCGCAACGCATCCGACCCACGCACCGACTGATCCCTTGTACCGGATGCCCACGGGGCTAATGGTTTCGCCTTCGAAGGTAAGGCTTCCTTCCACATATTGCTCTTCGCTGGGGTCGCTGTTGATGTCAGCGAAAGCCTCGTCGGAAATGGTGAGTTCAAAGGTATGGAGTACTTCTTGATCGTAGAGATAATCAGATAATCCGCTTTGCCAATTCGGGGAGGGAATCTCGACTGGGGCATCCACTGTGGTTGCTGGTGGGTCCTCTTCACCGATTTCAACTTCGCCTACTACCTTCTCAGAAGTCGTTGGGCTTGAGCTGTCGGCGGCTACGCAACCTGAGGCCAGCGCTGCCAGCAGCACAAAACCGTATTCCCGTCTCATCACCTAAAACCTTCTCGAACGAACCTGAAC
>DCYM01000076.1 GCA_002331465.1 Candidatus Neomicrothrix sp. UBA2110 | reverse complement strand
TAATGGGCTGGCTGACTGATCGAGTTGGAAGGAACTCTTCTCAACTGTTATCGCTCGCTGTGATGGCCGTCAGCTGCGTGATGATCGCTACGGGACACAAGTTCGGAGCTACTGTCGCCACAATGCTCTTCGGAGTTGCGTTCACCGGGGTAGTGACGGCGATCACCGCAAAAGTAAGCCATCACTTAGACACCGAAGCATTCGGCGCGGCATACGCAGTCGTAACAATAGTTTTTGGAGCCGGGCTCGCTATAGGCCCACAACTAGGCGGCGTCATAGCTGATTCCTCTGGTTCGTTTCGACCCGCGTTACTACTGGCCGCTTCGTGCGCGACGTTGGGGTTGGCGTTGACGGTCGCAGATCGTAGGGAGGAAAAGCGTGACGTGTTAGGCAGGCATCCCTAGGCGCTCATGAACTGGAGCTAAAGCCTGCAATTCGGGCATTACTTCACGTGCAAATAGGTTCATATTTCGGTCAGCTTCGGCATGGTCCATACCTGCGTAACTGAAGACTCCCATGTAGCTATCCATAAAGGTCTCGTCTTGAAGTTTTACGATTTTGTCGTATACCTGTTCAGGCGTTCCCCACAGCTGAAGATCAATGAAAAAATCGGTCATCATCTCCAGACCCCCAGGGGCAGTCAGACGGTCATAGATGAGGCCATGGTGTTCGTAGCCCGGAATGTCTTTCAGATGTGGTTTGTCGAACTGGTAGTGCTCGATGATTGAGTCCCAATACCCTCCGATGAATTCGCGAGCCTTCGTTTCTGCCCGATCAGCGTTTTCGTCCACGAAGGTCCATCCTGCGACCATCGGTGGAGGGGGCTCCTCCCCATTCGCGTCCCGATAGATATCTCGGTAGTCCTGCAACTCTTGACGCACTGCTTTCCAAGGCTTTTGCGGAACAATCAAGATCCCGACACCCATTTCAGCCATAATCCGCGCCGAGTCCGGTGAAACAGCAGCGGCGTAAGCTCGACCTCGCATCGATTTGACTGGGCGGGGGCGGATATCGACGCGGGGCTGATCAAGGAGTTCGCCGTGGTATTCCGCGTAACCGTTTTCCAATGCATTCAGCAACATTTCAGTCGACTCTTTGAAGCGCAGCCTCGCCGATCCCATGTCAGTTTGGAACCCATCAAACTCCACCTTGCCCGTGCCTCGGCCAAGTCCGAGGATCAGCCTCCCGCCGGAAAGATTGTCAAGCATCGAAATTTGCTCAATGACTCTCAAAGGGTCGTGCCACGGGAGAACACACACCATCGAACCCAACTGAACCGATTTGGTGGCTCCAGCCATGTAGGTCAAAAACTGCAGAACGTCAGGACACATGGTGTAGCTCGTGAAGTGATGTTCGACGCTCCACACCGAGTCAAACCCGAGCGGTTCGGCCTGCAACGCGAGCGCCAAATCCTGTTGGTACACCTGCTGATCCGGTATCTCTTCACCGGGATTCTGAAATATGACGCTCATACCTACGTGCATCGCACTCTCCCATACTCAAATATTTATTCACGTAATCGAACAATCCCAGATTATTCGATTTTTCGTCGCCCTATCAGAGCATTCCAATCATCCATCTTTCGGGGTTCCTCAAAAATGATTTGTGGGAAGGCCGCTCGCAGTCGCGATAACTGTCCCGGCGATACTCCGCTAAGACCAAGCCACCCATTTGAAGCAACTCGAGCGACTAGATCGTCTGCCATGTCGCGAAGGATGTCATCGTGAATATTGGCAATTACAACGTCATAGTCTCCCGAAATTTCGGCGAGAGGTGTTGACAAGAATTGAGTCTGATTTTCGATCCGGTTTCGCCGCGCATTCGTGTTTGCTGCAATCAGCCCTGCTGTGTTGATGTCGATTCCGATAGCGAAATCAGCTCCAAAGCGGACTGAGGCGATCGCCAGTACTCCCGAGCCACATCCAACATCAAGAACCGACTCGTGGCCCTGAATGGCGGATGCGAGCTCATCAAGGAGAAGTCGGGTAGATGGGTGATCTCCGGTTCCGAATCCGACTCCAGGGTCAATTTCGATGACTATCT
Source organism: Candidatus Neomicrothrix sp. UBA2110 (assembly GCA_002331465.1). Taxonomy (GTDB): domain Bacteria; phylum Actinomycetota; class Acidimicrobiia; order Acidimicrobiales; family Poriferisodalaceae; genus UBA2110. Next base: position 6,682 of record DCYM01000076.1, on the reverse strand, counting down.
CGGCTTCAGATCGAACCCATGGAAAGCACACCGCGCCTCGTTCTCCAACCGGAGTTGGTTGATTCCGATTGTTCCATCCGACAGCTCTTGCTTCGTCTGGCGGTCCAGCGACTGCTGGGTGGCCAGCATTTCTTAACTCAGCTACGAGCGCTCTGCTTAGGTTCTCGTCGTCAACTTCATACTTCGCAACCCACCGATCTGGGCGAAGTAGCTTCCACTCCCCTGCCATTCCGAGCAAGACCTCAACGTCCTCTCGTGAGAGCGCGTCGGCAGCGACGACAACTTGACCAGTCACTCCTCTAGGGAAAGTATCGACCGGCGACGCTCGAACTCTTGGCCAGCTGCCTCTCGTGATTCATTGGCAGCTGACTCAAAAATACCCTTCGACATCAACGAGGATTCAGCAGCACGACGGGTGAGATATATCCAGGCACGAATTTCGTGGACGGCAGTGGAGTCAGGTGCCGCGTCCGCCGCCATGTCAATTAAATGGCACGCAACGCGCAGTTCGCCGCTTTCCGCTAACACGCGTGCGCGTTCGGAGAGCATCGAAACGCCACCTGCGAGCTCAGCCAATTCAACTGCTATCGCGACATCGGATGCGGGTTTTAATCGAGACGGTTTGCCATCCCACCATCCGCCGTAGAGGCGCCAGATGTTTCGGATCACGAATTCAGGTTCGTCATAGAGGGGACGCAGGTACGGCAACTCGAGCACTTCAGGGTCGACTGTCACCGCTAAGACGATGTCGTTGAGGGTAGCTCCAGAATTCATCGCTGAAACAACGTCGTCGACTAGCTCTTCCAGAGTTGACGCCACGGTGTTCAGACACGAAACGATTCGGTCATGACCGGCAATGGGTAAGCCATGGGCCGGAACGAAGAGTTCAACGTCTGTGGCGGCCATTTCGCGTAGCGAAGCTGCCCATTCCATTGGGTATCTCTGTACTTTTTGTGGGTTACCACAATTCGGGAAGTTCCATATGAACTGGTCCCCCGCCGAAATCATTTGGTGACGAGGTATCCACGTCCATGTGTGATCATCGGTTTCACCCAATGCGTGATGAAGTTGGAATTCGACGCCACCAATCTCGGTGGTCATCGTATTGCTGTATTCAATCACTGGCTCCAGTGTTCCTTCAGGAACAAACGGTTGTTCACTGCCCGCTCCGCTGACCATCGACACGGGCGAACCACCGAATTGTCGGGCGTTGATGACTTTGTTGTACCCAGTAGTAGCGCGGTAACGCTGCAACCTAGGGATCAGATTCTCGTGACCAATGACGTTTGGAAGAGGACATCCCGAACTTTTCGCATCATTCGCGAAAGCATGGCTTCCCCCGACATGGTCTATGTGTCCATGGGTGTACACCAAGGAGTGAAATGGAGCGTCACTCCACCGCCGCAGGCTCTCAAGCACTCGACCACCGCTGCCGGGGCCGCTGGAGTCAAAGGCGACAAGTCCATCATCGGTTTCCACTGCAAGTACGTGACTAAATGCCTCAACGAGTGCTACCCCTTCCGCCAGTTCGCTTAACTCATGGGTTACCCGATTGGGCGGACTATCAACTCGACCGGTATCAATGAACCGCGCAGAGAGATCTAGAACATGTTCAGCCATTGAGCCACCGTAGATGACCCGACTGGCGATCCCGTCACTCGAAGTGTCGTTCGTCCCACCAAGGGAAGAACTCGGGCAGATCCTCGCTGATTTTCATGGTGAAGTCGGCAGGTCGTTTCTCCAAGAAAGACACAACACCTTCGCGAGCGTCCGCTCCCCGTCCCAGATGGAAAATTCCTCGACTATCCACCTTATGGGCTTCCATCGGGTGGTCAGCGCCAAGCATTCGCCACATCATGTGACGAATCATCGTCACAGAGATCGCTGAAGTGTTTTCAGCGATTTCAGATGCGATCGCGCGCGCAGTTGGGAGCAGATCTTCTGGTTCGTGAACACTTCGGACAAGGCCGCCCCTCAGCGCCTCATCAGCATCAAAAACCTTTCCGCTATAAGCCCACTCAAGGGCCTTACTTACTCCAACTACCCTCGGCAAGAAATAAGAAGAGCAGGCTTCAGGAACGATTCCACGACGACTGAATACGAAGCCGATACGCGCCTGGGTCGAAGCAATCCGTATGTCCATTGGGAGAGTCAGAGTGACCCCTACTCCCACCGCAGGTCCGTTTATCGCGGCGATTATGGGCTTGTTGAATTCGTATATACGCAAAGAGAGAAGTCCACCGCCATCCCTAAGCCAGGCGTTTGAGCCTTCTTGTCGGCCTTCGTTAGATGCCCGATCAGCTTTCGCCTCTTCAGCTTGGTTGTCGTAATCAAATGTCTCGGCACCCTTTGAAAGGTCGGCTCCGGCACAGAACCCGCGGCCTTCTCCGGTGACTATCACTACGCGAATTTCGTCGTCTGTATCAGCGTGGTCAAGCGCTTCGAGAAATTCGCGCTGCATTTGGCTGTTGAACGCATTCAACCGCTCCGGTCGGTTCATGGTCAACAGGAGGACCTGGTCCTCAATTTCATAACGGAGCGTTTCAAATTCGGGCATCGGTTTCCTTTTAACTAGTCACCAGAGAGTTGTCGATAGCGGCAATAGCTGCAACTAGCTTCGCTGATGAGTGAGCCAATTCCCATTGGGCAAATCGATGAGCCCCGTAAGATCACCACCGTATTGGTACGCGTGGACACCAAACCCCATTGCAGTTACGAGAAAGACTCGGTGATACAGACCCTCGACTGCGCCTTCGATCTCATCGAGCAGCGTTAACGCCTCAGAAAGGCGTTTCGACTCCAATCGGAAACGGACGCCGTGGATGATGCCGACGCGATCAAATAACGCCGCGGGGTATCCCAGACCCGTGTCATAAAGGCGTCCGCTGACCTGATCGGGTTCGTGTCCGAGGACAAAGGGTGCAAGAAAGGGCCAACGCTGTTCGCCGGGAAGCAGGGTGCCGTAACAGAAAACCTCGTCAACGACTCTGCACTGTTTAGACATCTAGGAAGCGGCCTGCAGCAAAGGCGGATCCCAAGGCGCCCACGACCACGCCCATAATCACGGTCGCAAGGATTGCTGTGTTGAATTGGCTTGAAGTAACGGTGAAGGAACGGAAGAACGCCAAGATTTCTGAGCGCCCAAAGAGTTCTTCAACGTGGTTTCGGAGTACCCCTGCGGCCACAGCACCTACAATCCCGCCTGCCAAACCGTGCAACATGCCTTCCAAAATGAAAGGGAGTCGAATAAAACTGTTTGTTGCGCCGACGAGTTTCATCACTTCGATCTCGCGTCGGCGAGCAAACATTGCTACTCGAATCATGTTGAAGATCAGCATCGTGCTCGCAGCTGCGAGCACGATCGACATCAGTAAAACAATCCACCTAAATGAGTTAAACCACTCTCTGATCGCGTCAACTTGTTGCCTTCCTGTCTCTACCGAGTAGACACCTGGGCGTTGTCGAAATTGAGCAGCCAGGGACTCAATGAGTTCTCCCTCGGCGAACCTTGGAACAACTCGATATGAAGACGGCAAGCTTTCGATCGAAACTTCGGCTAACAGTTCTGGTTCATCGACCAGCATCTCTTCGAGTAATTCGAATGCCTGGCCTTTGGTGATGTATTGAATTCGTTCGATGTCGGGATGGTTTCTAAGTTCTTGGCCAAGCGCGTCAATTTGGCCGCCAGCGATGCTTGGTTCGAGAAAAATCTCGAATTGCACCCCGCCTTGCCAACGTCCCAGCGCGTTTGTGCTGGCATATCGGGCCATCAGCCCCAGCCCCACAAGCATGACGCCAACAGCGACCGTCAAGATCGCTGCGACAGTCAAGGTGAGGTTGCGACGTATATTGATCCAAGTTTCATGAACGAAGTAGCCGGTTCGGCCTAAGAACCCAGCCACGACTACTCGTACACTCCATGTTGTTCATCGCGAACCACTTGACCGGCGTGAAGCGCAACAACCCTTCGCCGCATTTGATCGACGATGGTTTGGTCGTGAGTCGCCATCACGACGGTGGTGCCCGTCCCGTTAATTCGATCAAGCAGCCGCATAATTTCTTGGGCAGTGTTCGGATCAAGGTTGCCGGTGGGTTCATCGGCAAGAAGAATCAATGGGCGGTTCACAAACGCCCGAGCTATCGACACGCGTTGTTGTTCGCCCCCTGACAGTTCGTCAGGAAAACTTTTCTGCTTGTGGGAAAGTCCGACGAGGTCAAGAATCGCGGGAACTTGCGTTGTGACAATATTTTTTGGACGCCCGATCACTTGCAGGGCAAATGCAACGTTCTCGTAGACGGTTTTTTGGGGCAGCAATTTGAAGTCTTGGAAAACTGAACCGATGTTTCGACGGAGGTAAGGGACGCGCCCGGAACTAATCCGCGAGAGATCTTTACCCGCTACATGTACTTGGCCGGTGGTGGCGGGTTCTTCTGCCGTGACCAATCGCAGCATCGTCGATTTCCCGGATCCTGATTCACCCACAAGGAAGACGAATTCCCCTTTTTTGATGTCAAGGCTCACCCCGTCAACAGCTCGGGTCTCGCCTTTGTAAATCTTGGTGACATTGTCGAGGCGGATCATCGGAACCAGGGTCGTTGAAGCCAGTTACTTGGCTGAGGAGGGATACCCCTAGAGTACGGCAGGATCCGCTGTTGGTAGCGTCAGCGCTTCGTGGGGTCGAGGTGTCTAAGACGCCGAATCGCGTTGACTCCGTTGCCATTGAAGGAACGCTTCCATCAGAGGGTCCAAATCGCCGTCTAATACCGCTTCGATGTTGCCGAGTTCGAGGTTAGATCTGAGATCTTTAACTTGTTGGTAGGGGTGGAGTACATATGAACGAATTTGGTTACCCCAGGCAACGTCACGTTGCTCGCCGGCAAGCGCGTTCAGTTCGGCTTCGCGTTCTCGGCGTTGTAGGTCCGCGAGTTTGGCAGCGAGCATTTGCATTGCCCGGTCCTTGTTTTGGTGTTGGCTTCGTTCGTTCTGACAGGCGACCACTGTGCCGGTAGGAAGGTGGGTGATGCGCACCGCTGAGTCCGTGACATTCACATGTTGTCCGCCCGCTCCCGAAGATCGATAGGTGTCAATTCGGAGGTCCTTCTCATCGATAATCACCTCATCCGAAACCTCATCAAAAAATGGGACAACGGAAAGGGAACAAAAGGCAGTGTGGCGGCGGGCTTGGGCATCAAATGGCGAAATCCTGACGAGCCGATGCACTCCCCGCTCAGCCCGCAAGAACCCGAAAGCGAACCGCCCTTTAACGATAAATGTGGCTGAGCTAATTCCTGCCTCGCCGCCATCAGTTGCTTCTTGAATTTCTACCCCGAAGCCTTTGCGTTCTGCCCATCTGAGGTACATACGGAGCACCATTTCCGCCCAGTCGCACGCGTCCGTTCCTCCTGCTCCCGAGTGGACTTCACACACCGCGTCATTTTCGTCGTGTTCGCCATTGAATAACGCCAGCAATTCAATGTCGTCGAGTTGATTTGAGATGGAAGAAATCGCAATGTCAATTTCCTCAGTTAACGATTCATCTCCCTCTTCGCGGGCAAGTAAATCAAGAGTGGTCGCGTCATCTACCTCATTTCTTACTTTTTCCCAGCGTTCAATGTCGTCACGCACGTTGGCAAGACGGCCAGTGATTTTTCGCGCCTCTTCTTGGTCATTCCAAAGGTCAGGACTTGCGGCACGCGACTCCAATTGGGTCATTTCTTCGCGAGCTTGATCAATCCTGAGGTAAGTGTGGGCTTCGGTTACGCGCCGTCCAAGTTCTTCGAGAGTCGAAGAGTTATCACGCATTGGAAACCTTGATGCTCATCGGCCGTGGCAATGTTTGAACTTTTTGCCGGATCCACAGTGACAAGCGTCATTACGCCCAATCTTCTCTTCGTCGGTTTTCACTACCTGGGTTTGCTTGGCAGTTGGGACCGCAGGTGCTGGCTTGGGAGGTGCTCCTACCGATGCCAACTTTGCCGGATTTTCTGAACTCGAGTAGCTCACTCGGTCAAGACGGCCGTTTTGTTCTTCCGCCGTTATCACCTCTGCATGCATCGCGTACTTCACGAAATCCCTGTACACCGATTCCAACATCGAAGAAAACATGTCAAATCCTTCGCGTTGCCATTCGGATACGGGGTCTTTTTGGCCGATACCTCTCAGATGGATACCCTCGCGCAAATAATCCATTTCATACAGATGCGCTTGCCATCGTTGGTCAACGATTCGAAGAAGTACTTGGCGTTCCACTTCTCGCATCGTTGACGCACCCAGTTCAGCTTCTCTGAGTTCGAAGTACCGAGTCGCGTCGTCCACCATGACTTGCTCGAGAGTTGCCGCGTCCTTGATTTTCGCCATTTCGTTGAGGTCAAGTTCGGTGGGCCAGTATCCGGACGTTTCGGCGTGCAACGCTTCGAGGTCCCACTCCGAGGCCGATTCCTCCACACAGAATTGGTCGACTACGTGCCCAATTGCTGCTTCGACATAGCCCAACGACTCTTCGCGAAGGTCGGCTCCATCGAGGATTTGGGCACGACGGGCATAAATCACTTTGCGCTGTTCGTTCATAACCTCGTCGTACTTAAGAACGTTCTTTCGGACTTCTGCGTTTTTTTGTTCAACGGTGTTTTGGGCACGTTCGATTGCCTTAGAGACCATGTTTGCTTCGATTGGGGTGTCATC
>DCYM01000021.1 GCA_002331465.1 Candidatus Neomicrothrix sp. UBA2110 | reverse complement strand
CACAACTCGGGCAAACCTTCGGAAATTCCCAGGGCGTTGACGCAGCCGGTCGATCGGCGCGGACCGGACCGACAACCTCTGGAATCACGTCACCCGCTTTGCGGACAATAACGGTGTCGCCTGGTCGCACGTCTTTAGCTGAGACCTGATCTTCGTTATGTAACGTTGCCATTCCTACCGTGGACCCGCCGACAAAAACTGGTTCCAGAACGGCGAACGGCGTAGCCCGGCCAGTGCGCCCAATCGAAACTTTGATCGTCGTTAGTCGCGTGGTTTTTTCTTCAGGCGGGAATTTGAAAGCTATGGCCCAACGAGGCGCCCGACTCGTCGATCCCAGAATTTCTCGCTGAGCTAAGTCACCAATCTTGATCACCACTCCGTCGATTTCGTAATCAGGGCTATGCCGGTTCGCCATCCACGCTTCGCAGAATTGGCGAACCTCCGCGAAGTCTGAGAATTGTTTAAGTTCAGGGTTTACCGGCAGCCCAAGCCGTTCAAGTAAATCAAATGTTTGCTCAGACGATTCCATCTTCGGGCCACCAACGACTTCGCCGAGTTGGTAGCTCCAAAAGGCCAGTTTGCGTGACGCTGTTACTGACGGATTTTTTTGACGAAGGCTGCCAGCGGCGGTGTTTCTTGGATTCGCGTACGGTGCGTCACCTTTTTCGAGTTGTTCATTATTGAGTTCTTCGAACCGTGAGATTGGTAGATATACCTCTCCTCGAACTTCTAGGACCGTGGGGGCGTTTTCGATGCGATGAGGGATGTCGTTAATAGTCTTAACATTCAGAGTTACATCTTCTCCGGTTCGACCGTTTCCCCGTGTCGCCGCTTGGACCAAGTCTCCATTTTCATAGCGAACCGATACGGCTAGACCGTCAAACTTCAGCTCGCACACGAACTCATGAGTCTCCGTTTCACCCAAACTCTTGATGATCCTGTCGTGCCATGCGCTCAGTTCGCCAAAGTCCATAGCGTTATCGAGCGACATCATCGGGACCCGATGTTCGACTGCTGAGAAAAGCTCGTTCGGTGTGGCTCCTACCGCAAGAGTTGGTGAGTCGACAGTCACAAGATCAGGACGGCGAGCCTCAATTTCTTCTAACTCGCGTAGCAATTCGTCGTAGGTGGAATCAGGCACACTGGGCCGATCACGTCCGTGATATGCCTCGTTATGAGCCGCTACCTGAGCTCGTAGTTCAGCCGCCCGATCATGGTCTGAATCAGATTCACTCATGACAAACCCGACTCTAGCTAGCCAAAGGCGAAGGGTTTGCGGTTCTGATACATCAATAGTTAGGACCAGGGACTCCAAATAAGCCACGATTGAGGTGTGGACGTTCGAACACCGCTCAGAATCTTTGTCGGTCTATGGGCGTTATTACCGTTCACGGTGGGTGCTGTTATCGACACTGCGTTGAGCAATCAGCCCAACCTATTTAAGGTCTGCGTGTCGATCGGAGTGTGGATCCTATGGGTTTTAGTGCTCGGGTCTTCCATGATTCGCCGACCTTGGGGATTAACGGTTATGCGAATTGTCGTTCCATCGGTGATGCCCGCGTTGTTGTTTGCGACCTCAGGTGGAAATATTTCGATCGCCTCTCTTACGTTGGCGATCGGACATGCTGCGGCGGCTTGCGTACTGGCGTTACTGCCCGAAACTGGAAATGTCATAGTTGATGGTCTGAGCTACGACAATGAACGCCGTTTCTTACTTCGTGCACCCGGAGCAATTCTGGTTGGTCCGCTTCCTCTTGTCTGGGCACTGGTTGTTCTCGGGGCCACCTCAGGTCCCTTGTTACTAGCGTCCGACAAATGGCTGATAGGAATCATTTTGACGGGAGTGGGGTGGCCAGTAGCGGCACTTGGCTTCCGGTCGCTGCACCAACTGGCGCGCCGGTGGGTCGTGTTTGTCCCTAATGGCTTCGTCATTCACGACTACCTAGCGGCGAGGGAACCCTTCTTGCTTCGAAGTCAGGATCTATCCTCGCTCGGTCCTGCTACGGCTGACCTCGACATCGACACCGCTGACTTGATTGACGTCAGTCAGCTAGCACCAGGTCCTGTGCTCCAAGTCGCGCTACACGGAGAAGTGGAAGTCGTGCCGCGCACTCGCGGCATTAGCGAGGTGAGAGTAGTGAAAAGCATCCTGTTCTCACCTACCCGACCCGGAGCGGTACTTCAAGAGGCTCGATTAAGAAGGCTGGTGCGTTGAGTTTCACCTGGCAGTCGCACCACCAACAACAGCGTCGTTCAAATAGAAGACCACGGCTTGGCCGGGCGCAACTTTTTTACGGGTTTCAGCCCAACGCAGCGAACCATCGGAGTTGAGTTGCGCTGCAGCCGGCTGGCCGTGAGCACTGATCTGAGCGTCGATTAACCCAACATAGGGTTGGCCTACCCACGTGTGATCAGTAAGGCGCACCGTTTGTGAGAGGAGGTCCTGGGCGCCGCCTACCACTACACGCCGAGAGGGCACATCGACGTTGACCGCGTATGTGCGCTCCGCATTGCCTCCCAAATCAAGCCCTTTTCTTTGACCGATGGTGACTAATTCAACTGCGTCGACTGAGCCAAGAGTTTTTCCTTCTGTGTCGACAATCTCAGCCGGGTGCAACTCGAGACGGTCAGATAGGAAGCGGGCGCGTCCCTGTGACGCGGTGATGAAACAAACATCTTGGCTGTCCGGCTTAGTGGCAGAACGCAGGCCAAGGCGTCCAGCTAGCTCACGAACTTGCATCTTGGTCATTTCACCGACCGGAAATTTGAGCATCTCCAAGTCGTCTTGGGAGATCATATAAAGGACGTAGGACTGGTCCTTTGTTTCGTCGACTCCTCGAGCAATTCTTAGTCCGCCACCGGTTTGGACAATTCTTGCGTGATGACCGGTAGCTAAGGCATCGAAACCCAACCTTCGTGCTCGATCCAGAAGGGCATCAAATTTGATGTGTCGATTGCATTCGATACATGGGTTAGGCGTGAGTCCCGACGCGTGAGCGACGACATATGGCCGGACGACGTGTTCGTCGAATTCATCGCCATAATTAAAAACAAAATGGGCAACGTCTAGTTGTTGAGCGACACGGCGAGCATCATCCACATCGGAAACCGAGCAGCAGCCTTGGTCTTGAGGACCGCCCCAAAGCTTGAGCGTCACACCAGTTACCTCGTGTCCTTCTTGCTTGAGGAGCGCGGCGGTTACGGCGCTATCCACGCCTCCTGACATTGCCACTAAGACTCGACTCATGTCGAACCTCGCACTTGTTCAACACACCGCGGCACGACTTCGAGCGCATGATCAATTTCCCACTCTTGGCTGCACCAACCAAGCGACAACCGTAGTGAGCCAGCAGCAGCCGTTCGGTGAACGCCCATGGCAGCGAGTACGTGTGACGGGTCCATAGCACCGGATGCGCAGGACGCCGCCGCAGAGGCCATCAAATCAAAGCGCTCCAGCAGGACGAGCAAGGCTTCGCTTTCAACGTCCTCAATAAGAAGTTGAAGGAGACCAGCAGCTCTTCTCGACTTTGGAATGGTCGTATGACAACCAGGTATCGCTGCAACTAAGCCTTCGGCAAGACGGTTACATAGCAATCCAAGTCGGTGAATTTCATCGATTCGAGATTCGTCGAGGGCCTGCAAAGCGCATCCTAGAGCCACGATTCCTGCGGTGTTGTGGGTTCCGCTTCGACGTTCCGCTTCCTGTCCTCCACCTAGCAACTGCGCGTTCAACTCAACGTGGGGACGAGTCGCGAGCACCCCGACTCCTTTAGGGGCACCAAACTTGTGTCCGCTGAGCGACATGAGGTCTGCTCTCGCCGCGGCTTTAGCTATGTCCATCCAATTGACCGCTTGAACAGCATCCGTGTGGAGAAGCGCTCGCGGCGCTTGCCGATCACGAACCTCCGCGATGGGTTCGAGATCAATCATCCGCCCGGACTCGTTGTTGACCAGCATCACCGACAGAAGCGACACTTCGTCGTCAAGGACCGCTTCAAGATGTTCAAGGTCCACATCACCCTCGGGAGTGACTTTGATAATCCGCCCTCTATGCGACTCCACTGGATATAGAACTGCGTGATGTTCGGTGGCGGGGCACGCAGCTATGCCCGAAGAACCACAGACACCATGAATTGCGAGGTTGTCGGATTCCGTTCCGCCGCTGGTAAACACAATTCCGTGAGGGTCGAAACCAAGCAAGTCGGCGCACACCTCTCTGGCATCGTCAATCGCCCGTCTCGAAGAGCGAGCCAAACGATGAGCACCTGATGGATTACCAAATTGGTTGGTTAGGTAAGGCATCATGGAGTCAAGGACAACCGGCCTCACAGGGGTAGAAGCAGCGCAGTCCAGATATGCCAGCTGGTCTAAGTTCGTGCTCTCCATCCCACTTAGGCTAGGCCCCAAATAGAGGTGGCAGCGTGGCGCTATCCAATACACCGAACTATCAAAGTTCAACTTATGGGGATGGGTTCGCTGATATCTATGATGACTGGTATCAAGATGTGACCGACATCGACGGCACAGTCGAGTTCATCATGAGTCTTGCTCAAGGAAAAAAGATCCTCGAGCTAGGCGTCGGAACCGGCCGCCTTGCTCTACCGATTGCGTCGACAGGCGCTCCAGTATCCGGTGTTGACTCTTCCTTTGCCATGTTGGATCGTCTAGCCAGAAGAGACCGCTCCCGTTTGATCAAAACTCATCTTGCGGATATGGCGCACTGGCTCCCAACAGGTCCGTTCCAAGTGATTTTCTGTGCTTACAACACCTTTTTTAATCTGGTGGGGTCGAATGCTCAGGAAAGCTGCCTCAAACTGGTCGGACAGCGACTCGAGCCCAACGGGCGATTCATACTTGAAGCTTTTGTGCCATCTAACTCGCCTGATCTTCCGACCAGAGGAATCGAGTGCCGACACACCGCCAATACAACCGTGATGAACATAACTATTCGAGAACAGACATCAAGACTGATTCGAGGCCAGAGTGTGGAAATCAACGAGGAGGGAATCACACTTCGTCCTTGGCGCATCCGTGTTCGGACGCCAAGCGAGCTTGACAATTCCGCAGGACGTCATGGCCTCAGATTGCTGGAACGTTGGGAAGATTGGCACCGAACCCCGTTCACGAATAACAGTGACCGCCATGTATCGGTCTACGCTCCGATTCGCGCGTGACTTTACCGATAGGGGGGACAGGCATAGATGGAAATTCGAGTCGTAATCGATCTTCCGGCAACTCCGAATGAGGTCTGGAACTACCTAGCCGATGTCACCAAACACAGCGAATGGATGATTGACGCAGTACGCGTAGAAGTCACATCAAAAATTTTGGAAGGCCCGGGACTCACATTTGATTGCCTTACCTCTGTGGGCCCATTTCGACTCCGCGATCGTATGAAAATTCTTGAGTGGGAGCCCGGTCATGTGATGGGCGTCCAACACTCGGGAATCGTTACCGGTTTCGGTCAATTTACTCTTGTCCCCAACACGGGAGGCACTCGATTCTGCTGGGATGAAGCAATCCAATTGCCATGGCACTTTGGCGGCAAATTAGGGGAGCGGGTAGCCAAGCCCATTTTGACCGGTATTTGGAAACGAAATTTGAGGGGACTCCGAAGGCGAATTATTGAGCGTCAAGAAGCTGGGCTCGGTCTGGAGCCCGGTGGTTTAATAAGTATCGGTTCGGAATGGGAACTTCGACATTACGGACCCGAGCACGTAGTTCGAACCAGCACTCAAGGGTTGAACCTGTCACGAGAGGCTGAAGCGCTCGTCGCTGTCAACTCCACTGGCTTTCCAGCTCCTATGTTCGTGCAACAACTGGACCCTTCGTCAATCGTTATGGAACGCCTAGATGGACCCACGATGCTCGAGGATCTCACGTCGAGGCCTTGGACTCTGCGCAGACACGCAAAGAACCTGGCGAGGCTGCATCGCGCACTGGGAACGGTTGCTGCTCCTTCCCACTGGGAACGAGTAAGCGAAGGGGAGTCCGTGGTGCATCTTGATCTTCACCCCGGGAATATCAAAATGAGTTCGCGCGGTCCAGTGGTCTTGAACTGGAGCCGATCGGCCCGCGGCTCTTCAGCGTTCGATGCTGCTGTCACTTACGTGATTCTTCGGACCGGGACGTCGCGCGATGGGCGGTTTGTCCGCTTATTGATTGGAACGTTAAGAAAACGATTTTCTAACATTTTCTTGAAGGAGTTCGGAGCAAGCGAAGTGCTACCCCGCGTGCGTGAGGCCGCTGAACTTCGACTCTTGAATGCCGATCTGTCATCGCACGAGAGAGAAGCAGTGTTTGCACTGGCTCGCGATGAACTTGACTAGCGCTCAGTCACTCTCATCGATTTCGAGAAGACGCTCCGCTACTACATAGGGATCAATCTCCCCGCTCTCCAGTTTTTCGTGCAGCTCTGCACTTTTCGGACTGTCCAAAACTCTTTGCACGCGGGCTTCAAGGCTCCAGTTCAGAATTTTTGACACCTCAGCCTTGATTCGGTTACGCCGGCGCGATGAAAGCTCGCCACTCTGCTCAAGGTAGGAACGATGTTCTCCAATTGTGGTCCATAGCTCTTGAGCGCCATCACCCTCGGTCCCCACCGTCATGACAATGGGAGGTTCCCAATCACCCAACGAGGAGAGCTCTAGCATCTGTTGAATGTCACGACGGGTGTCGTCTACGCCTCTGCGATCGGATTTGTTAATCACAAAAATATCGGCGATTTCCATTAGGCCAGCTTTATTCGCCTGAACAGCGTCACCCCATCCAGGATTCACAACAACCACAGTCGTGTCAGCAGCTTCCGCTATGTCTACTTCTATCTGGCCAACGCCGACGGTTTCGATAAGCACCCAAGGCCAGCCAAGCGCATCAAGAACTCGGACTGCTTGGGGAGTAGCGAGGCTTAACCCTCCCAAGTGACCTCGAGTGGCCATAGAACGGATATAAACACCCTCGTCAGTTACGTGATCTTGCATCCGCACTCGATCACCCAGGATTGCGCCTCCGGTAAATGGTGACGAAGGGTCAACAGCTAAGATCGCCATCCGCTCGTCTATGGCCCGAGCAATGGTCGTGAGCGCCGCAGTCAACGTGGATTTCCCTGAACCTGGAGCCCCCGTCATTCCGACCGTGTGAGCGCGGCCGGTCCGTGCGAACGTGTGGGCCCCAAGTGTCCGTGCTTCTTGGCTTCCGCGCTCAATGATCGACATCAGTCTGGCAAGAGCGAGGCGATGCCCATCGCGTGCTGCCTCGAATAAGGCGACGGGGTCTGTGCTCAGCCGGTTCATCGGGGATGGTCGGATCGCGGACAATGGGTCAGGTCCTCGTGACTAGCGCACCGACCGACGCGAGTTTACCGGCCAAATCTTCATATCCCCGATCGACGTGATGCGCATCCGAAATGACAGTTTCTCCTTCCGCCACCAGCCCAGCGACCACTAAAGCAGCTCCGGCCCTGATGTCATGAGCTCGCACAGGTGCCCCAGAAAGCCGCTCAACACCGCGTACCACAGCATGTCGGCCCTCAGCCCGAATCTCGGCGCCCATCCGCACTAACTCATCTATATACCGAAATCGGCCGGCGAAAATGTTTTCAGTCACCATTCCAGCACCTTCAGCTACACATAGAGCCGTCACTAAAAACGGCTTATAATCGGTCGCCAAACCCGGGTAAGGGAGAGTCGAAATATCAACCGCTCTAAGCCGGTTCCTGACTTCAACCCGCAGTCCCGATGGCTCAGCCGCCAAACTCATTCCCATCTCTTCGAGTTTGCGAATCAACATTTCCATGTGGTCCGAACGAGCGCCTTTGAGTAATAGCTCACCCCCACATACCGCCACTGCTGACAAAAAAGTGGCGGCCTCTACGCGATCTGGGATCACCGTGTACGTAGTCGGCCGCAAGACTTCAACACCTTCGACTGTGAGACGAGACGTACCCAACCCATCGATCGTCGCGCCCATTTGGGAAAGAAAGTTTGCTAAATCTGTGATCTCAGGCTCACGTGCCGCATTTTCAATAATTGTTGTTCCTCTGGCTAGAACCGCCGCCATCATTAAGTTCTCAGTCGCGCCCACCGAGGGGAATTCAAGTAGCACTTCAGCACCGACGAGTCGATCGGCTTTGCCAGTGATATCACCATGTTCGTGAGAGAAGGTCGCACCTAACTGCTCTAGGCCCTGAAGATGCATATCGATTGGTCGTGAACCGAAGTCGTCGCCGCCTGGCATGGCCACCCTGGCACGCCCAAGTCGCGCTAACAGAGGTCCAAGAACCACAATTGAGGCCCGCATCCGCTCAACCAAGCTGTATGGCGCCACGGGGTCTAGTTCCGCCGGCACATCAATATCGATGCGATCGCCAACTCGTTCAACCTGAACACCCATCGCTTCCAACAACTCACCCATGATGGCTACGTCAGCGATATCGGGGACATTGAGGAGGGAAGTTGATCCCTCTGCCAACAACGAAGCTGCCATCAATTTCAGCGCACTATTCTTCGCTCCGCCGATGGGAACGACCCCATTCAAAGGTCCACTTCCCTGCACAAGGAATCTCTCCACCCCTCCAGTATGTTCACCGAAGTGGCGAAGGACACATCACTCTCGTGGCTCATTTAAAAATCATCCACTATCTAGATGACCAAGAGCTTCGCCGCGTCCGTGCCCCAAGGACCGACCTTGTTGAAGAAAAAGCACTGGGCGACGACCGATTTTCTTTGGTTGATGGTCCTTTCGACTATTACGAACGTTCCCTCCAAGTTAGGTCGGACTCAAACAAGCACACCGTTACCGAGGAATTCAACTACCACCTGTCTGTCCCCTGGTTTGGAGCCCTTTTCCGATGGCCAGTGCGTCATGCTCTACGCAACCGCCGCTACGACGGAACTCAACCGTTCTGGGCTGCGCCCGATCGACTTGGGAAAAGAGCTGCGACTATTTTCGCCACTCTGTGCGCGATTGCCGTGCTCTCAGGGTTTCTCTCCAACGCGCCAGCTGAAACTCATACCTACGCTGCGGACGAATTCAATGTCGATCAGTTAAGCCAGGGCGTGCTTGGCGCTCTGATACGGATCGGAACACTGTTCGCCATAGCTTGCGCCGTAATTGCGGATCGTCATGGACGCCGTCGAGTACTCGCATGGGCCATGGGATTTGGAATCGCGTCCTCGTGCGCGGCGGCGTTAGCCCCATCGCTGGGCATATTCGCCATTTGTTTGGTGGTGGTGAGAACCTCTAACGCCACTCTCGCAGCGATTGTCATGGTTTTTGCATTGGAAGAACTACCTGCTGGGAGTCGAGCCTGGGGGCTGTCACTCCTGGGCATGTCAGCCGCTCTGGGGGCAGGTTTCGTTGTCTGGGCACAGCCGATCGCTGGTGTAGCTGAGTGGTCGTGGCGCCTGATCTTCCTAATCCCGCTGCTTATGATTCCAGTCGCTACTGGAGCGATTCGACAACTACCCGAGAGCCGGCGATTTCGAGGTCATGTTCCCGGAGCAAAACTACGAAACTATTGGCCCCGAATCGCTTTACTAGGTGGAGCATATTTTCTTCTCGGTCTGTTTCTCTCACCCATTGACTGGTTCCGAAACGAGTACTTACGCGACGAGCATGATTTCACCGCTCTCAAGGTCAGCCTCTTCGTGGTTATTACTGCCACACCAGGAGGTATTGGTCTATATGTGGCAGGTCGGGTTGCAGATTTACGAGGGCGAAGAATTGTGGTGGTGGTAGCAGCAATAGCCGGGCTTGGGTTAACAACTATTTTCTTTAATTCTTCTGGCGTTTTTCTTTGGCCCGTCGCGTTAACTGCAATCACCTTGGCCAGCGGCCTACTCCCAGCGATGGGTGTTTATAGAGCTGAGATGTTTCCTACAGCTGTCCGAGCGCGGGCTGCGACAATTGTGGGAGCGATCGGCGTGGTCGGCGGATCAATTGGCATTCTGGCCGCCGGTTGGATGCGAGTTCGTTGGGGTTCTTTTGGACCAGTCATGTTTGTTCTCTGGGCAGGTCCGATACTCGCGGCAGTTTTGGTGTGGCGACACTTTCACGAAGGCACTCGACAGGAGCTAGAAGCGTTAAACCCAGAGGACGCACCCACCGACTAGCCATACAAAAAATTACGAGTTAGGGAAGTGCGGCTAGCCACTCACTCACGGCTTCAACGATGTTTTCTCTCTGACTGCGATTCGATGGGTCGTGCCGACCACCTTTGAGGAATTTCGCGGAGACGTCGCTGTTAATCCGATCAAGGTGTGATTCGAATTCAGTCGGCGAGCCGAATGGGTCGTTATCTCCCGACACAAATAGACAGGGCACGTCGATCGCACCAAAGTGATCAACTCGGAGTTTGTCGGGCTTGCTCGGTGGATGCAGCGGATAGCTAAGAAGGACGAGGCCGGCCGCCGACATGCCCTCCGCTACCGCCATCGAACAGACTCGCCCTCCCATGGACCGGCCACCAAAAACGAGATCGGCAGGGTCACAGCCAAGTTGGGCAGATATTTTTTGGCATTCTTCGAAAAGTTCGGACACTAGCTTCGGCGCCCGAGGTGGGGTTCTTTTCCCTTCTCGTCGGTAAGAAAATTCGTGCCGGACTACAGGAAGCGGTGCCAACGAGTCCTCAAGGGCGCGCAAAGTGGGATGTTCTTTCGTGCCACCGGCACCAGGCAACAACACCACTCCCGCGATCGACGGCACAGCGATACCTCCTGGGGGCAGAATAGGTGCCGACTCTGGCTGGAGAGGACAAAACATGACAACTACGGAGTTCGGTAACGGAACGGTGCTGAGCGAGGTTTCCCAAGGTGTCGGGGTGATCACCTTAAATCGGCCGGAAACTCGAAACGCCCTCAGCAGCGAGGTCTTGAAGGGGCTTCCAGAAGCCATTCGTTCGCTCGAACAACATGGCGAAGTCAACGTGCTGGTTTTGACAGGAAACGACCCGGCTTTTTGCGCGGGCCTTGATCTTCGAGAACTCGGCGAATCGGGCGGAAACATCAACCCAGATCAATCCTCAACGTTTCGCGGTCCTTTCCCGAAACGGATAAAACCGCTGATCGGTGCCATCAACGGCGTAGCGGTAACCGGTGGGCTGGAGTTAGCTTTGGCATGCGATTTCCTCATCGCGTCCGAGAGAGCCAAGTTCGCAGATACCCATGCTCGAGTAGGTGTGATGCCTGGTTGGGGGCTGAGTGTTCTTCTACCGCAAGCAATCGGCGTTCGACGCGCCAGGGAAATGAGCTTGACAGGCAACTACCTCGACGCCGCCACGGCAGCAGAGTGGGGGCTAGTCAACCGAGTGGTACCTCATGAGTCCCTTATGTCGACCGTCCACGCCGTAGCTCAAGACATTTGTTCCAACGACCAAGAAGGGGTGCGACAAATGATCAACACATATGAACGCACCTCTGGCGTCACTGTTGAGGACGGCTGGGCACTTGAGTCGTCGATGGGTGAGGAATGGTTGCAACGCACCGGCTTTACTCCCCGAAAGGTTGCTGAACGCAGAGCCGATATTCAAGGTCGAGGCAGGGCACAAAACAGTTAGGGATTTATCCCTCACGTGCGTCAATCATCTGAACAATTTGGTTTGCGATTTCTAGACTCGCAGTTGCCGCGGGACTAGGCGCATTCAGGACATGCATGCTGTTTCTTGCCTGTGTGATTGCGAAATCATCAAGCAATTGGCCATCTGCGCCCATTGCCTGAGCCCGCACTCCGGCCGGGCTTACTTCTAGATCTTGTGCTCTGATCTCAGGTACTAGTCGCTGCAAGGCTCGAACGAACGCTTGCTTACTCAGAGATCGCCAAACTTCTCCGGCACCAGTACGCCAGTATTTGCGCGCCAACTTCCACAAACCCCTGTTCGTTACATGCTCAAAGACTTGCGATGCGCTGACGTCTCGCCACCGATAGCCCTCGCGATCTAACGCCAAGACCGCATTCGGTCCTGCATGTACTGCCCCATCTATCATTCGAGTCAGATGAACGCCCAAAAAGGGGAAGCTTGGGTCCGGCACGGGGTAGATCAGACCGTTCACGAGGTCGCGCCGTTCGGGAACTATTTCAAAATATTCGCCTCGAAATGGAACGATGCGGTTCCCACCAGATGCTCCGACCATCTCGGCTACTTGATCACAGCGAAGCCCAGCACAATTAACAACTAGCCCTGAAATGATTTCGCCGGCTGACGTGGTAATCCGGGCTCCTTCGTCAGAGTCTTCTATCCCTAAAACGTTGGTTTCGTATCTGACGGCGCCACCAGCCGTTTCGATCTGGCGACTGAGAACCTCGCAGACCGCCGCGTAGGAAACTATCCCCGTTGAGGGGACGTGAATGGCCTCGATGCCCGCACAATTCGGTTCAAGTTCAGTTAGCCGATTGCGATCAATAAGCTCCGCTTCCAACCCATTCTCTTCTGCCCGAATGTGGAGGGCACGCAATCTTTCGAGCTCGTCGGGGCGAGTCGCCACGATGACCTTGCCGCAGACATCATGTTGAATCCCGTTTTCTTGGCAAAAGTCAACCATGGCCCTTCGACCGGACACCGCGAGTCTGGCTTTCATAGACCCGGGCGCGTAATAGATGCCTGAGTGAAGTACTCCGGAATTACGCCCAGTCTGATGCCAAGCTGCACCAGGTTCTCGTTCAAGTACCAGCACAGATCGCCCGGGATGCTCAACGATGTATCGGTGAGCGGTCGCGAGCCCAATGATGCCTGCACCGATAACGGCTAGATCAACTCGATTCGATATCAACAGATCACGCGCTCCTTCGGTCAAGCAAAATATTGCGCGCCGCGGTCAAAGCGTCAATCCGACTACCAGCTTCCGATGCTGCTCCACCGTGGTCTGGGTGTGCGCTGCGGAGCATTTTCCTGAAGGTTCGGCGAACTAAACGCGAGTCGGGTAAGTCAGTAGCTAATTGCGTCGGAAATCCCAAAACTTCAAGGGCCCAGGCAACTGGGTCGACAATTTGATTTCCGTTCCAGGGAACTTCCGATGAATGCCCGGTTAGATAGCGAAGCAAATCTCGGCTGTCTTGGCCTTGCCAACGTCGAGCGGAACGCAACAAGGTAAGCAGGCTTCTACGCGTTGGGGAGGGTTCCTGAGCCGCCCTATATAGGGCGGCTAATACGTGTGGCTCCGGGCGATCGCTGGGAGCTAGCTCAAGTGAAATATTTCCATTGGCGAGGCTGACAAGTCGGTGAGTTGAACGGGTCAGCCCGATGCGGTCTTGTTGCAGGCGGTGTCGGAGTCGCGGTTGAGGAATGCGCGCACCGATTTCAAGTTTGTTCAGCAGTTCGTTCAGGTCGGCGTTTCCATCATCATCAAGCTGCTGCGAGTAAATTGCGACCACCGCGGCGAGCAGTAGTCCGCCGGGGCCGGGGGTCGGATCGAAGTTCAAATTGTCGTCGCCTAGGGCAACGCGCCGGGTCGGTACGGCAGGCCGAGAGTGCCAGACATTTAGCTCGGCCAGAATCACACACGAGACGCTACTAGCGGAACCGCCTCACGACTCATACTGGATAGCTTCTAAGAGCTAGGGTCAATCTCTATGGCAAACGCCCGCTCCGAGCTACCTGATCGCAATTTGGCACTCGAATTGGTGCGCACAACCGAGGCAGCGGCGCTAGCGGCTGCTCGCTGGATGGGCCGAGGCGACAAGGAAGGCGCCGACGGAGCTGCAGTTGACGCGATGCGAATTATTCTCGGTTCAGTTCCAATGGACGGCGTAGTTGTCATCGGCGAAGGAGAAAAAGACGAAGCTCCGATGCTTTACAACGGCGAAGCAATAGGTGATGGCTCGGGCGCTAAGACCGACATAGCTGTTGATCCGATTGATGGCACAACCTTGACCTCCCTCGGGCGCGGCAATGCTATTTCAGTGATCGCTGTCGCTCCACGGGGAACAATGTTTGATCCTGGTCCGTGCGTGTATATGGAAAAAATTGCGGTCGGACCGGAATCAAAAGGTTGGGTGTCTATCGAGAAAAGCCCCACTGAAAATCTCAATGCAATTGCGACAGCAACCGGTCGAGGTATCCGCGACCTGACAGCTGTGATTCTCGACCGTGATCGCCACACCGACTTGATCGAAGAGGTCCGCGAGAGCGGGGCACGAATCCGACTGATACCCGACGGCGATGTTGCGGGCGCAATAGCCACAGCGACAAACGACGGGGCCGACGTTCTCTTCGGTATCGGCGGAACCCCCGAGGGCGTAATTTCAGCAGCCGCATTGAAATGCCTGGGTGGAGAAATCCAAGGAAAACTTTGGCCTCGAAACGGGAGCGAACGAAAAGCCGCGACCGACGCCGGCTTCGATCTCGATCGCGTTCTCCACACTGATGATCTAGTCCGTTCCGAAGACGTATTTTTTGCAGCTACAGGTATCACCGACGGTGAATTGTTGCGCGGCATTCGATTTACTGCCGAAGGCGCAATCTCAGATTCTCTAGTGATGCGTTCGAAAAGCGGCACCGTGAGACGCATTGAAGCAACACACAACATCGGCAAGTTGAGCGAGTTCGCGTCGGTCGATTTCACTTGAACAGGTCACATCTTTTTATGATTTCGCCGCGGTGACACGAACACCTCTATGCTCAGTTCTATGTCCGACGCGAACGACTTAGAAGACGGAACGACCCAACAATTGGACTTCGATAAAGTTGGGAAGATAGGTCGAAATGGACACCGAGTGATTCCAGTCGTGCTTCAAGAAGCGGACTCTGGTGAAGTGTTGTTTGTGGGTTATGCAAACGACGAAGCGTTCCGTATGACCTTGGAGCTAGGAAGCGCAGTGCTTTATTCAACGTCGAGAGACGAGGTCTGGCACAAAGGAGCAACTTCGGGCGACACTCTGTCGTTAGTGGACGTACGAGTGAACTGTGAACAGAATTCGCTGTTGTACCGCGTGCGGCGCGACGGGGGAGGCTCCTGTCATACTTTGGATGAAAATAGCGCTACTAGGTCAGGCTGCTACTACCGAATCGTGACTAGTCCGAACGAACTTACATTCGTCGGCTGAACAAGACAACGTTCAGATTGCCAACGTTTCTGTTTCTTTGGGCCTCAAGGGAGTAGCCAATCAGGAACTTGCGGCTACCTGTATACGAGTTTCGGCCCATTTTTTTGCGTTGGCAGCGTCCACATCGTCCGCATCAGAGGAAAGCGCTTCTTCCGCGGCCGCTAGATCTGACTCAGCTTCGGACAGGTCAATATCTCCAGCAGCCATCGCGCCGTCACTGAGGATCGTTACGGCATTTCCGCTCACCTCAACGAAACCCCCATTTATTGCGAGGGAGATAACCCCATCATTTGCCCACAACTGAGCCTGACCGATGTCGAGCGCTCCAATGAACGCGGCGTGGTTATCGAGAAAAGCGATATCCCCGTCAACTGTGCGAGTAACTACTTGAGTGCACTCACCCGAAAAGAGCACTGCTTCAGGAGAGACAAATTCAACCTGCATGTGTGGGCCTCTCTGTAAAAATTAGGACTGCTCGAGTTCGCGGGCCTTAGCCATAGCTGCTTCAGCATTTCCTACGTTCAGGAATGCCTGTTCGGGGAGGTCATCAAGTTCTCCGTTGCAGAGCATTTCG
>DCYM01000097.1 GCA_002331465.1 Candidatus Neomicrothrix sp. UBA2110 | reverse complement strand
TCCGTGACGCCGCACATGATTTCAGTATCAACTTGCTACGTGGCTGGAAATCGACGGGGTGCAGCGAACGAAGAATTTCTGGCCGGCACGCCGTTCCAAGTCGATGTCGATTGGCGAGCCGAGGTTGAGGCTGCTCGCCGAACTCGGGCGGATCTCGACGCTCGAAGTCGAATCCCTGAACGACTTACTGCTTTTCGTCAGGGCGCCAGAGAAGAGTTAGGTGCTGCCGGTGTACCTATGCTCGCCGCGAAAACAGAGCAACTGCGGGAGGCGTGGGTCAACGACGAAATGGTTGAAGCCGGGAGAAGTCGCGCTATCTCGCTTGGCTGGCCCGACGTCTACACCTACTCAAAAGCTTTAGGCGAAACAGCGCTCGTTGAACTTCACGGCGACATACCGGTCAGCGTTGTTCGCCCTTCCATCATCGAATCCGCTTGGACCGAGCCATCTCCCGGGTGGATTCGCGGCTTTCGTATGGCCGAGCCGCTCATCGTGTCTTTTGCCAAAGGGGAACTCAGCACTTTCCCCGGTTACCCCGAAGGAATTATTGATGTAATCCCCGTCGATATGGTCGCGGCCGCCATAATCGCTGTGGCCGCAAAAGGCCCTGAGGATACCCCTGAGGTTTTCCAAGTCGCGTCCGGCTCAACAAACCCACTTCAATATAAGAAGTTTCTCGACACGACTATGGAGTGGTTCCAAGAGCATCCCGTCTATGACGCGAATGGGCATCCCACAGCAAGCACTGAGTGGAAGTACGCGGGTTCCAGCGGTCTCGAGGAACAGCTTCAACGCGTAGTAAAAGCTTTCGACATCGCAGCCAAGGTCATCAACAGACTTCCGATCAGAGGCAAAAACAGTTTTACGAGCAAATTCGCTGAGCGGCGCCGCAACCTCGATCAGATCAAAGGCTACGTTGAAATCTACGGCGCGTACGGCAAGTGTGAAGCGCTGTATGGGATCGAACGCACTCTGGCGCTTTGGAACTCACTACCGATAGAAGATCAACGCGACTTTGGCTTCGACCCAAGCGCCATCGATTGGCATCACTACATCACCGAGGTACACCTACCCACAGTGGTCGTACAAGCACGAGTCAAGACCACTCCCGAAAAACGCACGGGCCCGACCCGCTCCGAACGACTCCGCAATGCAGTTCTCGACGCCGATCGACACTTCGCTGCGTTCGATCTAGAAAATACCTTGATCGCGAGCAACGTAGTTGAAAGCTACGCGTGGCTCGCCACTCGACATCTGGGGACAAGGAAACGAATCGAGTTCACCCTCCGAACACTGAGCGAGACTCCTGGCCTGTGGCGGCGAGATAAACGCGACCGAACCGACTTCCTTCGCTATTTCTACCAGCGTTATAAGGGTGCCCCAGTCGACCAGTTAGAAGCCGATGCCGCCGAAATGCTCAGTGAACTTATCTTGATCAAATCTTTCCCAGCCGGGCTACGACGAGTTCGAGCCCACCGAGCAGCCGGCCATCAGACAGTCTTAATTACCGGCGCCTTAGACGTCGCCGTGGAGCCCCTTCGTCCCCTTTTCGATCACATAATCGCTGCAAGCATCGACCGGAAAGCGGGCAAACTAACTGGTGAAATGCTCAATGTGCCCCCTACAGGGGAAGTACGCGCACAACTCATGGTGGACTGGGCCAATCAGAACGGTCTTGATCCTGCACAGGGAGTGGCCTATGCGGACTCCGCCTCTGATCTTCCGATGCTCGAGGCTGTTGGTTACCCCGTCGCAGTGAATCCCGAGACTCGACTTGTAACAATTGCAGATAAACGCGGTTGGCTAACCGAAAACTGGCCCAAAACCGCTGGCGCACCTAGACCGGTGTTGCCAATGGGTTCACGCCCAAGCCCCAAACGCACGCCCCAAGGAGTTCACGGATGACGGCCCGACGCGGTCTCGTACTTGATGTGGACAGGACCACTCCCCCAATCGTGTTCCATCACGGTGAAGGCTTCCGATTCGAGAAGCTACCCACGGGGAGTCGAGTTGTTTATCCCAACGAACCAATCGAACCGATCGAAGACGTCGACAGCGCTATTCGACACGCCCTCGCTAATCCATTGGGCGATTCACCTCCACTCGAAGCGCTTCTTACGCCTGGCATGAAATTGACCATCGCTTTCGATGACATTTCTTTGCCGCTTCCCCAGATGCAAGCCCCTGACATTCGCGGTCGCATCATCGAACAGGTGCTTGATGTCGCCGCGGCTTGTGGTGTTGACGATGTTCATCTCATTGCCGCACTTGCACTCCACCGCAGAATGACTGAAGCCGAGTTGCGACACGCCGTCGGTGACCGGGTATACGACGCCTTTGCCCCCACTGGACAGCTCTACAACTTTGATGCTGAAGATCCAGAAGGCTTAACCCATCTGGGTGAAACCGATCACGGCGAGGAAGTGGTCATCTCCAAGCGCGCTGTCGAATCCGATTTGATCGTCTACGTCAACATCAATCTCGTCTCGATGGACGGAGGCCACAAGAGCGTTGCAACCGGATTATCGGGTTACGCAGCGCTGCGCCATCATCACAACGTTGACACCATGCGTCGTTCGAAATCCTTCATGGATCAAGAGAAAAGTGAACTTCACACAAAGAACTGGCGCCAAGGGCGACTAATCCGAGACGCAGGCGTCAAAATCTTTCAAATCGAGACAACCTTGAATAACGACACCTTTCCTTCCCCGTGGGATTTCCTTCAAAAACGTGAGTGGGAAATGACAGGCAAGGACCGAGTGATGCTTCTCGGCACAAAGAAAGTTTTGGATAAAATTCCTCGGCGTTCAGCACGTTCCATCTTCCAAGGTATTCGCTCACCATTTGGCCTGACTTCGATTCAAGCTGGTGAGGTCGAGGCGGTACATGAAGTAACCACTGCCAACGTTTACAAGCAACACCTAGTCCGCGTAGAGGGCCAGACCGACATTCTTTCGATGGGCCTGCCTTATCTTGGGCCTTATAACGTGAACTCGATAATGAACCCGATTCTTGTTGCTTGTCTAGGTTTGGGTTACTTCTTCAACTTGTACAAGGGCAAACCCTTAGTGCGCGAAGGCGGAGTGGTCATTATGAGCCACCCCACGCCTTGGGAGTTTCATCCTGTTCATCACCCCAGCTACATCGATTTCTTTGAAGAAGTGCTCGCCGACAGCACCGATCCCGAAAAAATCGAACAAAAATACGAAAAACGTTACGCTGAAGACGAATGGTACCGTCACCTATATCGCACGTCGTACGCCTACCACGGTGTACATCCCTTCTACATGTGGTACTGGTGCTCTCATGCTCTTGAACACGTCGGGCAGGTGATCGTTGTGGGAGGCGATCAACGAGCTGTGAAACGCATGGGCTTTCGCTCGGCCACCACTATGCGCGACGCTCTTGAGATGGCAACCGATGTGGTCGGCCGAGATCCGACCCTAACTCACATCCACAATCCACCGGTCCTCATGGCCGACGTCGTGTAGCGCGAGCCAACAATGACGGATCCAAACCGCCGACCCGCTATCAGTCATCTGGCTGACCGACGCGCAAAAGCCTCGCTATCGCGCGTTGTACGTAAGGTCGAATTCCCCCTTAAATCAGCGGAAACACCGGACGGACAGATACCACTAGCAGCTAACACCGGCGCGAACTACGACACTGACTGGGCCCGCAGATACGCGTCCAGAGTCACTCGTCGGATAGCGCTCTCCACCGTCGGAAAGGCCGTAATTCAGTACTACGCCAGTCCGACGATCAGAGGTCTAGACCGTCTACATGATCTCGATGGTCCAGCAATCTTCGCGTCGAACCATCAGAGTCATGCCGACACATTGGTCTTGTTGACCTCGATACCAGCACCCTGGCGCCACAAAGCCTGTGTCGGAGCTGCCGCTGACTATTTCTTCGGCAACCGAACCACTGCAGCTATCTCGGCGTTGTTCATTGGTGCCATTCCTATCGAACGCACTTCTATTAATCGGAACACCATCGGGAAAGCGGTCGCCTTGCTCCGAGGCGGGTGGAGCATGGTTATTTACCCCGAAGGAGGCCGTTCACCTGACGGATGGGGCCAGGAGTTTCGTCCGGGAGCCGCGTTCTTGGCCAAACAAGCCGGTGTGCCAGTGGTGCCCGTCCACATACGAGGAACTTTCGATATTTTGCGCAAAGGGCACAACTGGCCAAAGAGATCTAAGGCCATTGTAAATTTCGGGCGCCCCCTCGAATTCGCGGAGGAAGACAACAACCGAAGGTTCACGAGAAAGTTACAAGCCGCTGTCGAGTCGTTAGCCGATGAGACCGCTACTGGTAATTGGTTCGCTGCTCGCCAAAGAGCCCACGCCGAAGATAGTCCTGGGCTCCAAGGCCCCGACACGTCGACGTGGCGCCGGCGATGGTCCCTAACTGAAAATGGAGACGACCAAGGCGGAAGTCATCGTCGCTGGCCCTACGTTTAGAGTTGAGCCACTCGTGGTGAAGTACCAACAAGGGCGTATTGTCAATGCTGCGCCCACAACGCACGATTACAGAGGAAGCCCCCCATGCCGGTTGCGGAGAGCACACCCATAGAGTTGATCGAAGGCGTCTACGCCAATCTTGACACCAGCACCGCTTTGGGGCGAGAGAAACTGGGTCGGCCACTAACGCTCGCCGAAAAGGTACTGATCAATCATTTGGCGTCAGCCGATCAAAACCTAGAGCGAGGTATCAGCTACGCGGACCTGCGACCGGACCGCGTAGCCATGCAGGACGCCACAGCTCAGATGGCTTGGCTTCAGTTCATGACTGCCGGACTTTCTGAGGTCGCGGTACCCACTACCACTCATTGTGATCATCTGATCCAAGCTAGAGATGACGGCAAAACTGATCTCCTCACGGCAAACGAGAGTAATGAGGAGGTCTATAACTTTCTCGAAAGCGTGTGTGCCAAATACGGTGCAGGTTTTTGGATACCAGGAAGCGGCATCATCCATCAGGTCATTCTCGAACAGTACGCGTTTCCTGGTGGGATGATGATTGGCACGGACAGCCACACACCAAACGCCGGCGGGTTGGGAATGATTGCTGTGGGCGTGGGCGGAGCCGACGCGGTTGACGTGATGACGGGATTCGCCTGGAACGTTAGGTGGCCTAAAGCAATTGGTGTCAGGCTGACCGGCGAGCTCTCGGGATGGACCGCACCCAAAGACATCATCTTGAAGGTCGCCCAGATCCTCACGGTGGATGGTGGAACCGGGGCCATCGTCGAATACTTCGGTCCGGGGGCCGAGTCATTGAGTTGTACCGGAAAGGCGACCATATGCAATATGGGCGCAGAGATTGGAGCAACGACTTCACTCTTCGGGTACGACGAAGCCATGGGTCGTTACCTCAAGTCCACCGGTCGCGAACAGGTCGCTGATGCAGCGAACCGAGTAGCCGAGCACCTTCGGGCAGATCAAGAAGTATTTGATGATCCCGCAGCGTTTTATGACCAACTCATCGAGATCGATCTATCTACCCTCAGCCCCCATATCAACGGCCCACACACTCCTGATCTAGCCCGTGAAGTTGGAGCTCTGGGCGAGGAAGCGAACGATAACGGGTGGCCCACCAGCATTAGCGCCGCACTTATCGGCTCATGCACCAACTCCAGTTACGAAGACATCACCCGAGCCGCGAGCATCGCTCGCGAAGCCGCTGCCAACGGGCTCACAGTGAAGTCAAAACTCTTGATCACCCCAGGGTCAGAACAGGTTCGCTCAACGATCGAGCGCGATGGGCTTCTGGCGGATTTTGAAGCCTTAGGAGCCACCGTCCTCGCGAACGCGTGCGGGCCCTGTATCGGGCAGTGGGACAGAAGCGCCGAAACTGGCCACATCCCGGGAGAACCAAACGTCATCGTGACGTCTTATAACCGCAACTTCCCCAAAAGAAATGATGGTGATCCAGCAACTCTCGCTTTCGTCACTTCCCCTGAAACAGTAATGGCACTTGCCCTAGCGGGAACCGTCGACTTCGATCCCTTGGTAGACACCCTCACCAACGACCAAGGGGAACAAGTCGCACTATCAGTCCCAGTGGGTATCGAGTTACCTCCACAAGGTTTTGACCCCGGTCAGAACACTTTTGTCGCGCCTCCCACAGACGGTTCCATAATCGACGTCAAGATTTCCCCCACCTCGGACCGCCTACAGGTGCTCGAGCCTTTTGCAGCATGGGACGGCTCCGATTATGAAGACCTCCCAATTTTGGTAAAAGCACAGGGAAAATTCACAACCGATCACATTTCTATGGCCGGCCCCTGGCTGAAATATCGAGGTCATTTAGAAAACATTTCCGGAAATCTTTACCTTGGCGCTGTTAATGCCTATGACGGCTATGAGGTGGGTCACGGCAAAAACCAACTCACCGGTGAAACCGGAACATTCCCCGACATCGCCCGCTCCTATCACGAAGCCGGCCAAGGGTGGGTCGTCATAGGCGATGAGAACATGGGCGAAGGCTCCAGTCGCGAACATGCAGCAATGGAACCAAGGTTCCGACTCGGCCTTGTCGCGATTGCACGGTCGTTTGCTCGTATTCACGAAACCAACCTAAAAAAACAAGGAATGCTCGCTCTCACCTTCGCCGACCCCGAAGATTACGAGCGCATAGAACAAGACGACCGTATCGCCGTTCGGTCTCTGAGTGAACTTGCACCCGAAAGGCAAGTCGTTACTGAAGTCACCAAGCCCGATGGCAGCACTTGGTCATTCAAAACCGATCACTCCTTTAGCGCAGAACAAATCGAATGGTTCCGAGCGGGTTCTGCTCTGAACATCATCAAGGCCTCTATCTAGGCTGTTTTTGCCACGTCCAAGGTTTCGAGCAGCACAAGACAAGAAATTGAAGAACGTTCTCGCTATAGCTGCAGCTAAAAGTAGAAACCGGCCCGGGGGGCGGGCCGGTTTCGAAAGCCGCCAGCA
>DCYM01000178.1:2838-11162 GCA_002331465.1 Candidatus Neomicrothrix sp. UBA2110 | reverse complement strand
GGGGAGTACTCAAGTTCCCAATCGTGGTCTACGACACTGTTGTGATGACCGTTGCGAAGATCAACGGGCGTATCAGCTATCGACGAATAATCCGGACCAGCCTCAAGTAAGAGCACTTGCCGATTGGGATCTTCGCTTAAACGAGAGGCCAACGGTGACCCCGATGCACCTGCACCCACCACAATTACTTCGTAATTCACCTCGTTAGCCACCGGGACGAAACTAGTAGCAGAAGTCACCGAGAGCCCGTCGATGATGTGACCTAGGCTCCTGAGATGCCCGATACCGTCATCCGGAACGCAACCATCATCGACGGGACAGGCGCCCCGCGATTCGTCGGCGACGTATCAATTGAAGACGGGCATATCGCCGAGATCGGCGAAATATCTGGTTCCTCCGCTGACCTTGAAGTCGATGCCACCGACCTAGTTCTCGCACCAGGTTTCGTGGATGTACATACTCACGATGACGGGGCGTTGGTGCAACACCCGGACATGACCTTCAAAGTGTCCCAAGGTTGCACCAGTGTCGTTGTTGGGAACTGCGGTTTCTCAGCTATTCCAGCAATAACGGGAGAAAACACCCTAGACCTCTCAGGCGTTGAGGCCAGTTGGAGTGACTTGGACGGTTATCGCGACGCGGTCGAGGGGTCAAACCCAGCGGTCAACGCGATGATGCTTGTCGGTCACAACACCATCCGGACCTTGGAAATGAAAGGCGAGCGAGGCGCCCCCAACGATCGCCAGCTTTCGCGCATGCAAGAGCACGTCGAATTAGCTATGCAACAAGGAGCATGCGGATTCTCAACCGGATTGATTTACCGGCCGGGGCGGTGGGCTGATACAGAAGAGGTTCTCGAACTTGCCAAAGCTGTAACTCCGTTTGGAGGAATCTACGCGACACATATGCGTAACGAAAACGATCATCTTTTAGAAGCAGTCGATGAAGCACTTCACATTGGCGCCGAAGCTGGCGTCGCGGTGCAGATCAGCCACCACAAAGCAGCGGGGCGACGCAATTGGGGGAAAGTCACCGAATCATTGGCGAAAGTGGATGCAGCAGTGGCACAGGGAGCACGAGTAACTCTCGACGTCTACCCCTATACCGCGGGCAGCGGTCCAATGGTCCAATACTTCGACATAAACAACCCGGACCCCGAACTTGCTCAAGCAATTCAACTGGCCTCCTGTCCGGCGTTTCGGGAATACGAAGGTCGCATGCTCATCGATATTGCGAGCGAGCTTGATCTGAGCGCATCTGAAACGGTTCAACACATCCTCACTGCGCCAGAGGGCAAACAAACAATTTGTATCCAACACGTCATGGACGAAGGTGATGTGGTGACGAACCTGCGTCACGACCGGGTCATGGTTGGGTCTGACGGAATTCCTGACCTAACCGGACGACCCCACCCCCGGTTGTTTGGAACGTTCCCACGTGTCCTTGGCCGCTACGTTCGAGAACAAGGCGTGCTCGATCTCGAAAGTGCCGTGCGGCGGATGACTTCTTTATCGTGCGATGTTCATGGGCTTCAGGATCGAGGCCGAGTCGCGGTTGGTAACTGGGCGGACTTAGTGCTGTTCGACCCTTCACTAGTGTTGGACATCGCAAGTTACGAAGACCCGAAAAGGGAATCGGTGGGTATCAACAACGTGTGGGTTAACGGCCAACTCGCCTTTGACGAGGGACACCACACTCAAATCGGAGCAGGGCGTGTCTTGCGATACAGACAGCACTAGACCCGCCCAAGGCTAACTCCCGAGTACCCTGTCAACTGAGTGCGGTGCGGACTCTCACTTCAGTCCCCCACGCGACGCCAGGTCGCCACGAGGCGGCCACCCAAGACGCCGACCCCTCAGCGTCAAACATTTGAAAGTTCGCCCAAGTGACAACGACCTTCGCCCAACTGGGCGTGCCCCAAGACCTCATAGATGCCCTTGCCAGCCAAGGAATCGAATCACCCTTCGCCATACAGATTCTTGCAATTGGTGACGCGATGGCTCGACGAGATGTGTGTGGCAAAGCCAAAACTGGATCAGGAAAGACGCTCGCGTTCAGCTTGCCCGCAATCGCGCACACTGAACGCAATCAGCAAGGCAAGCCGACAACCTTGGTGCTCACTCCCACACGCGAACTAGCCAACCAAATAGCGGGGGTGGTGGGACCCTTAGCCGACGTGAGGAAATTGCGTCCAATAGCGGTGTACGGCGGCACAAACATCGACAAACAAATCGAGACTATTGCCAACGGGATTGACATCATCATTGCCACTCCTGGGCGGCTCATTGATTTGATCGACAGAGGTGCAATAGACGTGGCTTTGGTTGAGCGTGTGATCGTTGACGAGGCCGACCGGATGGCCGATATGGGGTTTCTCCCTCAAGTGGAATGGATACTTCGACATATTCACGTAGACCACCAAACAATGCTTTTCTCAGCGACCCTAGATGGAGCAGTTGACACTGTTGTCAAACGACACCTCGCCGATCCGGTGTTCCACGAAGTTTCCGAACCTGAAGTGACCGTGAGCGAAATGGGGCACGTGTTTATGGCAGTTCATAAGATGAATCGTGTGCAGGTCGCGGCACGCATCATTGGCCAGGCCAGTAAAACGCTGCTCTTCACGAGAACAAAACGCGGTGCCGATCAGTTAGAACGCGAACTTCGGTCTGAAGGTGTGAAGGCGGCAGCCATCCACGGCGATTTACGTCAAACTCAGCGAGAAAAAGCACTCAGTGACTTTACGAATGGAAAACTCAAGGCGCTCGTGGCTACGGATGTGGCAGCTCGTGGGCTCCACATAGACGACGTGGGAATTGTGATCCATTACAACCCGCCTGAAGACCACAAAACCTATTTGCATCGATCGGGACGAACAGCTCGCGCTGGTGCCACCGGAACAGCAGTCACCATGTTCTTGTGGGACGAAGAGCTCCAAGTGCGTCAGCTTCAACGGCGATTAGGGCTCAAACTTCCGCTCCACGAGGTCTTTTCTAATGACGGGCGACTAGATGACCTTCCGGCGTGGGTGCGCCAGCAAAGTTGAAATTTGACCCGTCGGGTCTTCCGGCACCCGTAGCGCTAGCTGCGAGCGAGGTTAAGCGACGGATACAGCGAGGTCACGCCGGAGAAGAGTTACTTAATCAGTTGGCAAACCTTGGCCGGCTCCGGGAGGAAGAACTTACTGACCGGCGATCCAGTGGCGCAGTCTTCACCCCTTACGACGTCGCAGAAGAACTCGTCGCCCGAGTAGCAATTGGGCCTGGAGACACAGTCTGTGATCCGTCAGTTGGTCCGGGCGTGTTCTTGTTGGCTGCCGCCGAACGAAAGTTACACAACGGAGAATCAGTACCTTCGATCACACAAAACCTGAGAGGAATCGACATCGATCCGGTAAGCGTGGCCGTGGCTCGAGTAACTCTTCAGTTATGGGCCACGTGGCGTGGCGACCATTGGCCCACCATGAATTCCATAATTGAAGGAGACGCACTTATACAGACACCGAGCGAATGGTATGGAACCTGCGACGCGGTGATAGGTAATCCCCCGTTTCTTGGTCAATTCAAATCAGACACCGCTCGCGACAAGCGTCGGTCCTCAGTTCTTAAGGAACACTTCGGTTCTAGGTACAACGGCTACATCGACGAAAGCATGCTCTTTGTTCTCCTAGGAATAGAACTAGGTCACAAAAAAAGCCGCATTGCGCTAATTATGCCGACCTCCGTTCTTGGCTCAGATTCGAGCCGAGCCGCAAGAGAGTGGATCGACGAGACATTGCCTCCAAAGGCCCTTTGGTTAGGTGGCCGATCCATATTTGATAGTGCCACCGTTGACGTATCAGCGCCAATACTTGGCGGTTCTCACCGCAGCTATTGCCAAGTGCTCCGATACAAATCTGAGGAAACACTACAGATTGCACGACCACCAGCCGGACAATGGGCTTCGCTCCTCGCGGCAGCAAACGGCACACCCAGAGTGCAACTCACAGGGCGACACACTCTCAGCGATACCGCCGATGTATCCGCCGATTTCAGAGACGCCTATTACTGGTTGGCTAAAAGAGTTACAGAAGGAGAAGTTACTGACTCCCGCCCCCGACTCGCCACCGTCGGGCTCATCGACCCCTTCCAGTACATGTATGGCGAACTTGAGATCAGATTCGCGAAACAACGATTTCGACGACCGGTCATTGAAATCGAAGATCAACCCCCGCGACCGCTCGCAAATTGGCTTTTGCGCCGATCAAAACCCAAAGTTCTAGTAGCAAGCCAAACCCGCGTCATTGAGTGCTACGCCGACCAGCGTGGTGATGTGCTCCCATCGACGCCGTTGATCACAATCACCCCCACCGACCGAACGCGTCTATGGCATTTGTTAGCAGCAGTAGCCTCTCCAGCAGCATCCGCGTGGGCTGTTACGGCCACCGCCGGCACCGGACTCAGCCAAGAAACGGTCCGATTACGGGCTTCCCTGCTAGGAGAATTACCGCTACCCGCACCATCAAAAGATTGGGATGAAGGCGCCGAACTAGCACACCAGATCCAATCCAGTGGCAGAAACCCAGACACGATTATTCAATTTGGCGAAGTGATGAATCGGGCCTACGACACGCCTTCTGACGAGCTTTTACAGTGGTGGATTCAACGCATTCAAAAAAAACGGCCTTGACCTCCTAGGGGACTGCTCAGGTAGCCTTTTAGATCAGCCCAGGAGCGACCGTGTTCGAAGTGCCTGACACCCAACGAACTTCCCTCACAGATCCTCCTCCCGCGTCCGGAGCATGGTTCGAACACATGCCTTCAGGGGATCGACAATTCTTCGCATTATCCCCTCACCGCGCTTATGTGCTCGAGGGCGGGGGCGAAATCGTAGCGCCACAAATTGCCTACGAAACATGGGGCACCCTTGATGCGGCAGCAGGTAACGCAGTCTTGGTGTGCCACGCGCTCACCGGCGACGCCCATGCCCACGGAAATTCAGGCCCAGGTCAACCCACCCCGGGTTGGTGGAACGATTTTATTGGCCCCGGTCGACCACTCGACACTGACCGCTACTTCGTCGTTTGCGCAAATGTTCTTGGCGGATGCCAAGGGACAAGCGGCCCAGCGTCCATCAACCCAACCAGTGGACAACGATGGGGCGGTGACTTCCCAATTGTCACCGTGCGCGACGTCGTCCGATCCCAAAGAGCGTTAGCTCAACATCTCGGAATCCAAAGGTGGATGGCTGTTGTTGGCGGATCAATGGGGGGAATGCAGGCACTTGAATGGGCGGTGAGCTACCCAAATCGATGCGGTTCCTTAGTGATCGTCGCTTCGACCGCCGCAGCGTCGGCTCAACAAATCGCGTGGAGTCAAGTGGGTCGGCAGTCAATTCTTGATGATCCGGCATACCAAGGCGGCCACTATTACGACGCGCCACTCGGAGAGGGCCCACACCGGGGCTTGGCAAATGCCCGGCGAATAGCGATGATTCACTATCGAAGCGGCGAAGAGTTCGATCGACGATTCGACCGTCACAGCAACGACCCCATAGAACCATTCCGCCTCGAACACCGTTTCGATATCGAGAGCTACCTCGACTATCAGGCCCAAAAGATTCAGTCGCGATTTGACGCCAACACATATCTCGTCCTCAACAAAATGATGGACCTCCACGACGTCGGACGCGGACGTGGGGGAGTCGAGCAGGCTCTAACGAGAATCACTTGCCCGAGTATCTTCATGAGCGTTCGCACGGATTTCCTTTACCCCAGATACCAGCAAATACGTATCGTTGATGCCCTCCGAGGTCGCGTCCCCGTCGAACACGTCGACATAGACAGCGACAACGGCCACGATGGTTTTCTTACCGAACCCGAACAAACGGGTGAACCTATGGGTGACTTCATCGAGAAGATAGCCAAAGGCTCGATCGCGTAAACCTGCCCACCGGTTCAAATTCCGAACTGCTTCAGCTAAGAGTTCGACAAGATGTCATCGACCTCGGCAAGCTCAACAGCACTCAACTGCCAACCCGCCGCAAGAGAATTCGCTAATACCTGATCGGCGCTCGTGGCACCTGCAATAACGCTAGGAATTTCTGGCCTTATTAGAAGCCAAGAAAATGCTAACTCCAACAAAGTTCGATCCCTGTGCCTTAACCATTCAACGAGTTTGCTGACGATCAATAATTTACGTTCATCGATAAACAAGTCGAGACGGTCCTGAGGCCACTCAGCAAGGCGAGTGCCGGGTCGTGGGCCCTTAACCCCTACTTTGCCCGTCAGAAGCCCTGATTCAAGTGGAAAGAACGGCAAAAACGCGATGCTGTGTTCGTTACACACATCAAATATTTCGGCCTCAGGTTCTCGGTGAAGAAGGGAATAGCGATTCTGCACAGTCCTATAAGGCGTGAGCAAGTCACGCTTCGCAACGTCAGCGGCCGAATCGAGTCGATCCGCGTCGTAGTTTGAGCAACCGATTTCTCGAACTTTGCCCGCTACAACCAATTCGTGAAGGGCTTCAAGAGTCTCCCTTTCTGGTACCTCATCATCTGGAGTGTGTAACTGAAATAAGTCGATCCAGTCGGTCTCAAGTCGGCGCAAACTTCGATCAACCGAACGCCGGACCCATTCGGCGCTTCCGCCAGTCAACCCAGGATCCATATCGCGCAACCCGAATTTCGTCGCAATGATGATTTGATCTCGATGCCCTTTTATGGCACGCCCAAGCATCTCTTCGGAAGCTCCTGATCCATACACGTCAGCGGTATCGAAAAAATTTATACCGGCATCTAAACAAGCAGCAAAAACCTCATCCGTACGCTCTTGATCAATTCGAGTGCCGAAGTTGTTGCAACCGAGGCCGACCTCAGATACCTCAAGTTCGCCAATCCTTCGTTGTTCCACGATGGGATCATAGGAGCGTTGGCCACTACCGTCATTGTGTGCCGGAATTGATTGAAGTTGAGTTGTACCGAAAATCGGCCGCACGTGCTGTGGGCCGCACCATTTCCTCAGTAACTCTGCCCAATCTCAAATACCTACAAGGCACATATGGGCTCAACGCTCTCCAATCTGCCACCCACAATCAGAATCTGAACCAAGTACGACGCAAAGGGAAGCTGCTCATACTCGACATAGGCGACCGCTCTCTTGGCTTGCGATTCGGCATGACGGGACGCCTCATTGTTGACGGGAAAACCCCTATTGAACGGTTGCTGTACACAACTCCAAAAGTCCACCGAAACCACATCCGGTTCGTCATGAACTTCGCCGAAGGCAACGAGTTGGCAATGGTCGACCCCAGAGGCTTCGGCAGCATTGAACTGCAACCCGACGAAACAAAATTGGGCCCCGACGCCGCCAATATCTCACGTCGAGAACTTGGCATGTCGCTGAAAAACAGCAATGCAACCCTCAAGGCCCGTTTACTCAACCAACAGCACATCTCCGGACTGGGTAATTTATTGTGCGACGAAATCCTATGGAGAGCAGGTCTTGACCCTCGAAGATCATGTCGCTCTCTCGAAGAGGGCGAACTAGACCTACTCGCTACTTCCATTAAGGGAACAATCAAGGTACTCACACAGCGAGGGGGGTCCCACGTGGGCGATATCCAAAGCCAACGACACAAAACGGGCATCTGCCCGAAAGATGGCAGCGACCTACATCGTTGCTCATTAGGAGGTCGAACAACTTGGTGGTGCCCTGAACACCAGCGTTGAATAGCGGTAGCTACGCTGCTGTGGTGCTACATGTCCAACTGTTGTCGCAGCAATCGCAAAGTGCTGTTGGGACAGGAGCCCAGAAGTGGTGGTTGCTCGTAGCTGGGCTCTTCTTGATTTCCCTTTGTCTTCTAGGAGCATTTATCAAGATATGGCGAAAGACCCTGCCACCGGCTCACCAGCCCTATATCGCTCCCGATTTGCCGAAACCAGCCGAATCCATTGAGCAAACATCAGCAGACAACAAAACGCACGGCTCAGAACCCGGGCTAGGTTCAGGTCATGGCAGATGGATTCAACCCCCAGGAAATGATTGATCGCTTCCGAGAGCGAGCCAACGCGGTTCAGAAACGCAATCTCCCCGCCGTAGGTGGTGAGGAGCGCCGTCTGTTCATCGACCAAGCGAAACAAGACTTCATGGACTTCGCAATAGTTGCGGACGCTTCAGCGACGATTGAGGATGGGGTCCTCACCTTGACCATTGACCTCCGACCAAAATCGGATTCAGATAGCTAACCATTTCGGACTGTTAAGTTTGACTTCCGGCTTGGTACAGTGACGCATTCCCGCGGATGTAGCTCAGTTGGCTAGAGCGCAACCTTGCCAAGGTTGAGGTC
>DCYM01000178.1:0-2526 GCA_002331465.1 Candidatus Neomicrothrix sp. UBA2110 | reverse complement strand
CAACCTTGCCAAGGTTGAGGTCGCCGGTTCGAATCCGGTCATCCGCTCCAGAGTAATTGCCCCAACCCGACAGGTTCGGGGCAATTGTCGTAATGGTGTGTAGAGAATCGGGAATGACGCGATTCAGGCTGTAGGGTCGTCAGTGTTCTTGGGATTACCCCCGGGACAGGCGCTGAGGAGACCCATTGGCCGCCACTGCTTCAGTGGATCACAGCGGACTCACGGTGACGCGTTTCCTCAAATTCACGTTCCCCTACATCGCCGTTCATCTTGCCTGTCTCTTTGTGCTCACCGTCGGGTTCAGCTGGTTTGCTTTCGTAGTTTCGATATTTGTGTATCTAGCGCGTGGCGTAGGGATCACCGGCTTCTACCACCGCAAGTTCAGTCACCACGCGTTCAAAACCGGACGGGTGACCCAATTCGTTGGTGCCTGGCTCGGTGCGAGCGCTGCGCAGGGAGGACCTTTGTGGTGGGTCGCTCATCATCGTCGTCACCACAGGGTTTCTGATGCAGAAGGAGACATTCACTCCCCGCGCGTAGAGGGCTTCGGGATTGCTCATCATGGATGGTTGACACGGGCCAACGCGGACAAAACCCACCTTGACGAAGTTGAAGATTTAGCCCGTTATCGGGAGCTGCGTTGGCTAGATCAGAACTCATGGGCACCGATCTTGTCGACGGCTTTTGGTCTGTTTTTCGCGGGAATTGCTATTGGACGGCTCGCGCCGTGGACTGGAACGAATGGCCCACAATTAGTTATATGGGCGTTCTTTCTCAACACGGTTCTTCTGTGGCATGTGACCTTCGCAGTGAACTCGGTTTGTCATCGCTGGGGAAAAAGACACCAAAACACCTGTGACGACAGTCGCAACAACTGGTTGATCGGTGTCATGGGATTAGGTGAGGGCTGGCACAACAACCACCACAGCTTCCCTGGTACATCGCGGCACGGTTTCAAACCAACCCAGCTCGACTTTACGCATTTCGTTATTAGAACCTTGAGACGTTTGGGGCTCGCTCACGACCTTCACCCAGTGCCCGAGCGGCTATGGCTCGGTTCGAAACCCTCCCGCTGGACAACCCAAGAGACAAAGAATTGACGCCTTTGGGCGTGCGATCTGCCTTGGGCCTGTGTAAGAGTTGGATCATTCGATCGATAGGGAGATCTCGATGGGTTTACTTGACGGACGCGTAGCGCTGATCACCGGTGCCGGGCGTGGTATCGGACGCGAACATGCATTGCTAATGGCGTCCGAAGGGGCGAAGATCGTCGTAAACGATCTGGGCGGCGGCGTGGACGGTTCGGGTCAAGACACGGGACCGGCTGAGGAAACCGCTCAAGAAATACGCGACATGGGCGGCGAAGCTGTAGCCAACAACGACTCAGTAACTGACTGGGAAGGCTCTCAACGGATGGTGAATGCCGCAATTGAAGCCTTCGGGGATCTCCATGTTCTCGTAAACAATGCCGGCATTCTCAGAGACCGTGTCGTGGTCAACATGACCGAGGGCGAATGGGACGCAGTCATCGATGTGCACATGAAAGGGCACTTTTGCCCAACTCGTTGGGCTGCCGCTTATTGGAGAGAGCAAACCAAAGCAGGCGTTCAAGTTGATGCAGCCGTAGTCAACACGGCGTCGGGCGCGATGCTCGGTAACCTCGGCCAGTTCAACTATTCGGGCGCAAAAGCAGGCATCGCGGCGATGACTCTCGTCGCAGCGGGGGAACTATCCCGCTATGGCGTACGAGTAAATTGCCTCGCTCCCATTGCGCGAACCCGCATGACGCTCCAAACGCCGGGCTTAGAAGAAGTCGTCGCCGCTCCTGAAGATCCGGCAGATTTTGACTTGTATGACCCTGCCAACATCAGCCCACTAGTGGGCTACCTAGGGACCGAAGGGTGCCCATTTACCGGCGGCGTTTTCCATATTGGCGGCAACGAAGTCGGCCTATACGGCGGCTGGTCATTAGCGGACGACGACATTTTGGCGACCGATGGACGTTGGACTGTGAGTGACCTTCAGGCCAAAGCTCCCCGCCTGCTTAAGGGGCGTAGCAACATAGCTTCGGTCGCTACCTCCCTCGGTGACACCTTCAAAGGATTCGGGAAGCGTCAACCGACTGAATAGAACCCTGAGTTCACAAAATCACTGACAAAAGCGTCCGCTGTCGACATCGAGGGCAGCGGTATACAGCCGTGTCAACATTGCCTCGAAAAGGCTTCTGCTGCGCTCGTCGGGCGTTTCTATGTTTGAGAGGTTGTTAGCCAACATTCCCATCCACCACAGATGTGCGTATTCGTAATCTTCACGGACGTGTGCGGTCGCAGAAGCTTCAACACCGTGGCCGATCAGTGTGTCGATGTAGTTGGAAACAAGTTCTGCCTCCAACGAACGTCGAAGGTCGACTTCTAGGTTGGTGGCTAAAAAAAACGAAAGGTCAGTCGCCCCTCCCGTGAACATTGCGGTCTGCCAGTCAATAACTGTGATTTCGTCCTGCGGACCGAAAAGCATGTTCTCCAGGCG
>DCYM01000208.1 GCA_002331465.1 Candidatus Neomicrothrix sp. UBA2110 | reverse complement strand
AGTTGCTCACATGCAAAGCACTTTCGACGTTAGACGGGCGAACCTGGCCGAAACTACCGACGAGGACTTCGACATGGCCAGCATCACACCTGTAGGCCCAGGTACTTATGGGCGCTTTATGGCGATTCGCGAGTTCGACTTTTGGATGCACGAACGTGACTGTCGGATTCCTCTTGGCATGGAAACCTACAACGGTGGGCCGACCGCGGAAATGGCGTTAAACGAAGTCCACCTGTCCATCGGGTACATAGCGGGCAAGAAAATCGGTTTGACGGAAGGACAGTCAATTCATTTCGACATCACTGGAGCGGTAAATCGCGACATCTATGTCGCTGTTGAGGGTCGCGCTTCCGAAACGGAAACGTTGCGCAATCCATCGGTCACTCTCCACTGCGACTCAATGGCGTTCATGAATCAGGCATGTGGACGTATCGATCCTGAGGTTGCTATTGCGGATGGTCAGATCAGCTGGTCCGGAGATCAAGTTATTGGCGCGCACGCAGCGAGAAACCTGCGTTTCACGATGTAGCTAATGAACTCCGATTAATCGGTGAAGCTTGAAATTAAGGTCGGATTCTCCAAATTTGCTAGCTGTTGGTTCCGATGCTCTACCTCGGCAAGTAATTCCGGGTGGCTCAACACCCAGAACCTTCGTTGGTACATGGCGTCCACAACCTGAGATGCGACATCACCCGGGGCCATTCCCTTTTCTAACGCGGCCGCGATTGCGGCGTTGCGAATCCGTGCTTCGTCGGGGGCCCGGGCGCTTTCGCTCACGGCTTTGACCCGTTCGCGCTGAAGATGCGTAGGACGATTTCTTTGTGCTGTCGCGATGTTCGTTTTGACCACGCCAGGACAAAGAACTGAAACGCCAACATCTGATTCCGCATCTCGGGCCATTTCGTGATGCAAAGTTTCCATGACAGCCACAACCCCAAATTTCGCAGCATTGTAGGGAGCAAGCCCTGGAACGGCCATTAGTCCTGCCACCGATGCGGTACTCATCACGTGGCTTTCTTCAGCCTCAATCAGGTGGGGCAGGAAGTGGTGGAGCCCGTGGATGACTCCCCACAGGGAAACGTCAATAACCCATTTCCAATCCACCAATTGCAGATTCTTGACGAGGCCTCCTCCGCCAACTCCCGCGTTGTTACAAAGAATGTTGACGCCACCAAAAGTTTCAAGCGTCATGGCGCATAATGCGGCAACGGAGTCGGAGTTCGTGACATCTGTTTTCACTGCAAGCGCAGGTACTCCGAGTGCCTCCACTTCTAGTCGTGCTGCTTGAAGTGCCTCCTCCTCAACATCTGCGAGTACAACTTTGGCTCCCTCACTGGCAAAGGCGAGGGCGAGCGCTTTACCAATTCCTGATCCGGCACCGGTCACCACCGCCACGCGTTCGTTCATTTTCTCCATATGGTCCCCCTAACCTTCGGCGTCCCCGGTATCAGGCACGCGAGTGATTCGAGAGCGACTCACGTGTTGAGTTGCTCGAAGCGATCCATTACGTCGAGGTATTCGGTAATCATGTCCTCAACTACGCGGGTTGCAGAAATCGACTCATTCATGGATCCCACTATCTGACCCACGAAATAGTTCGCGAGTTCCACAGCGCCTCGGTTCTCAGGATTCATCGCTGCACGGTCGACTCTTCGGCTCGACTGAGCAATCAACATCGGTTGGAGCGGCATTGGCAAAGTGCCGGGTGAAGATTCTCCCTCCCACTCATCTGTCCAAGCTGAACGGAGCTGGCGAGCGGGTTTACCGGTCCGTGACCTAGAGCGCAAAGTGTCTGAGGAGGTCGCTGCTAAGAACTTCTCTTTGACAACGGGGTGAGTTTCAGCTTCCTGAGTAGTGAGCCAAACTGATCCACACCAGACACCTTGTGCTCCCAATGCAAGCGAAGCCGCTACTTGCCGTCCGCTTCCAATTCCACCGGCCGCGAGCACCGGAGTTGGAGCAACTGCGTCAACGATTTCAGGCACCAAAACCATTGTGCCGATATCTCCAGTGTGGCCACCGGCTTCGTGGCCTTGGGCAATGATGATGTCAACGCCAGACGCAACGTGACGCACGGCATGCGACTTCTTTCCAGCCAGCGCGCCGACGAGGACACCGCCAGCATGGGCCCGCTCAATCATGTCCGGTGGTGGCGGTCCTAAAGCATTCACGATGAGTTTAATTGGATGTGAAAAAGCGACGTCCATGAGAGGCACCGCTTGGGCGTATGTCATCGGCGGTTCCGAATCGACAGGTAAGCCTCTGAGACCCTCCTGATCATCATTTTTCGGTAAAGGTGGAACGGCATAGCGTTCCATCATGTCCTCGACGAAATCTTTGTGTTCTTGTGGAATCATCTCAGTCAAATCACGTAAGGATTTCCCACCTTCCGACGAACCCTCATATTTCGCGGGAACGATAATGTCGACGCCGAACGGTTTCTCGCCGACCTCATCTTGGATCCACTGCAAATCGATGTCGAGCTGCTCTGGTGTGTGCCCTGCGGCACCGAGCACCCCAAAGCCGCCCGCCTTCGTAACAGCAGCAACCACATCTCGACAGTGAGTAAACGCGAGGATAGGAACATCCACGCCAAGCATTTCGCAGACAGATG
Source organism: Candidatus Neomicrothrix sp. UBA2110 (assembly GCA_002331465.1). Lineage (GTDB taxonomy): Bacteria > Actinomycetota > Acidimicrobiia > Acidimicrobiales > Poriferisodalaceae > UBA2110. The sequence goes on along the minus strand of DCYM01000208.1, from coordinate 7,739 downwards.
TCTTCATAGCCGAGAACCTACGCCGTAGACCCACCTCGTGGCCACTGAAAGTGGTAACTCGCTATTCATAGAAGAAATGTTTAACCGGTCCAGACGTGTCTAAATCTCGACGAATTCAATCATTAAATGGAAACCGGTTGGGTATCTGCCCTCAGCACTGCGAAAATACAGTCATGAGCATTACCGCCACTGGCCATAGCTACATAGATGTCGAGACGGGCACCCAACTTGACGTCTGGTATCCCGGGGAAGAAGTAGAGCCCGCCAGATCTTGTCTAGCCGAACAGCTTGGCATTATCAGAGGGGAGCGGATTGAAAAGACGATCGAGGACCTCAACGCGCCAGCTGTCGACCTAGCTGATGCTTATCTGCGCCTCCATCTCTTAAGTCGACGCGAGATCCGTCCGCACGGCGCAAATTTCGATGGCATCTTCGGCTTGATGACCAACTGCGCATGGACGAACGCCGGGCCCGTCCTACCCGAACGCGTGGGTCACCTTCAAGCCCAGGCTGCTTCCAGGGGCATCAGCATTTCCGTCACTTCCTTGGACAAATTCCCTCGAATGACCGATTACGTCATTCCATCAGGTGTGCGAATCGCGGATGCTGACCGGGTAAGACTGGGAGCACACCTCGCAGACGGAACCACGGTCATGCATGAAGGTTTTTGTAACTTCAATGCCGGAACTTTGGGGCCCTCAATGGTTGAAGGTCGTATCAGCGCCGGTGTGGTCGTGGGAGCAAACAGCGACATCGGAGGTAGCGCCTCCATAATGGGCACCCTGTCAGGGGGCGGCAAAGAAACCATCGCCGTGGGTGAAAATTGTCTTTTAGGAGCAAATTCAGGTATCGGGATCTCTCTTGGGGATAACTGCACGGTGGAAGCCGGCTGCTACGTGACAGCCGGCAGTCGTGTCACTCTTCCCGACGGCTCTGTGGTCAAAGGCAACGATCTATCCGGAAAGTCAGGCATGTTGCTGATACGCAACAGCACATCTGGCGCAATCGAGATGCGAGTGCTCGATCCTGCAAAGTGGGAAGGCATTAACGAAGCACTCCACGACAACTAGCTTTCGACACGTGGATACTCCACACCACTACGATTCGGTCACTACGTGGAGGAGCCAGTCGTGCCGTACGTCGAAGACCGAGTTATTCACGATGCTGATTCGCACACTATGGAGCCGCCCGAGTGGCTTGACGAATTCGCGTCTCGTGAGGTTCGAGAATATGCTCGGGGAAATTTCTCTATAACCGAACAAACCCCAATTTTCAGAGAAATTGATCATTGCAGATCACTGCAGACGGACCCAGAATTTCGGGCGACAGCCGAGGCAGAAATCATGCTGAGGAAAAACTACCGAGCCCACGGGGCTTGGGACGCCGCAGATCGCAGCGAGGCTCTCAACCACATGGGTTTCGCAAGCCAACTCATCTTCCCAACCATGCCCAATACCCTCCTCGAGGTAATGGAGCATGATGCGCCGGCAAGACTTACCTACGAAACAGCTTCTGCAGCAAACCGAGCGCAAACATCTTTTTGTAGCGATGATCCTCGCCTTCTTCCGGTTGCCTACATTCCACTCCAGGATCTGGATCGAGCAGCTCCCTGCGCCAAAGAGGCAATTGAGGAGGGCACTTCTGCTCTCTTGATACCGAACCGCATGCCGAAGAATCATGCTCACAGCCACGTCGCTTTCGACAACGTCTGGGCTCAAGCTCAAGAGGCAGGTGTGCCGGTCGTGATGCACGTAGCAACGCCGGAATTGGTGATGCCCTCCCAGCACCGCAACAACGGTCAACCACCTGAGCCAGACTTTCATGGTGGAGGCGAGAACTTCCGATCAGTGTCTTATATGGCGATCTCCTCGCCGCCTATTCAGGCACTCTCTATGTTGGTTTTCGATGGCGTCTTGGAACGATTTCCCGAACTGAAAATCGGCGTGATCGAGCTTGGCGCAGCTTGGGTGCCTTCGTTTATGCGCCAACTCGAGGCAGCGTTCGACGCCTTTGAACGGCATGAAGACCGGTTGAAAAATCTTAGTTTGCGGCCTTCTGATTACATACGGCGACAAGTAAGAGTCACCCCTTTCCCGACCGAACCAACTAAATGGATTATCGAAAACACCGGAGAGGAGATTTGTATGTTCAGTTCAGATTTCCCCCACGTCGAAGGTGGCCGAAATCCCCTGCGACGTTTCGACACAGAGGTCAAAACTCTTTCGGTGGAGGCACAGGATCGGTTTTTTCGAACGAACTTTGAGGATCTAATGGGCCAGGGAATACCACAACTACTCTGCAACCAGGGTTGAAATGGGCATACGACTCGACAAACCTTGGGAGCGCCTCGACAGCGACTCCGTGTCATCTTTACAAGCCCAGCTAGGCGTGTACCAGGTCGCAGATAGCGACGGCAATGTTTTGTCAGTGGGTTATGCCGGCGCGAAACATCCTTTCGGTATACGAAGTGCTCTCGAACACGAAATCCAGTTACACGGCAAAAAAGCCACGCTCTTTCGATACGAATTCACTTCGAACTACCGGAGTCGCTGGGACGAACTTTTGATGCTGCATCTACATGACCACGGCCAACTCCCTGACCATCAAAGAGATGAAGAGGGCCGAGTAGGCCGATTATCCCCCAACTGAGAGACCGAGATGGATTTCAGCCTTAACGAAGAACAGCAAATGATCGTCGACACGACGAGGCGTTTTGTCCAAACCGAGATCGTCCCGTTAGAAGATGAGCTTGATCCCGACGCGGGTTCGCTAGCTCCAGATGACCAGGACCGACTTATCACGATGACTCGGTCGATGGGCTTCTACGGGCTCGACATTCCTGAGGAATACGGCGGTCCAGGTCTCGACACCACGACGCGCGCGTTGATGGCCATAGAAATGTCTCAGCACCGGGCCGGTTTGTACAACCCGTGTTACGGAGTCTTCGGTGGAGCAGGCCTCGCTCAGCTATATGAAGCTACCGATAGCCAAAAAGAGCGGTGGCTCTACCCGACGCTTCGGGGCGAGAAGAAGGGTTGCTTTGCTCTCACCGAGCCCTCGGGAGGTTCGGATCCCGCTCGCGCGATTCAAACCCGAGGCATTCAGGATGGCGATGAGTGGGTCCTTAACGGCTCAAAGCTCTATATTTCCGGCGCAGACAAAGCCGATTACGCACTCGTGTTTGCACGCACATCTGACGACCCGGGACGCAATGGAGTCACCGCTTTTATTATTGATACCGACACTCCGGGCTTCCACGTTCGTCGAGTGGTCCATACCTTGCGGGCCACCCATTACGCGACCGAGTTACAGTTCGAAGAATTACGAGTTCCTCAAGAAAATATTCTTGGAGAAGTAAACGGAGGTTTTGCCATCGCAAATGATCGGCTGAGCCGCCAGCGAATTCCTTATGCCGCCGGCTGTATCGGGCCCGCGATTCGTGCCCAAGAAATGGCAATTGACTGGGCAAAAAATCGCACCGCATTCGGCTCCGTACTAGCCGAGAAGCAAGCAATCCAATGGATGATCGTCGACAACGAGATCGATATCCGTCACGCCCGATATTGCGTCTTAGCAGCGGCACAAAAGGCAGATAGTGGAGACCGTTTCCGCACCGAAGCCGCTATGGCGAAGCTCATCGCAAGCGAGGCGAGTAGCCGCGTTGTTGATAGATGCATTCAAATCCACGGTGGGGTTGGAGTCACGAAAGATTTGCCCCTTGAGCGTTGGTACCGCGAGCTACGAATCCGGCGAATTGGTGAAGGTCCTAGCGAAGTTCAACGACTAATCATGGCCCGAGACATTCTCGGTGGCAGTTTCAAGTGAATGCCAACGATCGCTCCCTCCCGCTGCACGGAGTCACCGTCCTCGACTTAGGGCAGATATATCAAGGGCCATATGCCGGCTTTCTCCTCGCGATGGCGGGAGCCCGCGTCATCAAAGTTGAGCAGACTCGAGGGGAACCATTGAGGGCAAGAGGTGATTCTCTCCCCTATGCAGCATTGAACTCTTCTAAAGAGGCAGTCACGCTAGACCTCAAGTCCACCCAGGGGCACGAAATGTTCCTCGGCTTAGTACAGGCAGCGGACGTCGTTCTCGTCAACTACGCCCCAGGAGTTCCTGAGAAGCTGCATATTGATGCTGAGTCACTCTGGAAGGTCAACCCGAGACTGGTTTTTGCCCATGCATCTGGGTTCGGGCTAAGTGGTCCCGACTCAGCTCAAACTGCCATGGACATAACGGTGCAAGCTCACATGGGGCCCATGAGCGTCACTGGACACCCCGACCAGCCGCCTGTTAAAGCCGGCGTAGCGTTCGTTGATTTCTTGGGCGGCGCTCATCTCTATGGAGCAATCGTCACCGCACTGTTAGATGTCGAACGAACGGGAGAGGGTCGGTTAGTTGAAACGTCGATGGCCGAAGCGGCTTATCACACCCTTTGTTCAAACATGCTTTCATGGCACCAGACGGGGACAGCTCCTCGAACCGGAAACAAACATGCGGCCATGGGTGTGGCCCCCTATGACGTGTACCAATGTTCTAACGGCCACGTCGCCTTAATTTCTGTCACCAATCGACACTGGCGCTCAGTCCTTGAAGTAATCGACAGAACAGACCTACTAGAAGATCCCCGGTTTCGTCACAACACCGACCGTGCCCAACACATGGGTGTTGTTGATGAACTTGTTGAAGAGTGGACTCACCAAAGGTCAAAAGAAGACGTCGCTTCGTCATTCGCAGCAGCTGGAGTTCCCATCGCCATAGTTCGAGCCGTAGACGAAGTCGTCAAAGATGCGCACCTAATTGAACGACAATTCTTACAATGGGTTAACCATCCCACCCTCGGAGAGATACCTCTCCCACACAGCCCTCTTCGTTTCCACGGTTCAACGCTGCGTCAACTGGACCTCTTCCACGCCGTCGGCGAGGACAACGAAGCCGTATACGGCGAGTTTCTCGATCTCAACCCGTCTGAGATTGAGATGCTCCGAGAACGCGGTGTTGTGTGACCTGGTTGACAGTTCTACTCATTCACTAGCAGCGCCAACAAGCCAACCGAAGACCGGCTCAAGCTCAGCCAACATTTCCGGGTGCCATTGGACGCCAAGCACCTTGCCGCTCTCATGTTCGACTCCCTCGACCGTTCCATCCTCAGATCGCGCTGTTATATCTAGCGCTGCCCCAGGCTTGTCGACAGCTTGATGGTGGAACGAGTTGACCATCATTGTTGGCCCATATAGGTGGTGCAACATACTGCCGGGGTCGCAGTCGACGCGATGGTGACGCTCGGTACGATCTCGAGTTCGCTTCGAGTGACCATCACCTTCCGCCGATCCGAGATGAGGCACCAGGGTGCCCCCCAAAAGCACATTGATGACTTGGAGGCCGCGGCAGATACCCAAAACAGGTACCCCGGCTTCCAGCGCAGCCTCAAGCAATGCGAATTCGAATGCGTCGCGCTCCACCGAAACCATGACTGAACTATCGCTAGGCCCTTTCCAGCGTTCAGGATCTACGTCACCGCCTCCAGTGAGCACTAGGGCATCAAGCCGATCAACAAAAGCAACCGGGTCATCAATCGTCGGTAACTCCATAGGTAAACCGCCAGCTTCGCGAACCCGACGCGCATACTCACCAAAGAACCAATCCACCGGACTATCGGAGAGATGAGGGGCTCCGGAAGCAAGAACAGCTCCCAAAGAAGTTCGACCAGTAATACCCACAAGCGGTGCCACAACAGGCACGGTACGCAAAACTGTGTCCATGTATCGAATTTTGCATCTGGTGTCGCGACTAGAGGCGGCTAGTTATCTACTCCTGCTCGTCGCGACCGTATTGAAATACGGGGCGTCTTATGAAACAGGTGTGACCCTTGTAGGCCCCATACATGGCGTTCTTTACTTGGTATACGTGGCGGCGCTCTTCCGATGGTTTTCGCGTATGAGTTGGACCTTGTATCGCGCGTTGGCGGCGATGGCTCTCGGAGCGCTCCCGCTCGGCGGATTTTTGGTTGACCGGTGGATCAGCGCCGCCAACCAAAGAAGTTAAGCCACAAGCGGCACTATTCGCCGATGAAGTTCGGAGGGCGCTTCTCCACGAAGGCCGCTATGCCTTCCCGACCATCGTGGGTTCCCATAGCGGCGGCGATGGTCACTCCTTCGAGCTCGCCTGCTTGTTCGAGGGGGCTATCAAAACCTGCGTAAACGATCTGTTTTGCATGACCAAGCGCCCAACTAGGGCCATCAGCTAACGATTGTGCGAGTTCGGCGGTCACGGTATCGACCTCGTCATCTGGCACTACTCGATTCACTAAGCCCCAAGCTTCAGCCTCTTCGGCAGAAAGCACGCGATTGGTAAGAGTGAGATCCAACATTCGCCTAACTCCAATATGGCGAGCGACGAAATAAGTGGACGTGCCATCAGGAGTGACGCCAGCTCTCGTGTATGCCATCGTGAATTTCGAGGACTCACCAGCGACGACTAGGTCGAATGCACTCACGATCGAGAGCCCAGCTCCCCCTGCGGCGCCGTTCACGCCGGCCACGAAAGGCTTCGGCATACGGTTCATTTTGTATATGCCGCCGTGAAAGTCGATGAGCATCCGACTCGTAAGTTTGGGTAGACCCGCTCCCGCTTCATTAAATTCCTTTAGGTCTCCGCCAGCGCAAAAGATTTTTCCCTCTGCCGTAACTGAAACAGCCTTTACGGCGTCGTCCCATTCGATCTCGAGCATCACGTCACGTAAGTCGCGAGAGAACTGAGGGTTCACCGCGTTTGCGCCAGCAGGTCGAGCAAGCCGAACGTGTCCTACTCCGTCCCTCACTTCGTAGTCGATGGTCTCTAGCTCCATGCCGTCTCCTTTTTCAGATTATTTTGCATTCAGGTGAAGTATCTCAACGTGCTGCTGGAGCTAGATCTCTAGCAGCCTCAACTGGATCTATGCCTCCAAAAGGCATAATCGATATGGCTGACGTCGTTACGCCCATGGCGTGGTACCGATCAATGTGCTCACGACATTGTTCGGGGGCGCCGTGCACGATTAACTCGTCGACAACTCGGTCCGGAATGGCATCCAGAGCTGCCTTGCGATCGCCGGCCGCCCAATAGGTCCACATTCCTTCGAGATCTTCGGAGCGGCCAAGCCAACGATGAAAATCTGCGTATACCGGGACATTCAAATAAGCGGCGATGGCTCGTTTTGCCCCTGCGCGAACAACCTCCGCATCAGGATTCGGGCAACAGAAAATACGCGCGACGATTTCTTTCTGGGCGCCCCCTTCTTCAACGTAGGGCTTCACTGTCGCGACGTCTTCCGCCGATAGCCAATTAATTATGGCACCATCGCCTTCCCTTCCAGCCAGTCGTAGCATCCCCGGCCGAAGAGCGGCTATAAGAATGGGCGGCTGTTCTTGAGGCACTCGACGGAGAGTAAAACCGTTCACTTCGAACCCATCGTATTTTTCTGAAACTTTCTCTCCAGTTAAAGCCCTCCGCAAAAAACGAGCGACGTCGCGGGTTCGTTTGTAGGGCTCTTCGAAGGGAATCCCATTCCAATTTTCGACGATGACATTCGATGACGAGCCTATTCCCATCACGAAACGCCCCGGGGCAGCCTCACATATAGAAGCAATATGTTGCGCCAACAGCGCAGGTCCCCTCGTGTACGCCGGAATGATCGCTATCCCAAGGCGCAACGTGGGAGCCCATTGAGACGCGAGAATCAGGGGGGTGAACCCATC
>DCYM01000007.1 GCA_002331465.1 Candidatus Neomicrothrix sp. UBA2110 | reverse complement strand
CGAGCTTGAGGAATCACGAAGACGCAATGCCCTCTGGTATGTCCGGGAGTATGAACTACTTCAATTTCGACTCCGCCGAGATCGAAGACCTCGGAGTCGGAAAACGTCGAGAATTCAAGTTGCGGTGCATAATAAAAGTCATCAAGGATTTCTTGACGGAACTCCTTCTCCATGTCGGAGGGCATTCCATACATGGTCATCAAGCCATCTAGTGAGGCGAGTCCAATCGCATCTGCCTCGTGGCAGTGGACCGGTACTCCTGGCAATTGACTCAGACCAGGTAAATGATCTTCATGGACGTGGGACAAAAGAGCGTGATCGACCGGGAAAGACAGCCCTCGCTCCGCCACAGTTAAAGAGGGATCGATGAGAACGTTTTGGTGTGTTCCCTGTACTAATAACGAATTCCCGTGCGGGTATTTGCCCCGATCAGCGCCAGTGAGAACAGTTACGGCGCCCAGATCAAGAGCTTCGACCCAATCGACGCCCAGAAAATTTTCAGCCACACCGATTGAGGGTACTTGGAGCCCCAGGTTCAACTGCAAAGAGTCTGGTTGTTCGTGGCGGTGAGTCGGCCTGTAGGCGGGATTCTGTCCAGTGACGAAAGTCACGTGGGTGACCATCCATCTCAGCGGTCTACCCGGAATCTTAAGGCGGGCCACCTGATTCCTGCTTGACCTTGCTCCGGGTGGGGTTTACAAGCCGCGCAAGTCACCTTGCACGCTGGTGCGCTCTTACCGCACCGTTTCAGCCTTGCCTGTGACTAGCGGAACTAGTCCATCGGCGGTCTATTCTCTGCTGCACTTTCCGTCGTCTCGCGACGCCTGGTTATCTGCCAGCGCCCTGCCCTGCGGAGTCCCGACCTTCCTCAATTTGCCTCATCTCTGAAGGCGAGACGAACTGCGGTCACCCAGCCAACTCACCGCCAGTCTCACTGTATCGCCGCCTGTGGGACCTGACGCGGAAAGCTTGTGTTTACTCAAACAATGATCCGCGCCTTGGAGCCCAGCGGCCGCCAAGGACTCCGCCGAGAGTGGCGAGAGACACCGCCAGCAAACAGATGAAGATCACACTCAACCAAGTCACCGAACGTACTCCACGCGCCAGCCTGATGCATTGGGCTACTACTGCGAACATCAATGCCGGGCTAGCGGTGAGCATGCCGTGGGCAATGTGTGCTCGCGGTGCTCGCCATGCTGCGATGAACCCGCCGAGTATCAAGCCAACGGAAAGCGCAGCTGTTACCAAAAGAGAACTCTCGCTGTTCTCGTCTACGAAGCTCCCGATCACTAAACCAACAATCAAGACCACGGAAAGTGAGAAAAAGGCACCAGGCAGCCACGAATTGCGGTTTATTCGCTGACCGAAGAACAAAAAATCTCTCCGCAATGCGTTTTTCCTTCTATTAAGTGAGCGAACGCTTAATTAGCCTGGACAACCCGAGGGCAGATGGGAAAGAATCCTGATTGAGATGAGCATCAGCGAACCAGCCCCTACCCCAGTCTTGCATTTGAATCGCACCCCCGCGATCAGCGAGGCCCGGCAGAGCCCACTTTCGTTCGTTCCAGGATCGAAGGGATGGCAACAAGTAGCAGCATGTCGCGGAATTGATGCTTCCGTTTTTTTTCCAGAAGATGAGAACGACGACGCTGACATAGCGAAGAAGATTTGTGGACACTGTCCCGTGGCGCAACCATGCCTGGAGTATGCGATCACAGTGCGAGAAAAAGATGGCGTCTGGGGTGGAGCCACTCAACGCGAACGGCGGAGCATTATCCGCCGGCGCCGGCGCGCCGCAGCTCGACAGCGTTCCCAACGTGAACTCGGTCCGCGAAACTGAAGAATCCTCTGGACGATAGAGTCCAAATAGTGATCAAGGACAATAAGGCCGTAGAGGTCGATGAGACGTTAGATGCGCACGGCGGTTGGCCCGGTGTTCTCAGCGACTTAGTTGCTGGAGTCGACTTGACACCAGCCGCCTCTCGAGCGGCTCTTGGTTCGATACTCCGAGGTGAAGCTTCTGATGCGCAGGTAGCAGGTTTCATCGTTGCATTGGGGATGAAGGGAGGCTCGGTATTGGAACTCACCGGTCTCGTTGAAGCGATGATGGACGCTGCAGCACCCTTGGATCTTCCTGCTGGAACGATCGACATAGTGGGAAGCGGGGGAGCCCCATCTCGTCGAAAACACGCGTTGAGTGTTTCGACGATGGCATGTTTCGTTGCGTCAGCCGCTGGGGCTGTCGTGTGTAAACACGGCTCGGTAGCCGCATCGTCGAGTAGCGGATCGTTCGACACATTGACTGCATTGGGTCTTGCTATCGAACTCGAGGGAGAAGGGGTCGCTCGTTGCGTTGAAGAGGTCGATCTTGGTTTCGCTTTCGCCAAGACATTTCATCCAGCGATGAGATTCGTAGGTCCGGTTCGCTCTGAACTTGGCGTTCCAACGACATTCAATTTTCTCGGTCCGCTCTCACACCCGGGAGGTGTGCGCAGGCAAGTCGTGGGAGTTAGCGACCCTACGATGGCACCTAGACTTGCGGGGGTCCTCGCTGCACGAGGCAGCGAACACGCATTAGTCGTACATGGAGGTGACCGCCTCGACGAAATCACCACTACCGACTTGACACGTATTTACGAGGTTCGTGACGGCGAGGTGGTGGGCGACACTCTATTTGATCCCGAATCAGTCGGGATTCGTCGAGTTAACAGAGCAGAAATTCAGGGAGGAAGCCCTGAAGAAAATGTGCGGATCATGCACGAACTCTTTTCGGGCAGCGACACAGGGCCACGAGCCGATATCGTCGCCGTCAACGCAGCGGCGGGCCTTCTTGTAGCTGGAGTTGTCGATGATTTTGCATCCGGTGTAGATGCAGCCAAAGAAGCAATGACCAATGGGCGTGCTGCAACCCAAATCACCGCTGTGATCGACCTAAGTAACGAAATTGCCGGTTAATTATGGTTATAGGACAATCTCTACCCTTTGGGGTCGGGGACGTTGTCCGTTTAGCTGCCACATCGGATGAGAGTCGCCGGCATTTGGTAGGCGAGGCTGGCACGGTGGTGGCCATCCAACCGGGAAATCGGTTTGTTATGGCTGCCGTAAAATTCGAAAGCAACGATCGACGTTGGACCATGGTTTACGGGGTTGACGAACTAGAACTCATTGAGAGGTACGGACATGGTGTGACGTTTCTGGACCGTCGCCCGAACACTTGATGACTCAGGAAGATTGCCTCGCCGTGTGGTTATTGCGCACTTGAAAGTCATCAAGATAGGGATATCGAGATGACAAAGGCTGGTCACAATGCACAAGACGCAACTTGTCCGCCTGCGTGTTTAGCCAGTTGGCGACGCACCACAATTCGTCGACCTCGTCTTTGTGAGCGACGTCTGTTGGGCGACAATGGGGGACATCGCTTGCCTCGTGTTCGCTCCACTCTTCGGCGAGGCGACCGCGCTCAAGCATGGTCACTCCGACCCCGGGCAGTTCCACCACTAGACGCCCAGTGGAACGGATGCTGTCTAGCTGATACTTGCGCCGAAGCGCAGTTGACAAAGCCGATGCGCGTCGGCGCATTTCTGCGGCCTCCTCGAAACGCTGCTGGCAGGCAAGGTCAATCATTCGATCTCTAAGAGGTTCAAGGAGTCGTTCGGGTTGGTTGTTCAGAGCAGCTAGAGCATCTTGGACGATCGTGCTGTAGGACTCTTCGCTTACCTCCCCAGAACATGGACAAACACTCGCCCCAATTTGCGCAGCAACGCATGACCCCGCAATATTTCGGCGAGTAACGCGCTGAGTGCAGCGCCGCAAAGGCATCACGCTTTCTATGGCGTCGACGATGTCTCTCGCTATCCGGCGAGATGAGACCGGTCCAAGGTAGAACGCTCCGTCGTCACGGCATTCGCTGACGATAGAAAGCCGAGGGAAACGCTCTCCGAGCGTCAGTTTTATATAAGCGTATTTCGGCCAATTTTTTGAGCGCCGATTGAAGCGTGGCCGAAGCTGATGGATGAGACGAACTTCCAGTACTTCGGCTTGTAGTGGAGCGCGACACAACGTGTAGTCAATCCGCTGAGTTTCGCGGAGTAGTTGGTCGACTTTTCGTCGCCGGTCGCTAGAGAAGTAGGACCGAACGCGCGCTCGAAGGTTTGTTGCTTTGCCGACGTACAGCACCTCTCCTCGTTTGTCGATAAAGCGGTATACCCCCGGGGAACGGGGAAGGTTTTCGGTGAGACGCAGCTTTGTTGCGTGAGGATGGCGTTGAATTTTGGGCAGCTCCTGGAGGTCATCAAGCCCCATCACCCCTAAGGCAGATGCCCGCTCCAGAAGAAGGTGAAGTAGATCGGCTGTTGCTTGCGCATCATCGAGGGCGCGATGACTTGGCTGGTGAACTAGCCGAAAATATTTCGCCAAGGTGCCGAGTTTGTGGTTGGGAACTTCATCTCGAATCAAACGACGAGCCAACGAGAGAGTGTCTACGTGGGAGCCCCCCCAACGATCTCTGCCTGAGCGTTGCAGGGCAGCATTTAAAAAGGCGAGGTCGAATCCGACGTTATGTCCGACGATGACTGAATTTCCAATGAATTCCAAAAGAGTTGGAAGGACATGTCCGATTTTCGGAGCACGGTAAACCATCGCGCTGGTGATCCCGGTGAGTACCGTGATTTGAGGTGGTATGGCTCTTCCCGGGTCGACAAGCGTCTGAAAGGTCCCTAGTTGTTCGCCGCACCTATATTTGACGGCCCCAACCTCAGTGATCATGTCGCTATCGCGACGGCCGCCTGTTGTTTCGAAATCGAGCACACAAAACGTAACCTCGTAAAGGGGAGTGCCGAGGTCATCTAGTGATTGCTGAAACACCTACACGAATATAGCGAACAAGTGTTCGATATCGGTGTTCTGTCTTCAGTGCCGCTTCGAGGTTCAGGATCGGCCGGCTATCCGCTTCAAAAGTCGGCGCTTTCGAGCAGTAGGCATCGGCATTTCTATAGTTGCCAACGCAGCCGCAAAATCTGCTCCGCTCTGAAATCGATCCTCAGGGTCCTTCGACATTGCTCGCATGATGATCTCGGCCAAATCATCTGCCACGCCGGCATCGCGAGGGTGAGGCGGAGGGAGCTTCACGTGTGCGTGTAGAAGTTCGTTGCGCTCACCGTAGAAAGGAGCAGCTCCCACTACCAGCCGGTAGAGGGTCACCCCCAGGCTGTAAAGGTCGGTTCGTCCGTCGACCAAATTCCCGAGGGCCTGTTCTGGAGCGAGAAACATTGGAGATCCAAAAACTCGACCTTCGGGTGGCCCCGGGCCGTCTAGGTCGTGAGCTAGGCCAAAATCGAAAAGGACGGCACGGTTGTGTTTCTCGTCCAACATAATGTTCGATGGCTTGACATCGCGGTGCACGATGCGATGTTCGTGTACGTGATCGAGCGCTGAACACATTTGCTGGATTATCGCGATTGCATCGCCCAGGTCGATTGCCTTTTGGGACTGAACGTGATCCCAAACGGTCTCACCGTTGATGGGCTCAATCTCTATGTAGTGAGTACCAGCGATGACACCAGCCTGCATCACCCTCAAAACGTTGGGATGTTCTATGCGAGCCATCAGTTCGTACTCTTGCTCGAACAAGCCGCGAATTTCTCCTCGAGCTTCCGCAAAAGGGGTTAGAACCTTGAGTGCGACTTCGCTGCCATCGCGCAATCCAGCGCGGTACACGTGGGCGACAGTTCCACGGCCCAGGAGTTCGGTAATGCTGTACGGGCCATATTGTCGACCCACCCAAATGTCTGCGTTGTCGCCGAACATTTTTAACCTCGGAGTGAAGAGTACCTGTCGCGTAGCAGTCGGTAGGCCTTATGAGCGGTAGCTGTCCCTCCCCTGTTTTAGCTTGCCTTAATAACGAGCGACAGGGCAGGGCTAATGATTAACGATGGCATTACCGGCGACTTCCAAACGAGCGTGTCTGCTACCTCAGACTCGATACTCATCGATTGTGATACGTGCGACCTAATCGCCACTGACGTATGCAATGACTGTTTGGTCACCTACCTGTGCAGGTCTGAAGATAGCTCGGTGGTAGTCGAATTATCTGAGGTCAGAGCCTTACGCGCGCTTGGTGAAGCCGGTCTGGTGCCGAGCTTGAAGCTGCGCAAGTCTGTCGAATGCGAATCTGGACGGTAACTTTTCCAAGACGTAGTTCTAAATAGCGTCAGCGATGCGGTGATGGATTTATGTCTGAACATCTTGTGGCAGAGGGTCCCACTCTTGAAGAGTTGAAAAAAATCGGAATGAACACTGGCCTAGATGACTTGGCGGTCACCGGTGTCGAACCAATCGTTGACGCTCGCCAAGCCATTGAAGAGAGAAAAGCCCGTGGGCTTCATGCCGGTATGACTTTTACGTACGGGAATGCAGAGCGAGCAACGGACCCCTCACAATTGTTCGAAGGAGCGCGGAGTGTCCTTGTGGGCATCCGTCGTTACCAACCCCCATCGGCGATGGCCCAGCAAACGCGTCAAGCCGCTCACAACCAAAGATCTCGCGCCGTTGGGTCCGTGGCCGCATATGTGTCATCCGACGAATACGGGTTGCTGCGAGAAGGTTTGGAGGCGATCGCCGCTCATCTTGAAACTTTTGGGGCACACGCTGAGGTGGTGATGGATGACAACAGGCTTGCGGACCGAGCGGTTGCCAGCAAGTCTGGCCTTGGATGGCTAGGACGCAACACCATGCTTATACATCCACAGCTTGGCTCATGGACAGTCCTAGGTTCTGTTGTCACAGACGCAGTGATTCAAGAAGATTCACTTAGAGTTGTGGACGAGTGCGGTGCCTGTAGTCGCTGCAGCGTTGAATGCCCTACGGGTGCTATCGACAACTTCGGAGTGCTGGACGCGAACCGGTGTCTAGCGTGGCTTCTTCAGGCCAAAGGAATCTTTCCTCGGCATCATCGAATCGCGCTTGGAAATCGTCTTTATGGTTGTGATGATTGTCAGGTCGTATGTCCTAAAAATGAAGAGCCGCAACCGGTTGCCATAACAGCACCGCAAAGAGAATCAGACGTCGATCTTGTCGAACTGCTTGACAGTTCTGATGAAAAACTGATGGCAAAGTATGGACATTGGTATATCCCGAGGCGTCGTCCCGAATATCTGCGCCGGAACGCGCTCGTGGTGTTGGGCAACGTCGGAAACCCGAGTGACCCAGATGTCGATCGCGTCATAGAAGCGTCTCTTGATTCGCCCTCGCCGCTGGTTCGAAGTCACGCGATATGGGCTGCGTGTCGGTTGGGTAAAACAGACCTCGTTGAAACCAGGTCGAGTGACGCTCTCCTTCGGGATGACCCCGATGGGTGGGTCGCCTCAGAATTGGCGGCTTGGAAAATTTCACCTGCACTGGATATTCAATGAAGCGTCACCTACTGGTCACTAATGATTATCCACCCAAAGTGGGTGGGATTCAGAATTATCTCTGGGAGTTGTGGCGCCGTCTTCCCGGAGACAGGGTCACGGTTCTCACACCCGAAAACCCATCATCTATGTCTTTTGACTCGGAGCAACATCACCGCATTGTTCGTGACCGAAGCAAAGTGCTACTTCCAACTAGAGCGTTAGCTTCCCGGATCCGAAACCTTGCCCAGGACATCGACGCTGAACTAGTGATATTGGACCCAGCTTTGCCCTTAGGTCATTTAGGTCCGTCGCTCGGCTTGCCCTACGCGGTGGTCGTTCATGGAGCAGAAGTCACTGTTCCGCGACGTTTACCGCTGGCTCGTAATTTGTTGGGCCGCGTTCTCCGGGGAGCAGAATTCATTATTTCTGCTGGCGGCTACCCAGCTCTCGAGGCTTCTAAGTCCGCTGGTCGAGCGATAAAAACAATTGAAGTACCCCCAGGTGTCGACGCGGTCCGATTTTCTCCTCTAGATACCAACGAGCAACGAACGCATCGCCTTCGGTTTGGCTTGGAACAAGGTCCCCTAGTTCTCAGCCTCAGTCGCCTTGTTCCTCGAAAGGGGTTCGACCGCACCATTGAAGCGGTCGCCAGTCTGCGAGACGAGTTCCCCGGCATCCAACTTGCCATCGCAGGCTCGGGACGTGACGCAAAGCGACTAGCGCGAATCGCGCGGAAGTTGGATTTCCCAGTCAAGTTTCTCGGCCGCGTCAGCGAGTCCGACCTTTCAACAGTTTTTGGGATAGCGGATGTTTTCTCGATGCCGTGCCGGAATCGTTGGGGTGGTCTTGAACAAGAAGGCTTCGGCATCGTGTTTCTAGAAGCAGCCGCATGCGGAGTGCCGCAGGTAGCGGGACTCTCCGGTGGGGCCCACGAGGCAGTCACCAATGGGGTGAGCGGTCTCGTGCTTGAGCAACCAAATAACTCTGACAACGTGGCCGAGGCCCTCCGCTCGATCCTGGGGAACCCGGACGTCGCTGATCGGATGGCGAAAGCGAGTCGGAATCGCGTGACAAGCGAGCTGTCTTATGATCTTTTAGCGCAACGCCTAGAGAGGGCGTTGTCGTGAATGACGATGGGCCAGCCCAGAGCGCTATCAAGGGTAAGCGCCTCATCGCTGCCGCTTGGCAATCGACGGCTGTCTTTCTTCTGGTTCTTTTGGCAGGAGTCGTTCGGCTGGACCTCTTTGGAGTAGCTGTGGTTATCGTCTCCGTCGTAATGTTCGGTCTTGGAGTATTACTTCTCGCGATCGCTTTCGCATTAGGAATAAGACGAAGCCGGGCCGAAGAGATAAGTGTCGCCGGACTGTTTCTTCTTCAGGGATCCTCGCCGCCGGTTGTCCGTAAAGTTTTGATTACCTCTGTTCTTGCTCAGTTAACAGCGGCACTCGTTGCGTCCGGGTTGCGGATTTATACGGAGATAGCATTTGCGATTTTGGCGCCTACGTTCGTTTTTGGACTGGCCAGTGTATGGGCAGGCCGATACGGGTCATTCCCGCCTCGCACCTCCGACTCCGTCTGAGAGCTTCAGCGTGGCAGAATGAAGGAAGTGCGAAGATGGGAGGCCACTGATGATCGACAAGCTGAGCGTCTCTCGTGTCATCAATGCTGAACTGAAAGACTGTCATGCGCTCGTGTCTGACATCGAAGGCTACGGAACTTGGGTAAGCGACCTCAAAGAGGTAGCTATAGAAAATCGAGACGACGAGGGCCGGGTTACGGAGGCCACGTTTCGAGTCGCGGCCATGGGTAGGAGCGCTAGGTATTCGCTTGCATATGACCACTCTGACGCTCCCTCAGCAATTCGCTGGGAACTGGTGACCGGCGACATTGTTAAACGCCTTGATGGCAGCTATAGCTTTGAGAGCGTGCGTGATGAGCCCAGGCAGACCGAAGTCGTCTACGAACTCGCCCTTGAACTTGCTGTTCCGCTCCCAGGTTTTGTGAAACGTCGTGCCGAAGGACGAATCGCTCACGCTGCTCTTGACGATCTCCAGGCGCAACTAGAGCATTAGCTGATTTCCTGTCTACGAGCTCGAGTCCACGGGATTTGTCCCGCAGTCTTGCTCGTGAAATTACAGAAATTTTGAGCTAGGTGTTCCGATTGACGCCCTAGCGCTCGGTACTCTCAATCATCGTGGAGTTCAGACGCATAAGTGACTTGCCGCCCTATGTATTTACGATTATCGATACCTTGAAAATCGAGAGGCGCCGGGCAGGGGTCGACGTGATCGATCTGGGATTTGGAAATCCCGACATACCTTCTCCGCGAGCTGCGGTTGAGAAACTGAGTGAAGCGGCCGAGAATGACCGCAACCATCGGTATTCGGCTAGTCGAGGAATTCCCAAACTTCGCCAAGCAGTGGCCGACCTGTACGCACGCCAATGGGATGTCTCGCTAGACCCTGAAACGGAAATAATTAATACGATCGGCGCAAAGGAAGGTTTTTCTCATCTGATGTGGACGTTGCTCGCGCCCGGCGACGCGTGCTTAGTTCCAGCGCCTTCCTACCCCATCCATATATACGGACCGCTGTTTACCGGAGCCAATGTCCGCGAGGTGCCGTTGGCGACAGGCGAAGACTTCTTCGAGTCACTAGTGGAACGGTTTGAGTACTCCTGGCCCCGCCCCCGAGTTATCGTCCTTTCGTTTCCCCACAACCCGACCACAACATGTGTCGACTTGTCTTTTATGCAACGACTTGTCGATTTTGCGCGTGAGCGCGACGTCGTCTTAGTGCATGATTTCGCATACGCGGACTTAGGTTTCGACGGGTATCAACCTCCATCGATTCTGCAAGCTGAAGGGGCCAAAGAGGTCGCGGTTGAGTTCTATAGCCTGACTAAATCGTTCTCAATGGCGGGATGGAGGGTTGCCTTCTGTCTAGGAAATAGCGAAGTTGTTGGTGCTCTAGCAAAATTGAAGAGCTACCTCGACTACGGCACTTTTCAACCGATCCAAATCGCGGCAACGGTCGTCATGAATGAGCATTCTGACTATCCAGCGGAGGTAAATCAGATTTACCAATCGCGGCGCGACAGTCTCATTCGAGGACTGGAACGCATCGGATGGGATGTAGAACCACCCAAAGGGACAATGTTTGTTTGGGCCCCTATCCCCGACGCGTACAGAGAGATGGGTTCAGTCGGGTTCTGTACTCATCTTGTGGAGACGACAAATGTCGCGCTTTCGCCCGGCATCGGGTTTGGTCCTGGAGGTGAAGGCTACGTCCGTTTCGCTCTTGTCGAAAATGAGCAACGTATTCGCCAGGCGATAACGCAACTTGGGGCAGGTCTGCAAAGGCTCAGTTGATGGGAAAACCGATTTAACCGACTACTAAATCGCCCAATTTCGCGACCGGGCAACTGCTCGTAACCAATCCTGGTGCACGGCATCAGATTCGCTTCGGTTGTCACGAGGTTCGAACGCCTGATCGAGTCGCCAAGTGGCACTAATTTCTTGCGTGTCCGTCCAAATCCCCTCGGCGAGACCCGCGAGCATCGCTGCTCCCCGAGCAGTTGTTTCAGTAATAATCGGTCTGGCAACGGGTACGCCAAGTTGATCCGCCTGAATTTGTAGAAGCAAGTCCATGACTGCCGCTCCTCCGTCGACGCGCATCTCACTTATTGGCATTCCACCAGCTTGTGTCATGGCCTCAACCACATCGCGTGTTTGGAATGCCATTGCCTCTACGACCGCCAGGGCCAATTCCGCTCGCCCGGTGCCTCCCGTTATTCCAATAATTGTTCCTCGAGCGCGCGGATCCCACCAGGGACTTCCTAGACCAGCAAAAGCTGGGACGAAGAAAACGCCACCGGTGGTGACCGCTGACTGCGCTAAATGACTTATTTCAGAGGCATCGCCAATAACCCCTAGGCCGTCTCGGAGCCATTGGATAGCAGCGCCTGTCACAAACACTGATCCTTCAAGAGCAAAAACTGGACCGGCGCCGAGATCCCATGCAACCGTTGTAAGTAAACCTTCGACTGGGTCAGGACACGTCGTGCCTACGTTCATCAACACAAAGGACCCGGTCCCGTAGGTATTTTTTGTCATGCCCGGCTCCAAGCAAGCCTGACCAAAGAGCGCGGACTGCTGGTCTCCGGCGACGCCGCTGATCGGAACTCCAGCCCCCAACGCCGTGGTATCTGCGGTCATGGCCAAGCGTCCTGAGGAAGGTCGAATCTCAGGCAAGCTAGACGCGGGTACTCCGAATAGTTCGCAGAGTTCTTGAGACCAGCATGCCTGATTGATGTCATAGAGGAGTGTTCTCGATGCATTCGTCACATCTGTTGCGTGCGTTGAGCCTCCACTCAGCTTCCATATAAGCCAACTGTCTATTGTCCCGAAGGCCAGATCCGGGCTCACCTCTACAGAGTGGTTCTTTATCAACCATTCGATCTTTGTCCCACTGAAATATGGGTTAATGACAAGCCCGGTGGTTTTGCGGATTTGATCTGA
>DCYM01000116.1:6364-7795 GCA_002331465.1 Candidatus Neomicrothrix sp. UBA2110 | reverse complement strand
AAGATCAAAGGGGATCGGTCCGGCGTTTGAGTTTGTCTGGGTCATCTGCCCCTCCTCACATTTCCTCGGGGGCGGTCAAGCCGAGCAGGTCCAGGCCTATCGAAAACCCGATTCGAGCTGACTCAACCAACCAAAGTCGTGCTTGTTGAAGGTCGGATTCCACGTCGGAACGAAGGACTGGACAATCGTGGTAAAAGCCGTGAAACACCGCTGCAAGCTCACGGATCCATGTGGAAATTTTGTGGGGTGCTCGGTCGCGAGCCGCTATCTCGATCGTATCCGGCAGAGCGGATAAAGTCCGTAGAAGTTCAAGTTCTCGCTCGTGTGTTAGCAGCGTCGGATCAATCTCACTCAGTGGATTGCGGGTAACTCCTCGTTTGTCCGCTTCGCGCCCCACTGATGCGATCCGCGCATAGGCGTATTGAACGTAATAGACCGGATTCTCGCTGGCTTGGCTCGACAGTACGTCGATATCTATGGTCTGGCGGGTGTCGATCGACTGAAGGAGGTAGGCGAATCGTGCGACGTCAGGCCCCACAGCCTCAATCAGTTCCCGGACTTCAACCATGGTGCCCGTTCGTTTCGAGAGGTTGATCTCTTTGCCGTCGCGAACCAAAGTCACATTTTGGCCAATGATCGCCTCATAGGATGACGCTTCGTGTCCGAGCATTTGCAGAGCAGCTGACATTCGAGGGACATACCCATGGTGATCAGCACCCAGAACATCGATAACGAGGTTACCTCGGTCGAATTTCTGCGTGTGATACGCGATGTCAGGCACGAAATACGTGGGTTCTCCGTCACTTTTTATTAGAACGCGGTCTTTTTCGTCACCAAAGGTCGATGTGCGAAGCCACGTAGCTCCTTCATGATCATCTACCCAACCGCCCGCTCTCAAAGCTTCGATAGCGGTTTCCATAGCACCAGAGTTCACCAAAGCTTTCTCGCTAGCCCAATGATCAAAAGCCACATTCATAGACGCTAGCGATTCCTGTACATCTGCAAGAGCACGCTCGCATCCCCATGCGACGGGATCGACATTGTCAGGCATTTCCGAAGCCCATTCGACAACGTATTCCCCCGCATAGCCACCTTCGGGAAGCTCGGCGCCGTTTCTTCGCGCGAGAAGAGAGGCACCAAACAGCTCGGTTTGGAGGCCGCGATCATTTACGTAGTACTCGGTGAAGGTCTCGTAGCCACAGCGCCGGAAGATGCGTGCGAGGCTGTCGCCGTAGGCGCCCCAACGACCGCCCCCGGCATGTAGCGGTCCAGTCGGATTTGCTGAAACAAACTCAAGGTTGATCGATTGCCCATTCCCAGTTTCTGATCGCGCATAGGCACTCTCTCCTCGAGACACCACGTCGGTTAGGACGTCATGCAACCACTGATTGGAGAGGTGGAAGTTCACGAACCCAGGACCAGCGACTTCGA
>DCYM01000116.1:0-6025 GCA_002331465.1 Candidatus Neomicrothrix sp. UBA2110 | reverse complement strand
TGTTTGAATTTGCTCGGCCGGCATGGACTCCAGAACCTTCACCAGATCAACCGCCAGGTCGCGAGGCTTACGTCCAGCTTGTTTGGATATCACCAAAGCAACGTTGGAAGACCAGTCACCATGTTCTCGGTGAGCTGGCCGCTCCAGGTGAATCTCCGACGAGGCGACAACGATTCCGAGCTCGCTTAGAGCGTCAGCCAAGGCTGTCGCCAAGACTTCAGTGATCACCAGCTTCAGCTCCCTAAGGTCAGCGTTGGAATCCCGCAGCTTCGGTGCCATGGGAACATCACCCGACTGTACCGCTGAGACCAACCAAGCTTGAAGTGACTTATGCTTTGGGTCTATGCCGCGGTCTAGTTGTGGAGGGTTCTATTGAATGCGGTACATTCGCTAACCCGCCCTCGTAGCTCAGGGGATAGAGCATTGGCTTCCGGAGCCATGAGCGCAGGTTCGAATCCTGCCGAGGGCGCAAAACAACTGACAAATGATTCAGTGCTCATGTAACGCCGTGATAAGAAGCACGACGATGGCCGTCACCGTATCTCCATGGGGAGTGGCGGTCACGGCCGCCCTAGTCGCACTCACCCTCGCTGTTTCATGGCGCCTCAATCTCGGCTTACACAAGGTCGTTTTCCTGAGCTCAGCTCGATCCGTAGTGCAACTGCTGGCTACGGGGCTCCTCTTGGTCCCGGCGCTTAGACCCGATGCGCATCTGGGGTGGGCCTGGCTTTGGAGTGGGATGATGGTGATTTTTGCTACCGGGGTGGTGCGTAGAAGAACGAAGCCTTTGGCAAAAAATCGCCCTTCGATCGTTCTATCCGCCGTCGCTGTGACTTGTCCTCTTGCCGCTGGTCTGACGGTAGTTTTTTGCTTCGGGGTACTTCCCTTAAAACCGTGGACTCTTGTACCTATGGCAGGGATCATTCTTGGAAATACTCTTCCAGCGACTGCGACAGGCGCCATCCGGTTTGTTGAGTTGGTAACGGAGGAACGCGGGCAAATCGAAGCAATGCTTGCACTCGGTTTTAAGCCTAAAGACGCTGTACGTCCCCAAGTGGCTAAGGCAATCAAGACGGCGTTGACTCCCGAGATCGAACGAATGCGAATGATTGGGCTCGTGCTGCTACCTGGCACGATGACGGGGATGTTATTGGCTGGAGCCGATCCGATTGACGCTGTGATGACCCAGATGGTCGTGACGTTTCTTGTTCTGGGCGGGATCACCGTAACGGTCGTCACCGTCGTGCTCGGTTGCTCTTTTTCCGCTGTTGGCGACGGTCAAATCTCGACACAGCGACATGGCTAGGGTACTTATGCCTTCCAACCCGTTAGTTCAGTTCGATCGATAACGATCACCGCGCCTTTAGGTCTGGTTTCGACGTATTGGGGGTAGCGATCGGACAGCAAGTCCAGGGCGCGTTCATATTCGCTGCCCGCTTGATGAACTTTTGCGCGACCGCGGATCCGAACCCACCAAAGATGCGTCCAATCTTGGTCGTTGTAATGATCGACTAGGAGCGTCACCTCCGGGAATTGGCGGATATTGTCCAACCGTTTCAATTCGGTGGTCGATTTCTTTTTATGGTCAATTGCTGTCACGACCACTTGATCATCAAAAGCGAAAGTGATGGGGACCAAGTCCACTCGGCCGTCTGCCCGGATAGTGGCCAATGTCGCTACGCGAGCATGGCTGAGCAACTCTAATAATTCAGTTTCGTTCATTAGTCCTCGGGGGTGTGCCTACCCCGTCGTAAACGACGACGGTGGTAACGCGATGGGTCACACTAGTCGGAGCTACTTCCTCTCCCAACTGCATGGGCCAAGAAGCCCGTCAGGCACGTAAGAATTGATCACGCGGCGTAGTCTCTTGGTATGGCCGTGACGGAAAGCGAGACAGAAGCACCCAAAAAAGAGCGTTGGGTATTCCAGTGGAAAGAACTTTACGAGGAAGTAATCACATCGGGTCTCTGTACCGGTTGCGCGGGCTGCGTGATCAGTTGTCCACACGACGTAATTGGGTACGACCATGTCCAAGGCGGGTTTAAGCCGTTCCATATCGAGGATGAGTTAGGGCCTGACAACTGTGGTCATGGAGAAAAAGGCTGCACGAGTTGTACGAGGGCCTGTCCGCGCTTTCGAACGTGGGAGGACGAAGCCGATGAGTTTTTGTTTGATCGGACTCGCACCCCCGACGAACCGTCGGGGGTATACAAAGACATCATCCTCACCCGAGCATCCGAGGACTTCATCCACGAGGTCGGGCAAGACGGCGGGCTTGTGTCTGCGATCCTGATCTGGGCACTAGACAACGGGTACATAGATGCCGCTCTCACCTCATACGTGGGCGAAGGCGAAGGCTCGCAATGGACCGCCTCTCCGGGGGTCGCCTTTAATCGAGATGACGTCATTAGAGGCGCCGGCAGTCGATACACCTATTCTGCGAACACCCTTGCATATAGCGAAGCGATTGAAGCTGGCGCAAAGAAAATCGCGTTGGTTGGGATGAGTTGCCAAAGCTCAATTGTGCCGGTTGCAAAGTCCCGAAAAGTCGGAAAAGTCGGTAACAGGTTTGCTCTCAACATAGGGCTCCTGTGTTCGAAGTCGTTTGATGAGGCAATCTTTGAAGAGTTGTTTGAGCAAAAATACGGGCTAGATCGCCACACGATAAAGAAAACAAACATCAAAGGTGTTTTTCAAATCTGGACGCACGATGGCGGCTACTACGAAATCAACCTCAAGGAATGCCACGCTTGGACGCGAGAGGGGTGTAACTACTGCCCGGATTTTGCCGCAGAACATGCAGATATCTCGACTGGAGGCATTGGTAAGTACAGCGATTGGACACTGACAATCGTGCGAACTCCAATAGGTCGAGAAATCATCATGAAAATGCTTGAGGGCGGTTATTTGATTGGCAGACCCGGAGATGATGACCCGGCGGCTATCGATCTGATGCACAAGTTGAGTCAAAAGTCTCGAGCAAGATGGCCTGAGTTTGCCTGGGATAAACCCGCCATGTTGCCCACTCCAACCCGTAAGTAGCTCCGTCGTAGCTATCTCGTCTTGGTCAAAGACATGTATTGATGAGATCTACCATGTTGGGGCGCAGGTCGGTTGCACTCAAGAACTCTGACAACCGCGCCTCGGGGATCACATCAGCGGCCCGAGATGCGGAGCAACGACACAGTCGGTCCAAACGCTCTGAGCCGTAACTGCAAGCCGACAGATAAAGCTCTTTTGTCGAAGGCGACCACTCGGGGGGTCGATCAGCACCACGACATTGGACTAACAAACCTGCTAGTTCAGGCGGAAATTGGTTGAACGCACTCATCCGATCTTCAAGCCCTGTTACGTCGGCGATATCGACGTCGTAAACCAATAAATCGGAGGCGCAATGACATGGGCCAACTAAACCTGAATTCGCGATGCATGAATCCAAGAAGGCAACCGTGGTCCCAATGTCGAGCAAATAGTCGCTGACAGGAAGTGCATCATCCACGACCAGAGTGCCGGGGTTATCGAATGAAGAAGTAGCTGTCTCGTCTTGACGACTGACTGAGGAGTCTTGTAGCGAACAAGCGCTAGCTAGCACAAGACCAAAGACAACGACTCGGCGAAGAAGGCCTCTGACCTTTGTGTAATTAGCCATAGTCGAACATTAGGCGGGCCCTAGTTCGGCAAGTTCGCGCGCCGTTAAGAAAACTTGATCAAGCATCGCTTCGGTAAGCCGCCCCGTAAACGTGTTCTGCTGGCTTGGATGAAACGAGCAAACGATATTCCCTGTGCGCTCACAGCCGTGCTCTGACAAGGGCACCACGACTCCGTGGCCAAACTTGGGACGAGGACGCACTCCAAGAATCGAACACGTGACTTGGTAACCAAACTGTCCCAGCGCAACAAATACGCGGACCTTGCGAAGCAGGTCCAACTCGCGTTCGATAAAGGGCCGGCAGTTGTCACGTTCTTCAGTCGTCGGCTTGTTCGCCGGGGGGGCGCATCGTACAGCTGCCGTGACATAGGCATCCGTCAGTTGAAGTCCATCTCCGATATGCCTGGCAAACGACTGATTGGCGAACCCTGTCCTGTGTAGAGAAGCGAAAAGAAAGTCACCGGAACGATCGCCGGTAAAGACGCGCCCGGTTCGATTTGCCCCATGTGCAGCGGGCGCTAATCCAACGATCATGACTTTCGCTGCCGGGTCTCCAAACCCGGGTACGCCCAACCCCCAATAGTCTTCGTCGCGAAATGCCGCCCGCTTCTCCAAAGCAACTTGTTCACGCCACTCGACTAAACGATCACATTGACGACAGTCTGCTATCTCAGCAGCCAGCGAAACCAAAGAGTCCACGCCGCCGAGTGTTGCAGACTATGAAGCGGAGTC
The DNA here is from genome assembly GCA_002331465.1 of Candidatus Neomicrothrix sp. UBA2110. Classification (GTDB taxonomy): domain Bacteria; phylum Actinomycetota; class Acidimicrobiia; order Acidimicrobiales; family Poriferisodalaceae; genus UBA2110. The sequence goes on along the minus strand of DCYM01000116.1, from coordinate 1,644 downwards.
CAGTGACTCCAACGACTACGGTCAATTCGTGGCTTCTTCCAAACGACCTACGCTGATGCTTCTCATCAGACATGGACAGACCCCAACAACTGGTGTCGAGTTGTATGGCAGGAAGCCAGGGGTCCACCTATCCGACGTAGGGGTAGGTCAAGCGGAGAAGGTCGCGGAACGAATTTCTGAGATGAACCAACGTGCCATCGCCGCGATTTATGCGAGCCCTTTGGAGCGTACGAGAGAAACAGCTATGCCCATTTCCAAGACAGTCGGGATTCCCATCAAAAGAAATCGTGGGCTAATTGAACTCGACGTTGGAGATTGGACTGGCCGAAAGCTAAGTCAATTGCGCAAGCTAAAGGCTTGGTCGACCGTGCAGAAATACCCGTCGGGATTCAGGTTCCCCAACGGGGAGTCTTTCGTTCAGATGCAAACCAGAATGTCGCAAACGGTAGATGGTTTGGTAGCAACGCATCCTGGGAAAACGGTGATCGCTGTCAGCCACGCGGATCCGATTCGAGCCTTGGTCGCTCACGCAATGGGAACCCACTTGGATCTCTTTCAACGCATAGTTGTGTCACCATGCTCCGTTACCGCAATCCTTTACACGTCTAGTGGCCCAGTTGTGTTAGCAGTGAACAACACCGGTGACCTGAAATCGCTAACGCCAGCCTGAAGAAAACCCAAATTTCTCAATAGGAACAATGACTGACAACTACGAAATTACGAACCCCCAGAACTTCGTTGCCGGAACCGTTGGAGCGCCCGGAGCTCGCATCTTTTATCTTCAAGCGCACGACGAGAGTCTGGTTCTAACCCTCAAAGTTGAGAAAGATCAAGTTCAGTCGCTCGCAAGTCACCTCGCTGAAATGCTGGAAGACAACAACAACCCGGTCTCAACAGTTTCCGCCACTGAAATGATTGAGCCGCCCAACGCAGTATGGACGGTAGGAGCGTTAGCCATCGGCCCGGGCGAAGAGCCCGAACAGATCGTTGTCGTGGCCCAGGAGCTACCTGATCAGGAGGAAAGTGAACCGTCCCAAGCTCACATTCAGATCAGCTTGGGTCAGGCAAAAGCATTTGTGGATCACGCACTATTTTTGATCGAGTACGGCCGCGATTTTGGGCGACAAAATGGCCATAAACCCATCGGTGAATGACGAGAGCGCTGAACCTGGCGGTTCCAAGTCGACCAACTTCGTGGACCTTGAAACCGCCCGTAAGGTATTAACCGATGGCGACATAGAGCTACTCGCTCGCATGCCCTACAGCTCGAACGCCACCTTCCTCGTCCGTGTGGAGCGGGGTGATTTGGCAGTGAACGGAATCTACAAGCCTGTCAAGGGTGAACGGCCACTCTGGGATTTCCCGCCAGGGTTGTATCGAAGAGAAATCGCCGCTTACGAATTAAGCAACGAGTTGCGCTGGGACGTTGTACCTCCCACGGTGGAACGGATAGGCCCCCACGGAACTGGATCTATCCAGCTATTTATCGATGCCGACTTCACTCAGCATCATTTCACTCTCGTAAAAAACTCGAGACATCATCTTGACCTTCGAAAGCTCTGCGTTCTCGATTTGTTGGCTAACAATACTGATCGTAAATCGGGCCATTGTCTCCTTTCCGAATGGGGGCGCGTGTATGGAATC
>DCYM01000241.1:4120-21331 GCA_002331465.1 Candidatus Neomicrothrix sp. UBA2110 | reverse complement strand
GATTTTGATGAGAAATGTTCAGTGTCATGAGCAATTGTCGAGATGTCTTCGTGCCGCGTCGGGAGGTACACCCCATGGAAACGGTCGGTGTGGGCAACTGGGCATCCGCCCTCGCGCATGTCCTTCCAAATGGAGTATGGATCCGCGCTGTAATCAACGTGGAAATGGTCGAAGTCTGTTTCCCAGTCTTCGACATCAGGTCGGTTTGGAGTTTCCACCGCTTATTCCCCCTCTGGGCCTTTTCAGCTACCAGGCAACGCACCCAAGAACGAGCGTAGTCGGATCCTCATCCCCTTCTTCGATTTCTTGATTCTCCGGGATGCAACGCGGCGGCACCGATCGCGGTGCGGCTACGGTCAGCGCATGGCCAGAATTTTTCAACAAATGGTTGCTCGACCTGATTCGCGTCAGATCGCCAGACAACTTGAAGAACAGGGTTTCGATGGGGTCTCGTTCGTCGATTCACAGAACTTGTCAGGTGATGTGTACGTAGCGATGACGACCGCTGTGTTGGCCACCGAAGTTCTTCATGTCAGTTCCGGCGTAACGAACCCAGTTACGCGACATCCTGCAGTTACAGCGGGTGCCGCTGCAAGCGTGAATCGTTTGGCGGCTGGACGCGTGCAACTGGGAATTGGTCGCGGTGACTCTGCGCTAGCGCACCTGGGTAGAGCCCCCGCGCGGGTCAAGGATTTTGAACGCTATTTGTCTGCTTTGCAGGCGTACCTCCGGGGGGAGGAAATCCCCTTTGACGCGCTCGATTTTGCCGAATCTTTAGCACCTCCGGTTGATGAGCTTGAGCTCGCGGCTACAGCCGGCACAAGCCAGATATTCTGGTTGCCTGGCTCCTCAGGCAAGGTCCCCGTTGAGGTTTCTGCCACCGGTCCAAAAGTAATCGGCGCAGCGGCACGCCACGCTGAACGAATCATGTTTGCGTTAGGAGCGGCTCCCGAACGCATCGCTTGGGGTATCGACATAGCTCGAAGTGCTCGAAACGCCGCAGGCCTGGATCCTGATGATTTGGCCTACGGCGCCTATGTCAACGTTGTGTGTCATGGGGACCTAGATCGAGCGCGTGACCTTGTGCGCGGTGGGTTGTCGACCTTTGCAAGATTCTCAGTGATGCACGGCGAGGTCATTGGACCTGTGTCGGAGGCTGAGCGCAAGGTGATGGGTGAGTTGCATGACAGTTACGACATGAACAGCCATACCCGTGCCGATAGTCAACAAGCTGCAGTGCTTACCCCTGAGTTTGTTGACAGCTATGCGATAGTCGGCGGTCCTGATGTGTGCGTTGAACGCATACGCGCACTGGCTGACCTAGGACTCGACAAACTGATTTTCGTTGGGGCGACTATGGGTAGTAACAGAGAAATTGCTACTGAATCTGATGCTCTTATACGCGACGAAGTGCTTCCCAACTGCCGGGATTAAGTGTTGTCCAGCAGGGCTTTTCCGTAAATATTGGCGGCGTGGTCCCAGGTGAGAATGGCGTGAGATCTGGCTGCGTTGACGTCTCGCCAGAGCCGCTGCATTGGTTCGCCAGCCCTCATCGCATTGGCCCCGCTAGCTTCATAGAGACGGTCCACCGCTGCCGCCAGCGCTCTAACTCCCCATCCACAATCACGCACGATCGAGGCATTGATAAGTGGGTCAACTTCCTCAGAGCCACCGAGTTGATCGAGGCGGGCGGCAGCGTCGTAAAGCAGCAACTCCGCCGCGAGAATTTCGGCGGTTGATTCAGCTAGGCGATAACCCGCCGCTGGGTCATTTCTCTGAGTATTGGCCAGAGCAACCAAAAAATGATCATCTAAACGTTCCTGGAATCGACGAACCGCAGCTTTTGCGGCACCAATCACTGGCGCGGCAAGCACGAGTATCGCAGTGGTACGCCAAGGACAGGTGTAGAGCGGACGACCGTAGTGCACCTGACCTGGGGATCTGCGCGCAGCGCTTTCAGCTACTCGCAACACGCGATGCCCTGGAACTACTACCTCTTCGGCAATCACAAGGTCTTTGCTGCCTGTGCCGCGTAGGCCGATCACGTCCCAAGACTTGTGGTCAATGATCACATCTTCGGCCGGTAATGCACAGATCACAGGAACTGGCTGATCACCGGGCAGCAACCCGCCCACACTGAGCCATGGCGCATGGTCACATCCTGAGGCAAACCCAAAGCGACCTGATACGACTACATCGCCACCCTTTTCGCGGAACTTCGTTTTCGGAATAATTGATGCGCTGACAAGAGTCGTAGGGTCCTCCCAGATCTCCTGTCGCCCTTCAGTTGGCATGTGCGAAAGCATCCACCCATGAGCGCTCCACACACTGAGACACCACGACGTCGCCATGCAATATTCGCCCGCAACTGCGACTGCGCGCATGTGGTCTTCGATGGATGATTGAGCTCCTCCAAAGTCGGTCGGCTGAAGAAGACGAGCAGCACCCATGGCCTTTATATCGTTCGCGTTCTCTGCGTCAATAAGACCTACCTCGTCCGCGGCGGACGCTTTTTTCTCCCATGAGGGACCGACTGAGTGCAGTCCCGCCACTACTTCATCAAGGTTCACGACACATACCATAGAGAGCTTGGGGTTGGCTGAGCCAACAACGACTCACATCTCCGCGGCTTCTCGTCGCTAGTGTTGCGACGCAAGAGCTTGGAATAGGGGTGTCATGGGACGGCTAGAGGGCAAAGTAGCGGTGATTACGGGGGGCGCTCGGGGCCAGGGTGCTGCCGAAGCAGAAATGTTTCGCGATGAAGGCGCGGAAGTGGTTATCACTGATGTGCTCGACGACGAAGGTGGCCGCACTGCCGCTGCCCTCGGCATCGAATTTCTGCATCACGATGTCTCATCGGCATCAGCTTGGGAGGCTGTAGTTACGGACGTAGTGTCCCACCATGGTCGGATTGACGCGCTAGTTAACAACGCAGGAATCTTGCGAGGCGCTCGACTTGTCAACACCAGCGATGACGTTTGGGATCAAACTGTTGCTATAAACCAGACCGGTGTTTTTTATGGAATGCGCGCCGTTGCTCCAATAATGATCGAACAAGGATCAGGATCGATCGTCAACATCAGTTCAGTGGCAGGACTCGAGGCCACGTTCGCATCCATGGCCTATGGAGCGACTAAATGGGCTGTTCGCGGAATGACCAAAATTGCTGCACTCGAATTGGGAAGGCACAACATTCGCGTGAACTCTATTCATCCTGGTTTAATCAATACCGATATGACTTCGGAATTCGATAAAGACCGAATGGTGCGTGCGATACCCCTAGGCCGCGAGGCTGAACCGTCTGAAGTGGCAGCAGTCGCTCTGTTTCTTATTTCTGACGATGCCAGTTATTGCTCTGGCCAAGAGTTCACGGTCGATGGCGGTATGCACCGCTAGGTGACTACCACCTTCGATGCGCTCAAAATTCGTTATTTTCCGCTGCTCCTTGTTTCGGGTTGGACGTGGAATCTTTCTCGCTGGGGAGTTTCGTTCGTAGGTCCGTTCATCGCGAACGATCTCACCGGATCAGCGCGAATGGTCCAGCTAGCAGGTGTTGCTCTGTGGTCTCCATTGCTATTTGGGGGAGTGATCGGGGGATGGATAGCAGATCGATTTGACCGACGCCGCGTAGTGATTTGTCAATTTTTTGTCACTATCCCAGGGCTCATGCTCCTTGGGTGGATTGAACTTGCTGGCGAACTACGGCTTTGGATGGTTTATCCGGTGCTCTTCGTAACGGGTATCGGCTGGGTCTTCGACATGGTGGGCCGTCGAGTGATTGTCTATGACCTCGTAGGGTCAGCAAATATCGACAATGCCTTGGCTCTAGAAGCGAGCGGCGGAGCAATCGCGTTGGCGTTAGGCGCCCTTGGTGGCGGTGCTCTTATTCAAACTGTCGGTATTGGTTGGGCACTCATTGTCATGGGTGCCTTGCAAATCGTTTCATTTAGTACTTTCGTAGCGGTACCGGTCATTGCGCGAATGGAGCAGGTCGCCACTGCGGGGGTTTCTGCGTTACTTGACGGAGTGCGAATGCTCCGGACCGAAAAGAGTCTGGTATCAATTCTCGGCGTCACGGCTTTTGTGAACTTCTTCTTCTTTTCCTCCAGCCCTCTTCTACAGGTCGTCGGCGGCAAATTTGACGTTGGCCCTGCCTTACTGGGACTCCTGGCAGCGATGCTGGGTATTGGCATGTTCGGAGGGTCGTTAGCGATGGCCCGATACCAACCTCAACGGCGTGGACTCATGTATGTGTGTGGTTCATACCTGGCCTTCATGTTTATGATCGGATTTGCCCTAGCGCCGTGGTACCTCGCCTCGGCGGTGTCCTTGGCTATCGCGGCATCCGGTATGGGACTGTTCGCGTCGACCCAAGCTGTGTTGGTAATGGATTCGGTTTCCGAGGAACGACGCGGTCGCGCCTTAGGTCTGTTGAGCAGCGCTATCGGCGTCCTGCCAATAGGAATGCTCGTATTAGGTGAGATTGCGGAATTGGTGGGTACGTCGCTCGCGATAACAATTTCGGTGATCACAGGCGCTGTTCTCATGACAATATTCCTGCGGATCCGCCCCGAAACCCTGTACCTGCGCCAAAACACAGGCGAGGAGGAGGCGCCCACAACAGAGGATCCGCCGCGTTCAAGGGGTCTCCCGCCGACCGTATTCAACCTGAAACCAGTTTGATTTATATAGTCGCTAACCAGTCCCGCAAATCAAACAATGACGCCGCAGAGATCTCATGACCCATTGGGTATTCTGAGAAATCAGGTAGATGACCAGCCGCAACCAAAACGTCTCGAATATGACGTCCTCGTTCTACGTCAACCATCGGATCCTGAGCCCCGTGCTGGATAAAGGTCGCGGGGAGAGTCGTGAAGTCATACTCGAAATCCGGTATTTCCTGCAGCATGCCAGACAAACAAGCGAGGGCGGCGGGACGGACTGAGGTCTCCTTCCATAGCGTTACGGCAAGAGCCATTGCGCATCCTTGAGAAAAACCAAGCAGAACCATTTCGGCCCGATCAAATCCTCCCGTAGCGCAAACGGCATCGATAGTCGCGTCAATCGCTATCGCTGAACTCTTAAACGTTTGAGCGTTGACGACTCCTTCGTTGTTTCGCTCGTACCAAGCAGCTCCAAATGGCATGAGGTCTATGGGAGCCCGGAAACAAACAGAGGTGAAACGTCCGTCAGGGTCAATGTGTTGAACGACTGGAGCCAAGTCGTTTTCATCCGCGCCAAAACCGTGGAGGAGAACCAAAAGTCGATCACCGGGTCCTAGCGACCCGACGAGGTTAACCCGCAGCAAACCCGAATCTTGATCCACTAAATCTCCTAGCGCCGAAAAGCATCATGGCAGAACTCATCGCTTGGCACAGACCGATCGGGTACAACGCTGAGATAAAGGATCTGGGGTCATTTGGTTTGCGCGGGCAATAAAGAGGTAACAGCTTTACGATGGCTTGAAGAATGAGCGAAGCCACCGACCACTTCGATACACCGCGAGCTTGGGCGGTCGCCGTCGGTGCTTCCATCGCTAATGGTGTTGCGTTCGGTGTCCTGTACACCTTCGGCGCATTTGTTATCCCAATGGCTGAAGAGTTCAACGCCAGCCTTGGGCCAACCTCAATTGTCTTTGGCCTGTCGATGTTTCTCTTTTTCGGGACTGGAGCAATTTCGGGTAGGTGGGCTGATTTATATGGACCTCGACCATTACTGATCGTGGGAGGAGCCCTTTTTTGTGGCGGCCTGATCGCGACCTCGTTCGTGACCGCCATTTGGCAGGGCTACATCGTGTACGGACTTGGTTGTGGGGCCGGTGGCGGAGTTTTCTGTTCTCCGTTGTTTTCAACGGTCGCCACGTTTTTTGTCAAGTTCAGGGCCTTGGCCCAAGGGGTGGCGGCAACCGGGTCAGGGATTGGAACTCTCATCCTCGTTCCGTTTTCTAAGGCGATTATCGAAACTGAGGGGTGGCGCAATAGCTACCGGATACTCGCCGCCATCTCCGCAGTCGGGTTCATCGTTGGGTTGATGCTGGTGCGTCGGTCACCCTCACAGGCTCCAGGAGGAGCGGAGGGGCACGTTCGACGAGTGATGCGAACCCGCGAGTTCAAAACTATCTCCGTTGCTTTCGCTCTCATGTCGATGGCGCTGCTTGGAGCGTTTGCATTCGTCATCAAATTTGCTGAAGACGACGGAGTCAGCCCGTCCCGAGCGGCGCTGTTGATGAGTATCGTCGGAGCGTCAAGCATTCTTGGCCGTCTCCTACTTACAGCAATTGCTGGAAGACTTGGATCGGTTCGTTTGCTGCAAATCGCACTTGCAGCGCAGCCAATTGCCTACTTCTTCTGGGTGATCGCCAATGGCCGCTACTACCTGTTAGCAATTTTCGCTGCGCTACTTGGACTTACTTACGGAGGTTTCGTCGCGTTAGCAGGCGACGTTGTCGCCTTCTACTTCGGCCTGGCAGGAATTGGTGCTGTTACAGGCATGCTCTTTTTGTGTTCCGGTGTCGGGAGCTTGCTCGGTCCACCGATGGTGGGGTTCCTAGCCGACCTGTCAACTATTCGACTGCTTCCTCTCAGCTCGGTCTTCATAATGGCGCTGCTTGGCGCCATCATCCTCTTTACCATCCCAACTAAACCCGTTGATTTTGGGATACGTCAACCAGCATCGGTAAACCTCGGGCTTACCCCGAAACCATCTGACGAACCGAATAAGAAAGAAAATGCGGGTCTTCGCCCGAGCGTGTTTGACCTCGAACCGGTCTGATCAGCAAGCTGGAACTAGAGTTCTCGTAGCGGACGGCGATTCGCAGTGAAGGGGGTCCGACGTGATGTCGGCAGTTAGTGAGATCTTCCCAGGAATCAGCATTATTGACTCTGACACCCATTGGTCTGAACCACCTGATCTTTGGACCAGTTTGGCCCCGGCCAAATACAAAGACCTAGTGCCTCAGATCAAAGAGCACAATGGCCGACGAAAGTGGGTCGTTGATGGCGATATACCGATTGCTGGGGACTCTGCGGTGAGTGCAATCTTGCCAGACGGCGAAAAAATGCTCGGGCTTAGTTTCTTGAAGGCCGACATTGAGATGGTTCACGCAGCCAGTTATGACTGCGACGCCCGGTTGGATCTGATGGACCAGATGGGAATTAGCCACGGCATTGTGTACCCGAACGTGGGTGGTTTTGGGAACCAAAACTTCCTCCGTGTTGAAGACAAAGCGCTGCGCATCGCGTGCGTTGAGATCTACAACGACTGGATGAGCGACCTGCAGGCCCGTTCAGGAGATCGGATCCTCCCGATGGCGTTGGTTCCTTGGTGGGATATCGATGCTTGTATAGCGGAAGTTGATCGCATGCAACGCAATGGGGCGAAGGGCATCGTCATGTGCTCCAACCCTCATGACTCGGGCATGCCGAATTTTGCTCAGCCCGAATGGCGGCCGTTCTGGGAGATATGCGAATCGCTGAAGATGCCAATCAACTTCCACATCGGCTCCTCAGAAGGAGATATCAACTGGTCGGGAACGGTTCCATATGACACGTGGTCTGGAGATGTGAAAATCAGCCTTGGGGGTGCGGCAATTTTCTTGGGGCAGTTGCGATGGATGGTCAACTTGCTCGTAAGTGATGTGCCTGAGCGTTACCCGAACCTCAACTTCGTTTCTGTCGAGTCGGGAGTGGGTTGGATCCCATTTCTGCTCGACGCGTTGGACTACCAGTGCGGTGAGACTGCCCCTGAGCATTTGGCGCATCTTTCGATGAAGCCATCTGAGTATTTTAAGCGCCAGTTCTATGGCTGCTTTTGGTTTGAATCGAAAACGCTAGGCCCGGCGATAGAACACTTGGGACCTGATCGCATCATGTTTGAAACCGATATTCCGCACCCCACGTGCCTCTACCCCCACAGCGTTGAGAGGGTACGAGACGCTATCGAGCAACTTTCGCCGGTGGTTCAGAAAAAAATTCTCCAAGACAACGCAGCCGAGTTATACCAGATCGAGGTGTAATTCGTCGGTGAGTTTGGTGGGACGGTTGAAGGACGAGCCTGGTAACGGGCTTCTGGAAAGTTTTAGTCTCCCCACTGACGAATCGACATTGCTGCACTTGCTAGAGGAAGTGTTTGCCCATTGGCAAGTGGTGCAATTCGGGCCGATTATTCAAGGGGCCGCGTATGAAATAAAGGCCCCTCGCGCGCCACGAATCACCACGCTAGATGGCTACGCGACGCTTGATTTTGGTGACTGGCATATGCACGTCTGTATCGGCACCACAGTGGGTGATGCTTCCAACCCGACGGAGCCGAGTGTCGCTGCGATCAGGCCATGTCAGCGCGCCGAGCTTTACCGACTCCTTTCGGACGGAGCGCCGGTGTCCTGGGGTCTTCGTCTATTTAATGGAGCGGAAGAACAGCTGATGACTGTGTTGTTGCCCAATCCTTTCCTCGATGAAAACGACAGACCATGTGAACCAAACTGGGATCGGCTTGAGCTATGGGATCATTTGCGATCGAAATTTCTCGACCTTGCTCCTGATCCGGTTGATCGAACAGGTCATCGGTTCGTGCATGGTTGACGCCCTGCACTCCGACCGCTGTAGGGGGTAGTTTTTCGCTCCTATGGAAAAGCCGCTCTCCGATGTGACGGTGCTTGATCTGACTCGAGCTCTGGCAGGCCCAATTTGTGGTCGACTTCTCAGCGATCTGGGAGCTCGAGTTATCAAGGTGGAGCCTCCCGATGGCGATTTAACCCGGCTTCTGATTCCACGAGTAGATGGACAATCCGCCTACTACGTGCAATACAACGCAGGCAAAGAATGCGTGTCAATCGATCTCGACGGTTCGGCTGGGCGGGAGTTGTTTCTCCAACTTGTTCCCCATGCTGACATCGTGCTTGAGAACTATCGACCGGGGGTAATGGACCGCTTAGGTATTGGTTACGACCGTCTGACGGAGGTAAATCCCGGGGTCATCCTGGCATCAGTGAGCGGATGGGGTCACGACAATGCCCGTTCAGATCAAGGAGCGTTTGCTTCGGCTATTCATGCTGAAGCTGGTGTGACTGAGATGGTCGCTAGGCGACGAGGAGAAGAGCCTCGGAACGACCCAATGTCGCACGCTGACACCTACACCGGGTTGCATGCTCTTGGAGCGGTTTTGGCGGCGCTGCATTTACGAAGCAGAACGGGGCAGGGCCAAAAAGTTGAGGTGTCCATGGCGGAAAGCACGTTGATGGTTAACGATCTCGCTGCCATTGAGATGACCGGGCAAGATCCGTCTGCTGGTTTTAAAGGGGGCCAAAACTGGTCTCCCGTGCTTCGAATGGCCAACGGCCGCTACGTCAGCATCACGATCGACATCACGACGAATGACGGGTTTCGCTACATAGTGGAAGCAATGGAACGGCCTGACCTAGCCGAAGATCCGCGGTTCGCGATTATTGAGGATCGAGTGGCGAATCGTGACGCGCTCACAGAAATTCTTGCCGAGTTCATAGCGACCTTCGATGACGCGGCAGCAGTCGAGGCCGCTATTGGTCCCCGAGGCGTGCTTGCGGCCGAAATGCGAACTGTTCCCGAGTTAGCGGCGACCGATTGGGCCGCTGAACGAGGTGCCTTCGTGGATATCGACACTGGCCGAGGTGAAATGATCACCATCCCTCAGTCACCCTGGCGATTTCAAAACGTCGACGCAGGAGTGGCGGCTTTCGTGGGGTATCGCGGTCAGCACAACAGAGAAGTTCTCACCGACTTGTTAGGGCTGAGCGCGTCTGAACTAGATGTCCTTGAGAATGAATCGGTCATCAGTAGCCGTCCCCCAAGGTGGGTTCGAGAGTCCGAGTAGCTGCCTAGATTCCCGGTATGGACGAAAAGTCGGGGTCGCGTTTCTCGACGAATGCGGCTATTGCTTCGGTGTTTGCTGGTGCGCCTAACAGTTCGGCGTAAGCGCCGTTTTCTCGTTTGTGCGCGGACCATGCGTTCTCAGGTCGGCCTGCTCCCATCAGCAATTTCTTTGTTGCCACGAGTGAGGGGATGGGGTTCGCTGCCAGTTCCTGAGCTACTTGCAATGTCTCTGACATCAATTGCTCCGGTGTGGTCACTCTCCAAACAAGTCCCATCTGCAGGCATTCCTCTGCACTGAACCAGCGCCCAGACATCAGTACATAGGCAGCATTTTGCCAACCCATCCGCGTTGCGAAGGTGTAACTGCTTCCTGCCTCAGGGGCCAGCCCCAATTGAGGGAAGGGCGTTCGGAGCCGAGCGGAATTTGACATGAACACCAAATCGCAGTGAGCGAGGAATGTCATTCCTATTCCAACGCCGAGCCCATTGACTGCAGCGATCAGTGGTTTCTTGAACTCCGTGAGTTGTTTAAGCATGGACGGGAAGAGATGCTCTCCGCCTGCTTCGCCTGAGAGGCCATCTTGCATTTCTTGAAGGTCTTGTCCCGCTGAAAATGCTCGACCTTCTCCGGTGATTATTGCAACCGCAATTCCGTTGTCGGTCTCGGCTTCAGCGAGCGCGTCGCGGATTCCGCCGAACACGGCGTTATTCATAGAGTTGAGGGCTTGCGGTCGGCTAATTGTGATGACCCTGACCCGGCCGATGTCTTCGGTGACGATGACTGAACTGCTCATAAGCGCATCTTGACACGATGTACCTTGACGTGCCTCGAGTTCTTATGTTTCGAGTAACACCGCGAACATATAATAATATCTAAGTGATATCATTAATATATAATAAATGAGAGAGAGTATGTCGGGAAAACAACAGTGGGCGTGCGGCAAGTGTGACAGTCAAGAAGCCGAAACCGGAACCATCCGCACTACCGGAGACGGGGCATCACGGTACCTCAACATGCAGAACCAAAAGTTTGATTACGTCAGTTGCGCTCAGTGTGGATACACCGACTTCTTCCGCGCTGCAGGCGGGGGCGGTTGGCGAAACGTCGTTGACGTCCTGACGAATTAATCAACGTGGACAACACCGCGAAACTTGAAGTCGAAGACTCCAAAGCCCACATCATCAGCGGTTGTGGGCTTAGTTGCGTACACAACCAATCATCGATGCCGAATATCTCTACTAAGTGGTGACCCGCAAGGCGTACCCGTTACGACTGGACTTTCAAGTTCATGAAGCGATCGAGGAATGGGCGGCTGACGAGCTTCGAAGTGTCAACGCTCAAATCGAGTATTTGTTGCGCCAAGCGCTCCTAGATTCGAAACGGATGAAGAGCAGGTCGTGAATCCTCGGCCCCGACCATCGATCGCTGAATTACATGTCGGCGATGAACCTGGGATCTGGGAAGGTCTCGGGTTTGGCGTCGAGGGCAACCGATGTCGCATAGGAACCGTCGACATTATCTTCATCGGAGATGAGCCCGGTATCCACGGTTGGGTGTTGCGTGATTCACTTTCGACGGACTTTGGGCCCTTACCCACCAGATCCGTTGACACACCAATCCCTGAGCGGGCAGAGCCGCACCCCAATCGCTCCATAGGTTTTGATCATGTGGTTTTGTCGGTTCCTTTCTTTGAAGAGGGAATGACGGCCGTTGCCGCAACAGGAGTGTCAATTCCGAAACCGCGACCGTTTGGCGCTCCCGAGAAACGGATGCTCCGAACCGCCCCAGAGATGGGTGACTTGGAGCTTGAACTCATCGGCCCGGAAAGTCGCGATTCAACGCGTCCTTGGGATCTATGGGGTCTAGTGGTTACCGTCAACGATATCGACGCGACAGCTGCTCTACTGGGCGAGCTCCTTCGGCCTGCAAAAGGCGCCGTGCAGGCCGGTCGTCGTATCGCAACAGTCGATAAATCGGCGGGATCTGGAGTGGCGATCGCGTTCCTAGGTCCGCAAGAGAGCAAGCGGACAAACTATCTGGCCCTTTGACGAAGATCCTCATCTCGGTTCCGTGATGGAATACCGGGATGAGGATCTCTGTTGCTTTTCCACCCATCCCTGAAACCCCTGACCACATCGCCCTAGCGGAGAAGCTGGGATATGAAACGGCTTGGGTATATGACACACCCGCTCTTCAGTTGGATGTGTGGATGGTTTTGGCGTTAGCTGCCATGCGTACGAAACGCATCAGGCTTGGACCTGGTGTGCTGATCCCTTCCTTGCGTCACCCGATGGTTACTGCCTCCGCTATAGCGACTCTTGTCGACTTAGTCGGTGAGGAACGCGTAGTCATAGGGGCTGGAACGGGATTTACTGGTCGCCGAGCAATGGGCCAAAAGCCCCTGAAATGGTCTGAATTTCCGAGGATGATTGACGAAATTCAAGCACTGCTCAGAGGTGAAACCGTCATGTTTGATGGGAAACCAATATCGATGTTGCACTGGGATAGCCAAGCCCCACAGCGTCCTATCGAGGTGCCGTGGATTCTCGGAGTCAACGGACCACGAGGTCTCGCCACTGCGGGAGAAATGGGTTGCGGAGTGTTCACTTCTCGACCAAGGCCAGATGCCGATTACGGCGGCCTGACAGACGTAATTTTGCTGACTAGCGGCACGGTGATGGAACCGGGCGAGACAGTGGACTCTCAACGCGTTATCGAAACCGCCGGACCGTGGGTCAGTGTCGCCTATCACGCCTTTTTAGAGCAAAAAGATGGCCGGCTAGAAACGTTTCCCAACGCCGGCGAATTTGTGAAATTAGTTGAGCAAGTTCCAGAAGACGAGCGCCATCTGCACGTTCACGCGGGACATCTAACGAATCTCAACGCAATTGACCGTGAAGTAGTCGTTGGAGAATCGATGTTCCTTTCCCCATTTACCCTTCACGCCCCCGATGTCCCAGAACGCATAGAGGACATGAAAAAACAAGGCGTAACAGAAATCGCATTCCAACCCATGGGAGATATTGAACGAGAGATGCGGGCGTTCGCCCAAGCCGCGAACCTAAGGTAGAAGCACACAACGTTTACTAGACAAAGTTGAGCAGACGAGATGAACAACGCTCCCAATCCCTACAACTTCCTTCCTGAAGTTCCCGCCTTCGAAGTCACCAGCGACGATGTTGCCGAAGGGGAGATGCTTGCCATGCCCCAGGTTTCAGGCATATTCGGGGCAGGCGGAGAAGACATCTCTCCGCATCTCAGATGGGACGGGGCGCCTGAGGAGACCGCAAGCTACACGGTGACATGTTTTGACCCTGACGCCCCAACCGGCAGTGGCTTCTGGCATTGGGTTGTCTATGACATCCCTGCAGATATCAACGAGCTAACGACTGGAGCCGGGTCCCAGGATGGTTCGACCCTCCCAGCAGGCGCCAAGCAGCTAAAGAATGACGCCGGGTTGTTTGGTTATTTAGGCTCGGCTCCTCCAGCGGGCCATGGAGCCCACCGCTACATGTTCGCGGTACATGCCCTCAACGTCGCGTCACTGCCAATCACTGAGGATGTCTCTCCTGCTATCTGCGGTTTCAACATGTTTGGCACCACCATTGGGCGCGCGATTGTGACCTCGGTGTACGAGCAGAACTAGTTGATTGTGTCGGGCGCTATGACCGAGCGGCTTTGACGGTGTCGGCGATGGCGTCCGGATCTGGAGGCGCGCCGTAGAACATCATCGTTGACCTATCAGCGAAGCCGTTACGTTCCTTAAGTTTGGCACCAACTTCTGATGGCGTCCCCGAAACACAGAGCAGATCAACGAGGTCGTCGTCGATCTTCTCTGTCATCGTCTTCCAATCACCTTGCTTAGAAAGCTGATTCAATTCAGGTTGCAAGTGCTCGTAACCGTGATAATCGAGCACACCTGAATACGCAGGCGTCGAGCCGTAAAACGCTAATTGTGCTGCGGCTTTTCGACGCGCGTTCGCAACTTCTGCGTCGTCGCGACCCATTGCGACGATCGTCAGGCAAGCGATGGTGACGTCGTTGTCAACGCGACCCGCTGAGCGTGCTGCGGCCGACAACACGGGAAGTGTCTTGGCTTCCATGTGATCTGGTGTGTGGAAAGGATGAACAAAGAACCCATCAGCAGAGTGACCAATGGTCTCAACCATCTTCGGTCCGACTCCGGCGACGTAAATCTTTGGACGGTCGACCTCTAGGGGCCCTGGGCTGAAGAATGGGGTCATCAGGGTGTGGGAATAGAACTCCCCCCGAAAGTCGAGTTTCTCGCCCGTCTGGAAGTTGTCCCAAATCGCGTGGAGCGCAGCGATGTATTCCCGCATACGAGCAGCGGGTTGAGACCACGGTTCGCTGTATCGCTTGGTGATGTGGGGTTTTATTTGGGTTCCCAACCCCAAGATGAATCGGCCGTTGGATAGGCGTTGTAAATCCCAGGCGGTAACTGCGCACGTCATGGGGTTACGAGCAAACGCCACAGCAATGGCTGTACCCAACTCAATCGAAGTTGTCTGTTTTGCTGCTAACGCCAATGGAAGAAATGGGTCGTGAGAGGCCTCGAACGTCCATGCAGCGTTCAACTGCATTGCTTCGAAACCAGCAGCTTCGGCCGCGCATCCATCAACGGTAGAAGCTGTAGTAGCTCCGTCAATTAGGAATTCAGTCACAGTGTCGCCTCCTGATCAGTCGCCAAACCATTCAACTCCGCCTTTGCCTTCTAGGCGGGAAATTTCTGCCTGCGCCATGGTGAGTTTGGCGAGCTGATTCATATGAACCTCGTCAGGTCCGTCGGCTATTCGCATGAGTCGTCCCATTACATACATTTCTGCGATTGGCGTATCTCCGCTCACGCCTTTGCCTCCAAATATCTGCATAGCGCGCTCTGCGACGTCATGAGCCAGTTTTGGTCCAACGATCTTCAGCATTGAGATGTAATCACG
Organism: Candidatus Neomicrothrix sp. UBA2110; assembly: GCA_002331465.1. Lineage (GTDB taxonomy): Bacteria > Actinomycetota > Acidimicrobiia > Acidimicrobiales > Poriferisodalaceae > UBA2110. Next base: position 6,530 of record DCYM01000241.1, on the reverse strand, counting down.
TGCGCCTTTAGCCCCAGATTTATCCATTTCGGCTGCTGCTTTGAGCACGAGAAGGCGCGTCTGCTCTATAGAACAACGAGCGCGAGCAATATCTTGCCGTACCGAAGAGAAGTCGCGGAGTTTGCTGCCAAATGCTTCGCGTTGTTCAACGCGAGCGCACACAAGGTCAAGCATTCGTTGAGCCATTCCAACGTTGGTCATCGCATATTGGAAACGTCCTGGACCCAATCGCCCTTGGGCAATCTCAAAACCGCGACCTTCGCCGAGAATGATGTTGTCGATAGGAACCCGAACATCGTGATATGCGAGCTCTCCATGACCTTGCGGGGAGTGAACGTTGCCGAAAACCGAGAGAGGTCGAACTATTTCTAAACCGGGCGTCTCCTTGGGAACAATGACCATGGAGTGACGTTGATGCCTGGGATTATCAGGATTTGATACACCCATCGTGATCACAAACTCACACAGCGGATGGTAAATGTTGCTGCTCCACCACTTACGACCGTTGAGTATGTAGTGATCGCCGTCGCGTTCTATTTGCAATTCCATATTGGTCGCATCTGACGACGCTACTTGCGGTTCGGTCATACCGAATGTGGAACGAATTCGACCTTCCATCAGGGGTCGGAGCCACTGATCTTGTTGTTCTGGGGACCCATATTTGGCGAGTACCTCCATGTTCCCTCGATCTGGTGCTGAGCAATTGAACACCTCGAATGACCAGGGAACTCGACCCATTACCTCGGCGAGGGGTGCATATTCGAGGTTGGTGAAGCCCGGACTCCATTCCGCATACTCCGCGGGTAGAAACCAGTTCCAAATTCCTGCCGCCTGAGCTTTAGTTTTTAGCTCTTCAACGATCGGAGGCTGCTGCCACAGATTCGAAGGATCTTCCACAAATGCGTGGCGCTCACGATCTGCGGGATACACGTTCTCTTCCATGAAACCTTCGAGCTTTTCTTTGTACTCGAGTGTTTTCTCGTTGTATTCGAAGTCCACTTCCGGATACCTCCTTGGTATAGACGGCCGACCCGCATGATTGCATAACGAGAGGGATGCGTGTCTGACGAATGGACTCCGAACAATGATCGGCTATCGTGTGCGTCCGTCGAACAAGAGTGAGGAGCCCCCGTGGAAGATGAAAATTCTCTGATTCCTGCGATGATCGCGGTGTTCCTAGGTCTTGGTGGTGCGCTCGCAGCTGTCGCCGTAGTGATCGTCACGACGCTCGTACTGATTTAGCTGCGATCGGTTAGTTCGCGACGTCGGTTAGAAGTCCATATCAGGCATGCCTTCGCGCACGCTTCCCGACCAAGAAGGGGCTCGCTTTTCCATGAAGTGCATGACCCCTTCGGTTGCATCGGGTTGACTGCCCAGCCAGGGGATTAAACGCAGTTCTCGTTGGAAGGTTTCGTCGATCTCAGTACGTAAGTTTTCCCACATCAGTTTCTTCGTCACTGCCACTGACACCGGTGCAGTGTTGTGGGCCACATCGCGTGCCCAATCCAACGCTGCAGAGAGCACCTCGTCAGCTGGTAAAGCGCGGGCTGCGAGCCCGATTTCGACTGCTTCGATGCCTGAGAAGAACCTTCCCGACATCAGCAGGTCGCTTGCGACCTGTAAGCCCACCATTCGGCTTAAGAGTTTCGTTGAACCCAATTCAGGGGCGATACCTCGGCGCACAAACGCAAATTGCAGTTTCGCGTCCTCTGCTACGAACCGCACGTCGCATGTCAGGGGAAACGTCAGTCCGACCCCGACAGCGTGGCCATTGATCGCGGCGACGACGGGTTTAGACACATCCCAGGGCATGGTGCTCGGAGTTCCTTGTTCATGAGGGTTCGCATCAGGGCTATCGGCGAAAGTGTCTCCTCCGGCTGACAGGTCTTGGCCGGCGCAGAAGGCTCGACCAGCCCCGGTGATGACGACCGCTCTGATGGCGTCCTCTGCTTGCGCGTCCGCCAGCGCTGCACCAAGTTCAGACGCCATTTTCGTGTTCCAAGCGTTCAGGCGCTCGGGACGGTTCAGAGTGATGAGAGCGACGCCTTGGTCAACTTCGTAGATGATCGAGTCGTAGGTCATCGCCGAAGAGTAGTTGTGACAGGCTTGCCTTTGACGAGAAAGGGACTCTGATGGCTTTGGCGGACCGACACTTCGAAACGATCGAGACCAACGGTGTGAAACTGCGCTGCGTCGTGGAAGGCGAAGGGCCTCTCATCATCCTGCTTCACGGTTGGCCTCAATGCTGGTACCTCTGGCGGCATCAGATCGACCCGTTACTAAATCAGGGTTGGAAAGTTTGTGTGCCAGATCAACGTGGCTACGGCTACAGCGATTGCCCCCCTGAGATTGGCGATTACGGGGTCCGCGAATTGGCCGCAGATGTTGATGGGTTAGCAACAGCGCTTGG
>DCYM01000241.1:0-3784 GCA_002331465.1 Candidatus Neomicrothrix sp. UBA2110 | reverse complement strand
TACGACGAGTACGCACTGATGATTCACGACTGGGGTGCTTTAGTTGGCTGGAACGTCGCGTTGTTGTACCCGCACAGGGTGCGTGCCGTCGTAGGAATGTCTGTGCCCTACGGGCGTAACCTCGATCCCGCTTGGTGTACACAAGATTTTTGGGGAGAAAATTTTTTCTACTGGGCGTTCTTCTGTGAAAATGTTGGCGGCGCGGAAGCTCATTTAGAAGCTGATATCAGAACCTCACTGTTAACGATCCACGTTTCGGCTTCGGGAGATGCTGGGCCGCCTGTCAGCCAAGTCGGTAAGACCACCATGTTGGAGGCCAGCCCACGTCCACCCGCCGAGTTGCCGTCTTGGATGACGCCTGAAGATCTGGACTATTACGTCGCTGCATACAGCAAGTCGGGATTTCGAGGTGGCCTCAATTGGTATCGGAACTTTCCGACTTTTTTGCAAGACACAATCGAATTAGAAGGTCGCAAAATTGTCCAACCGAGCATTTTTATCACGGGTTCTGAAGACCCCGTCCGCAAAATGACCGGCGGAAAAACTGGTCAAGAGCACTTTGGAGATTTGAGATCGATACACGTCATCGACGGCCCAGGGCACTGGGTACAGTTGGAAGCGGTAGAAGAGACCAACAGTCTTGTTCTTGACTTTCTCTCGGAATTCGTATCTGGGTGACACGACGCAGCGGCGGCCTGTCAGACTCTCCACTATGAACGAACCAATCATGAGTCACAGCGAGTCAATCGAAATTGATGCTTCACGAGAAACCGTGTGGGCTTTGGTTTCGGATATGGAGCGGTACGGCGAGTGGAGTTCGGAAAACACCGGCGGCTATTGGCGCAAGAACGAAGAGGGTGTGCCCGGAACGGGCAAAGTTGGCGACGAATTCGTTGGCATCAATCGACGCGGCGAACAAGAGTGGAAGGCTTTGGTCGAAATCACTGAACGGGAAGAGAACCGAAGCTTCGCCTTCGTGACAGGCGGAACGGCACTGAACTTCGTGCATTGGCGATACGACCTCGAAACCGATGACGAGCGCACAACACTCACCGAATCGTGGGCGCTAATGAACCTGTCTCCGCCAATGATTGAGCACGGAGAAACTGAAGTTCAGGCGCGCGCCGCCAACGCCCGCGAAAGCATTACAGCGACCCTTCAAGGTATGAAGGCAGCGGCCGAGAGTTAAACAATGGAGCGTCGCGGCCCCTTCATCGTCGCATGTCTAGGTGGCCTACTCGCCGGCCTTGACACGTCGGTCAACATCGCTTTCCCCGCGATCACCGCGGCGTTCGCTATCGACGTGTCACAGATCCAGTGGGTTGTCGTCAGTTTCGTCCTCACATACTCGGCTCTTCTGCTCCCCGCAGGTCGATTGGCGGACCGAATCGGCCATGGCCGAGTCACGGTTATCGGAATCGCCGCGCAAGGCATCGCTTTCACATGCTGTGCGCTGGCTCCTTCGTTCCCGCTCTTCTTACTGGCAAGAGTCAGCCAAGGCGCTGCTATGGCCCTCATCTTAGGTGCCGCCCCAGCTCTTGTGACCCTGTCGGTAAGTGCGGAACGGCAGCCCCAAGCGCTGGGCGTCTACTCGATGGTCAGCGCGTTGGGGTTTGCTCTCGGAGCACCCGCCGGTGGCCTGCTGCTGCAAATCTGGGACTGGCCATCGGTCTATTTTTTCCGCGTTCCCTACATAGCTATGTTGCTTGTAATCGCGTTGGCTTCAGGTCTGCATCGTCGACCATCAAAGATCACCCATCAACCGTTGGACCTTCTTGGCGCCGCCACCCTGGCAGGCGGTCTCGGTTTGACCCTTTTCGTAGCTAGCCGAGGACTGACTTGGGGTTGGTTGACGCCACGTACATTGATCCTCGGATGCCTCGCGCTTCTAATTTTAGGTCTCTTTTATTTTGTCGAAACCCGTGCGGCGCTCCCACTAGTTCAGATAGGACTGTTTCGCAGACCGGGCTTTGGTCAAGCGAACCTCTTGAATGCGCTGGCCAACGCCTCAATGTTTAGTTTGTGGTTCCTTGGCCCCTACTTACTGGTAGATATCCGAGGGCACAGTCCGATCTCAGGAGGGCTAATTCTTGGGATAGCCCCAACCACCACGGCAGCTGCCGCTTGGGTTGCTGGCCGTTTGACGAATCGACTTGGGCTTCGGGCCCTGACGCGATTTGGGTTGGCATGCCAAGGAATCGGTCTGATTGCTTTCAGCAGGGCTGACGCCAACACTCACTTGTTGTTGTTGATTGTGGCGTTGAGCATGGTTGGGATTGGTCTCGGTAGCTTCCAGGTTCCCAACATGAGTTTCGTAATGAGTTCCATTCCTCGGTCTCAGCAAGGAGTTGCGGGCGGCATGACCCAAATGGTTCGCACTTCTGGATTGGTCGCTGGGCTTGCGATTTGGAACACGGCCTTTGTGGGTCTCCGTGACCGTCGAGCTAGCTCCCTGGGTATTGACGATGTATCCAGGCCAGAAGTCTTCGTACCTACGTTTGCCGAGGTTGTGGGATTGTCAGGTCTACTCGCGTTCGTTGGAGTACTTCTGACTATCGGTGTGACCTTCGAAAATCGACTTAGTGGCTCGCCTCCCGACGAGACATGAAATCGTTGACTCCCACAATCTCACGAATCTCAGCCGATGGCTCGATTGTCCCAACGTCCAGAGGAGTACCTGTTGCGTCGGCGATGCGAGTCATCATGTAAAAGTTCGCTGATACTGCGATCGCGTCCACTAGCACGTCAGCTCCGGCAGCTTCGATTACATCATCTCGAAGCGAAGCCATTTCGTCGGGGTCTTGAGAGAACATTGCTTCACACAGACGTGACAGCAACGCACCATGTTTGACACCGCCATCGCCAGCTTGGGAACTGTCAATCGCCTCGAAACTGACTTGTGAATCTTGATTCATTCCGCTCAGACCGAGCAGGACAGCATGGCTAGTGGTTCAGTAAAAACACTCATTGAGCTTCGACGTCCTCGCCGCGATCAATTCAATCTGCATGCGAGTAAGTGAGTTCTGATCTGATACAAGATCCGACAACAACGTGCCCATCGGCACATATTGGGTCGCCGAGAGAAGGCTCATCGAATCAACTTCGAACGGGACAGCGCTTAGCGCCTTCACCACATTTGGCCCCTTGACTTGCGCAGTAGGAACCCAGTGTGAAGTTACTTCTGCTGAATTGTCATTAGATCGAGGAGGTTGATCTGGCGATGCTTCGGGCAAACCGACCCGGGTGACGTTCAACGCGTCTGCAAAGCGGTCTACTGCATTCGCTTGGGCCACCACGCCCACAAGCTCCACATATGCCTGGGGGTTAACGCCTTGACCCAGGATTGACGCGTGCCACTCAGCCGTCAAGGTGCCTGGATGATTGGTAATGCGCCAAATTGCGTCTACGACAGCAGTTGGTAATAGCTGATCTTCAGCGACGAGGCCGTCGATCTGGCTCGGAGCCTCCCACGGCGCTAAGTCATCGCCATCTCGCGCTCGCCGAACTTCTTCGACCATCGCCACGCGTTCAACGCCTGACCACCAACTGCCAGTTGTCGCCCAGCGACTAGCGACCTCACCATGGCTCGCATCTAGATCGACGCGAACAGGTAGTTCAGTTGTGTAAGCAGCCATGTCTAATCTTTGCACAGCGGAATAAAAAGCTCCGCGAAAGATTTTTTTGGGTCTGACGAAAGTGTTCAAAGTAGCCTACGATCCGAGAAGCACACTCACCAGCACGAAGGAGTGAACATGGCGACACCTCAAAGGGCCATTTTTAATGG
>DCYM01000113.1:14784-22664 GCA_002331465.1 Candidatus Neomicrothrix sp. UBA2110 | reverse complement strand
CGCTCTCGTAGTTGCCGTTGCGCCATTCAACGCTTGCTCATAGTGAACGGGTCAGCGTTCCTCACGACGATAGGCGAGACCCAACCCAGCTGGGGCAGGGGACGGGCGCTTCCGAGACCGCACCGATATTGCGAGGAGTATCGCGAGCGTCAACAGGTACGGAAGCATTGAAAGAATTATTGGTGAGAAATCGACTCCGAACGTCTGTAATCGGGTTTTAAGTGCCAATGTTCCCCCAAAGAGGAGCGCTCCCCAGGCCACTCGGCCCGGCCGCCAAGCACCAAAAATTACGAGAGCTACAGCAATCCAGCCGCGTCCCCCAGTTAGCCCTTCAGCCCACTGTGGAGTGAGACTCAAGGTCAAATATGCACCGGACGCCCCTGCCAGCGCACCTCCAGCAGCTACGGCGGAAAGACGTAGGCCAAGGACAGAATGTCCTGCTGAATCCGTTGAGGACGCTGATTCTCCTGCTGCTCGAAGGGCTAACCCCAATCGAGTTTTGGAGAGGACCAGGCTTATTGCGACCCCCATCACGAGTGCTAGATAGACAAGTGGCGCTTGACTGAAGACAATTGGGCCAACCCAGGGAAGATCAGACAACCCTGACCATTGCACGGGCTCCAATTCCGCGCCTGGTGGTAGACCGACATAATCTTTACCCAGGTAGGCAGCAAGTCCGACGCCCAAGATGGTCAGAGACAGCCCTGACACAACCTGTTCCGCGCCCAGTGCCACCGTAAAGAAACCGTGTACCGATGCCAACGCTGCACCGCTGATCATCGCGACCACCAGCGCGGCCCAAGGGTTCTCCAATTCCACACCGGCGATAAACGCGGTGACAGCTCCGATGGCCATCATGCCTTCTACTCCGAGGTTTAAAACTCCAGCTTTTTCAGCCAGAAGCTCGCCGAGCGCTGCTAGATACAGAAGTCCACCGAAGGACACGGTGGCGACAAACAGCCCTATTAGTGACGCTTCGTTCACTGGTTGACCTTCTCAGGAACCGCAGGTGCCTCACCTTCAAGAAGAATTCGATATCGGCTAAAGACCCCAGCGCCAATAGCTCCGAAGAGAACAAATGCTTGCAGAATGGTCGAAACTGAGGAAGATACGCCCAACGTCTGGATGCTTTGTCCGCCTATCTGAACGGCTCCAAAAAGCAACGCTACAACCGCAACGCCCGATGGCCTCATGAGCGCTAGAGCGGCAACGATGATCCCCGCGAAGCCAAAGCCATTTGAGATGCTCTCAGTAAGTCGATCTGCCGTGCCTGTCAGCTCGACACCTCCCGCGAGCCCAGCGATTCCCCCACTTATAACTAAGACCGTCAAGATCTTCCGGGACAGCGATATCCCGCTGTACCGGGCAGTGGCCTCCGAGGAACCCGCTATTCGAAGCTCATATCCCCATGCGGTGTATCGCACCGCCAGTGAGGAGATGAGGATCACTGCCGCAGCTATGAGAAGCCCGTAGTGAGCGCGACTAAATAAAGTCGGTAAGCGAGCCTGGTCGGGCAGCATTGGTGCAAGCGGGAAGTTATGAGCGCCAGGATCTTTCCACGGTCCATGGATGAGCCATTGGACTAGCCGTATCGCAACCTCGTTGAGCATCAACGTCGTAATGATTTCGTTGACTCCAAGCCTCGCTCGGGCGATAGCTGGTCCAACTGCGAGTAATCCACCACCCCCGAGCGCTGCTAACAACATCACTACGATGAGTACCAAGCCAGGCCAATCCCCTCCGATTCTGGCGACCCATGAAGCCGCAATTGCGCCTGCCATGATCTGGCCTTCAGCGCCGATATTCCAAAGGCCCATAGAACCGGCAATTGCTACCGCTAGCCCTGCTAGCCCGAGAGGGACAGCTCGATTGAGTGTCACTGCCCAAGCATCAGGACCACCAAGTGATGCCTCAAACATTCTCGAGTAGATCCGCACAGGGTCATGGCCGGCGCCCAGAAGAAGCAGCGTCCCAACGAACAGTGCAATTGTCAGCCCGATCGCAAACGCAAGAGGTTGGCCACCTGGAAGAGGGGCCTCGCGGAGGTTCAACCGAGGACGTTTCATGGCCGAGAAACGGCCTTAGTGTCGGCGAGCATCGCCAGGCCAACTTCTTGTCTGGACGTCGTCCGAGGATTGAACTCTCCGCGGATAGTTCCCCCCTCCATAACGAGGAGTCTGTCGGTCAATGTTAAGAGTTCGTCCAAATCTTCGGAAATCATGAGCACCGCGGCTCCAGCGTTACGTCGCTCAAGTAGTAAATCTTGGATTGCTTTAACACCCTGAACGTCAAGACCGCGAGTGGGCTGAGCAGCTAGTACCACTGAAGGCTGACTATCAAGCTCCCTACCTACCAAAAGGCGTTGGAGGTTGCCTCCAGAAAGTGCCGCAATTGGCCCACCAAGATCACCTGCCCGAACCCTAAAACGCTCAACTATGTCTTTGCAGTATGACAACGCCTTCGCCGCCACAATGAATGGGCCCCGACGTTGCTGGCGATACACACGCAGAATCGCGTTGTCGGTTATGGAAAGACGCGGGGCGAGACCAACACCGAGCCGGTCCTCGGGTATGTAACCAAGACCTGACAGAAACCGTTGCCGTGGGCTTGCTGTGGTCATGTCGGCGTCGTTCATGATCAACGAACCCCGCGTTGACGGTCTTAAGCCTGCAATCACATCTGCCAGTTCACGTTGGCCATTCCCAGCTACGCCGGCGATACCCACGATTTCGCCTGAATGGATTTGAAAACTGATGTCGGAAAACGCGTCAATTCCGCGATCTCCACGGGCGCTGAGTTCCTTTAGCTCCAGTAAAGGAACCCCAAGGGTGGCGGCCGCTGGGCGGTTGGGGGAGGTTGGCGAGGCGCCAACCATCAGGCGTGCCAGTTCGGTTGAATCTGTTGTTGCCATATCCAACGAACTTGCCACGGTCTTGCCCTGTCGCAGAACGGTAGCTTCGTCACAAATTTCTGACACCTCATGCAGTTTGTGACTTATGAAAATGATGCAGCGGCCATCATCTGCCATTCGACGCAGGATCTCACCCAGCTCATCTACCTCGCCGGGTGTGAGCACTGTGGTCGGTTCATCAAGAATCAGCACCTGTGCGTCACGCCATAAAACTTTGAGGATTTCGACTTTTTGGCGTTCGCCCATTGATAGCTGCCACAACGGTTGCGCCGGATCCACCCTCAGGCCGAATTTGTCTGCCATGGCAGCGACTTCCGCCTCTATCTGGCGGGTTTTAATCACAGAAGGTGCCGAGCCAAGAACAACATTTTCCGCTACCGAAAAAGAGGGGATTAGGCGGAACTCTTGGTGGACCATGCCGATGCCGGCCGATAGCGCGTCCGCCGGGTTTCGGAACTGGTGAGCGCGACCGTGAAGTTTAAGCTCGCCACGATCTGGCCGATATACCCCCGCCAGTATGTTCATAAGCGTTGACTTACCAGCGCCGTTTTCTCCCAAAAGAGCGTGGATCGTTCTAGGGCGAACGCTCAGTTCGACCCCAGCGTTGGCAACAACTCCCGGGAATGTTTTCCATACTTCGGATAGTTGAACCGCAAGCTGTGATTCATCAGTCGGAGATGAGGTTTGTGTCATTAACAGAGCAACCTGATTTTTTCGGACGCGCTAGCGGCGCCGACGTGGATGAACCCCGCCGACGCCGCTAAGTACTGTTGCCAACTGATTGTCTCAGCCGGTGGAACCGATCACACCTTCAACGAAGAACATCATGCCGAGCATGGCTCCGTCGTCCATGACTTCTCCAGCACCAAGGACCTGATTGCCGTCTTGGTCGTTGAGCGGACCGGTGAACGGGTGAAGGTCGCCTGCAATAATCGCGGCCTTCGCTTCCATGACCATGTCAACTACAGATTGGTCAACGTCGCTAGCTATGGGTGCAAGATCGACTATCCCATCCGCCATCGACCCCCAGTACGCGGTAGGCGAGTAGTTACCGGCCTTAGCGGCCTCAATAATTTCGACGTATCGAGGACCCCAGTTCCAAACGGGGGCGGTCAGGAATGCGTTTGGCGCAAAGGCTCTCATATCAGAGTTATAGGAAACCCACCGTGCCCCTGCTGCTTCAGCCTTTTCGCCCGCTGCGGTTGAATCCTGGTGCATTGCAATGACGTCTGCTCCCTTGTCGAGCACAGCCTGAGCTGAGTCGCCTTCAACAGCGGGGTCAAACCAAGTGCTGGTCCAAACGACTTCGACCTGAGCACTCGGGTTCGTCGCTTGGACGCCAAGGGTGAAAGCGTTGATTCCTCTGATGACCTCTGGGATCGGGAAAGCAGCTACGTAACCAATCAGGTTCGATTTCGTCGCCGCCCCGGCGACCATGCCCGAAAGGTAACGAGGCTCGTACATCCTTCCGAAGGTGTTACCAAAGTTGGTGTCGTTCATTTTGTAGCCCGAGACGTGCTCAAAAACAACATCGGGATACTCATCGGCGAGGGCCAACATGTCGTCCATGTAGCCGAATGAGGTACCGAAGATTACGTTAAATCCTTGGTCTATGAAGTCGCGGACGTAATTAGCAAAATCCGCTGTTCCCTCTGGAACAGCCTCTACATAAGCCGTCTCAACGCCAGTTTCTTCCGCCGCGTACTGGCGACCTTCATCGTGCGCATAAGTCCAACCGGCATCACCGACTGGCCCGACGTAAACAAACGCCGCTTTCGTGTCTGCTCCGTCATCTGATCCGCAACCCGTGAGTGCAAAACCCAGCCCGACACAGACTGCCAACAACGCTGCAATCTTGCTCCGCATTTTTACCGCCCTATCTATGGTTCGACATCGAACCATGGCATCATGCCACACCCTGACAGCCCAAAGAGCCCTTCGGCCTCAGCACCTAACGTGCTCGAGACCGCCCGTGTATCAGCCAGCCAACGAGTCGAAGGTACTGAGCTTTACTAAAGCCCGCTGGGAGACTGACATTGGTGTTTTGGGCTGCGTTCATTGTGGAACACGAAGACCTCTCTCGATACCGATGAGGCGCCCAGTGGTTCCATCTGCTGGGGAAGGACGAATCTGTCGCGGCAACTTGGAAGTGCCCGCTAAACGTCGTTGTCGTTCAGTATCGAATCGGGTTAGGCGTTCCCATCCCACCCGGCGAAAGCATCGATCGTGGCGCGCACATCCCCTAGGGGGTACAGCACTGGGGAGGTGCAACCATTAGCGATGTAGCCGGCTACCGCCTCGCGGGCGTCATCGGGGGTTCCTGACGCGGTAAGCATTTGGACTATCTCGTCAGGCACCAATTTGGCAGCAGCTTCTACCTGTTCATGAGTAGCTGGCCAAGTCAAAACTTGACCTACCGATTCGAGTAGCGATTTTGGTACCCCTGAAGCCTCCATGATGTGGGGTTGTTGTCCCAGGTACTGCGCGACCATATTTCTCGCCATGTCCAAAGCCACCTTCCGATCTTCATGGACCGAACAGACAACTAACTGGGGACGGTCGATCTGGTCGACTGAGCGCCCGCTTCTTGCTGCTCCTTGCTCCAGAGCTTCCATGGCTCGGGCGTTGTAGTCGGGGGAAACCAAATAATTTAGTACGACACCGTCCGCTATCTCACCTGTCAACTCCATCATTTTCATTCCTGTCGCGCCGATGTAGATCGGTACGTTTTTGGGTTGACGTTCTTGGTAGACGTAATCCAATTCGACGCCATCGAGTTGTACAAATTCCCCGTTGAAGGTCACGGTTTCGTTGGCCAAGAGGGCGCGGACTACCTCAACAACCTCACGCATCACCTTTAGCGGGCGTCGGCGTGAAATTCCAACCTTGGCTGCCAGCGGATCCCACCAAGCTCCCAAACCACACAAGATTCGGTTCGGTGCTAAATCATCAAGCGTGGCAAACATCGACGCCAACCGGGCGGGGTTACGGGTCCAAACATCAATAACCCCTGACCCAATCTTGATTCGCTTAGTCGTTGCGGCGAACGCAGCCATCGGCACAGACGCCTCACGGACCAACCGTGAGTCGGCTTGCCAAACGGCATCAAATCCGCGACTTTCTGCGTATTGCGCAAATTCGATTGCCTCAGTAATCGGATGAGCATCTTGGAGGTACAAAGCGGGGCGAATCACGAAATCTCCAACGAGTTAGCGGTCAACGAACACTAACGAAGTATCCGCGCACACGAATAATTAGCCATTTGGTGCCCTCATAAGGTTCAATGAACCTATGGATTTGCCGCACGGTTCATCAGTTCCGATCAACGGAGCGCGGCTCGTTGACAGGATCGATGAACTCGCACAAATTGGAGCGATCGACGGAACCCGGGGTTGTTCGCGGCTGGCCTTCAGCGACGCCGACCTCGAAGGCCGCGACCTAGTTGTCACTTGGATGCGCGATCTCGGTCTCACAGTAACGATTGATGCTGTCGGGAACGTAGTTGCATCCACCAGTAGCGACGGCGCCGCTGGCGCAGTGATGACTGGATCGCACATAGATACGGTAGGAACCGGAGGCCGATATGACGGCAACCTCGGCGTTTTAGCGGGCCTGGAAGTCATTGAGGCCACTCTTGCAGCAGGCATTGATCTGCAGCGTCCCCTAGCAGTCGCCTTCTTTTCGAATGAAGAGGGGTCTCGCTACCCACCCGACATGATGGGAAGCCTTGCCTACGTGGGTGGCATGAGCACCGAATCGGTGCTGGAAGTTGAAGGTGCTGACGGAACTGTGGTGGGGCAAGAACTAGAACGCATCGGCTATCGAGGCCCCACACCATGCCCCGGGGCGGTACCCCATGCCTACGTGGAGTTGCATATCGAGCAAGGACCAGTATTGGACCGAGCGGGCCTCTCAATCGGCGTGGTAGAAGGCGTCCAAGGTATTTCTTGGACTGAGTTACTTCTTACCGGTCAATCAAACCATGCAGGGACAACACCGATGACACTTCGTCGAGATCCGATGGTGGTAGCAGCCGCTGTTGCCGTGGCAGCACGCGATATTGCCCTTGAGCTCGGTGGAAGTCAGGTCGCGACTGTGGGGTCGCTTACCCTTCATCCCAACCTCGTGAACGTTGTCCCTGCGCACGTAACTATGACCGTCGACCTACGAAACACCGACGAAGAAGCTCTCCAGTTCGCCGAACGCGATTTGGGGAAACGAACAGCACAATTAGCAAAAGCCGAAGGTGTTGAGGTAACGAGCCGGACCCTGGCTCGCTTCGAACCTGTGGAGTTTGATAGCAGAGTCGTGGATCAAATCGAGCAGTTGGCAACAACGCGCGGTCTATCCACAAAGCGCATGCCCTCCGGCGCTGGGCATGACGCGCAGATGCTGGCCAGAATCTGCCCGACTGGCATGATTTTTGTTCCGAGCGTTGATGGGGTCAGCCACAATCCCGCTGAACACACCGACGAGCAAGATTTGATAACTGGAACCCAATTGCTGGCCGACACTTTGCTTGCGTTAACGGAGGTGACTTGGTGAGATCACTGCGAGTTGGCGCAGCACAGCTTGGTCCCATAACGAGAGACGCCGGTAGAAGCGAGGTGATCGATCGGCTAGTAACCCTGATGCGCCGAGGTAGCGACGCCGGGTGCCAATTAATCGTCTTCCCTGAGTTAGCACTCACCACGTTTTTCCCTCGGTGGTATTTAGACGACGTTCCCGAGGAGCTTGACTCTTACTACGAAGCTGAAATGCCTGGGCCTCAAACCCAACGTCTGTTTGACGAAGCAAAGTCCCTCGGCGTTGGGTTTTATCTCGGGTACGCCGAATTGACCCCCGAAGGGAAGCGTTACAACAGTTCAGTTTTAGTTGAGCGAGACGGGTCAATTGTTGGCCGGTACCGCAAGGTTCACCTGCCTGGGCACGAAGAACACGAGCCAGATCGACCATTTCAGCATCTGGA
>DCYM01000113.1:12734-14384 GCA_002331465.1 Candidatus Neomicrothrix sp. UBA2110 | reverse complement strand
TGGGGATGGCCCTTTGTAATGACCGTCGTTGGCCCGAGACGTACCGCGTGATGGCCCTCCAACGCGTTGAAATGGTCCTTATTGGTTACAACACCCCGTTGCATTACGCACCGGATCCATCACAGAATCCTTTGCAGTCATTTCACAATCGTCTCGTCATGCAAGCGGGCGCGTATCAAAACGGAACCTGGGTCGTTGGAGTTGCTAAAGGTGGTGTTGAGGAGGGAGTCGAGTCTTTAGCGCAATCAATGATTATCGCACCATCAGGCCAAATTGTTGCCGAAGCTGTGACTACCGACGACGAGCTTCTGGTGGCTGACTGCGATCTCGACTGGTGTAGGCACTACAAAGAGACGCTTTTTGATTTTGATCGTTACCGCCGCCCCGAGATGTACGAACTAATTACGCAACCGAAAAGCGAACAATGACATCTTTTCAGTTAAACGGTCAAACTGTCGCCGTGTCGAACGGGCATGAACATCTGCTCGCCGCGTTACGCGATGAACTTGGTGTCATCTCACCCAAAGATGGTTGCGCTCCCTCAGGACAATGCGGGTGTTGCACGGTACTTGTCGGAAACAAAGCCCGAGTGGCATGCCAAACATCTCTTGAGCGTGTCACAGGTGAAGAAGTAACCACCCTCGAAGGGTTCGACGACGCGGAACTGCGACGTTACTGCGAGGCTTTCGCCGTCCATGGAGCATTGCAATGCGGCTTTTGCATTCCGGGGATCGTGGTTCGAGCAAAGGCCCTGATAGACAAGAAAGGGCCAGCGCTGACTCGTGACGAAACAGCGCGTCACCTGGGGGCACACCTATGTCGATGCACCGGATACATAAAAATTCTTGACGCCATCCAAGACTTGGCGACAGGAACGGAGTTCGTGCCAAACGCTCCTAAAGGAGTTGGTTCCCGAGGAATTAAATACGAGGCCGAGGCCTTAGCTGCTGGCGTCAGGCCGTTTATCGATGACATGGATGTGGATGGGCTGCTGTATGGGGCACTCAAGCTCAGCGACCATGCAAGAGCAGATGTTGTGACAATTGATACCAGCGCTGCACTGAGCGTCGAAGGCGTCGTAGCAGTGTTCACTGCCGCAGATATCCCCGGTGAAATGCGAGTCGGTCTGATTCACAAAGACTGGCCAGTCATGATTCCTGAAGGCGGTCGGACCTCGTATCTCGGAGATGTCCTAGCGGTAGTAGTGGCGCAGGACCGAACCACCGCCATTCGAGCTGCCGGCTTGTTACACGTCGAATATCGAGTCCACAAACCCAAGACAGACCCGATTCGCGTTGTGGTTGACGAAGAAGACGCTGTCTGGGGCCTAAAGGGCAACGTTCTATCAACATCCTCGTATCAGAGAGGTGCGGTTGATGCAGCCCTCGAAACTTCGGCACACGTGGTCAAGGAAACATTTCAGACTCAACGAGTCGAACATGCCTTTCTTGAACCTGAATCAACTCTCGCGGTCCCTACCGACGACGGTCTTTACGTCTACACCGGAGGTCAGGGAATCTGGGACGATCGAAATGACATAGCGCGTGTTCTCGGGGTCGACCCCAGCGTTATCACCACTGAATTGGTGAGCAATGGCGGGGCTTTCGGCGGAAAAGAAGACCTGTCTAACCAAGTTCACACAGCCTTGTC
>DCYM01000113.1:0-12347 GCA_002331465.1 Candidatus Neomicrothrix sp. UBA2110 | reverse complement strand
TTGTTGATGCATCCAAAGCGACATCCGATTCGCATGACCTATGAAGCCGGATGCGACTCAGACGGCAAGTTGACTGCTGCCCGGGTGCGGATGCTTGGAGACTCGGGACCATACGCGTCTGTCGGTATGAAGGTCTTGGAACGCTCTGCTGGCCATGCGACGGGCCCCTATGTCCTCGACGCCGTGGACGTCGAAGCTGTAGCGGTACGAACTAACAACCCTGTGTGTGGAGCATTCCGAGGGTTTGGCGCCAACCAGGCGCAGTTCGCAATGGAAGGAATAATGGACCGCCTAGCCGAAAAGGTCGGCATCGACGGATGGGAAATCAGATCGCGCAACGTCGTAGATCCGGGAGATGTTTGGGGTCCAGGCCAAATCATGGATGATGGTTGCCTCGGTGCGCGGGCCTGTCTCGACGCTGTCAAACAGCCGTATGACGCGGCTGTGAAGTCAGGACTGCCGGTAGGAGTCGGCCTTGGGTTGAAGAACTCGGGGCTCGGAAACGGCTTCGATGAGCTTGCTAAGGCAGTGGTGCGATTCCGCGAAGACGGAATTGTAGAAGTTCGGCACTGCTGGACAGAAATGGGTCAAGGTGTCCACAACGTTGCCCTTCAAGTCGCTGTCGAAGAATTAGGAGTCGGGGCAGAGCAAATCGAAGTTATCGTCGATTCGACCCGAGAATTGGGAGCCGGTCAGACCACGGGAAGCCGAGGAACACTCATGGGCGCCGGGGCAGTCCAAGACGCGTGTCGTATTGCGCTCCTCGATGATTGCCAAGTCGGTATCGACTACGAGGGCAGTTATCGAGTGAATTGGACAAATTCCCTAGGCGAAGGTCTCGAACACCCTGTAATTCATTCGACCTTTGGGTATGCCGCTCAACTTGTGATTCTCGATCCCGAGAGTGGCGACGTCCAGCAAGTCGTCGCAGCTCATGATGTGGGTCGAGCCGTCAACCCATTGTTGTGCGAAGGGCAGATCGAGGGAGCGGTGCACATGGGCCTGGGGTACGCGCTTTTCGAAGGATTCCCAACAGACTCCTCGGGGCGTCCGACAAACACAACACTTCGCAGCCTGGACATCATCCGACCAAAGGACATGCCACCCGTTGAAGTAATCATTGTTGAATCCCCTCAACCAGGTGCACCATACGGAATCAAGGGAGTCGGTGAAATCGGTCTTGTCCCAACCGCTGGAGCAGTAGCAGCTGCTATTCGAGCGAACGGGGAACCGTGGCCTACCGAACTACCGATCCGGAATCCAGCCAACCGCGAACGAGCCGACGCGTGGACTTAAGAAACCTTGAACTCAACGAGACCAGTGGACTCGTCTGCGCCCACCACCACCTCTACAGCGCCCTGGCACGCGGTATGCCAGCACCTCCCCGCACACCACACACCTTTCGCGAAATTTTGGAGCTTGTCTGGTGGCGATTAGATCGCGCGTTGGATCTCGAAATGTTGGAATGGTCAGCGAAATTAGGAGCGCTCGAGGCGATTGAATCAGGTACCACCGCGATATTTGATCACCACGAGTCGCCCAACGCGATCGAAGGCTCCTTGGACGTGATTGCGAACGCATGCGCGGAAGTCGGTATCCGCGTCAACTGTTCTTACGGTGTGACCGATCGACACGGGCCGGACGGCGCGACGCGCGGGCTGGAAGAAAATTTACGGTTCTTGGCTCAAGGAGGACAGGGCATGGTCGGTATCCATGCAGCCTTCACCTGTGAGCAGGACACGCTTCTAGCTGCTGCCGAATTAGCCAAACAACATGGTGTGGGAGTTCACATTCATGTAGCTGAAGGTGTAGACGACATTGACGCGGTGAATCGTCTCCGAGGACTGAGCCAGGACAGTTGGCTTCTTGTCCATGGCGTGCATCTCCCCGACGACCACGAGTTGACAGGACATTTAGTGCACAACCCACGCTCCAATATGAATAACTCGGTCGGCTACGCCGCGCCTCAGAGGCTCGGGCTTCCCGTCGCGTTAGGAACAGATGGTATTGGCGCTGCCATGCTTGACGAATTCCGAGTCGCGTATGCGCGTGCACGCGAGTGCGACGTAACGATCACTCCAGAGTTGGTTTGGGAATGGTTAGAAGGCGGCTACCAACTTGTGCCCGAAGCCATCGATGACCGAGTTGTCTGGTCAGATGAGCCAATTGATCCGTGGCGCCTCGCGTATCACACCAGTATTCATCCAGTCTCGGTCCAAATTGCTGGGGAAGTTGTTGTTAGTGACGGAGTAGCAACCCGAGTTGACGCTGGCGAAATACGTGCCAAAGCCGCTGAACAGGCAAAGCGGTTGTTCTCCGCGCTTGAAACCATCTCCTAGTTCGGTTCAGAGATTTGCTGAAGCCAAATGTCCAAGTAGGACTGACGGTGTGAGTGGAAATGTGTTGATCCACACGCCAGTGGCATCGTGGATGGCGGCAGTAATCGCCGGGGCGTAGGTAATAAATGGCATTTCAGCGATTCCCCTCGCTCCCCATGGGCCCACCAGGTCAGGGGTTTCAAGAATCACGCAATCTATTTTCACCGGCACATCGCCAATACCGGGGATCAGGTATTGAGACAATCGCGGATTTCGAATTCTGCCTTCTTCGACAACCAACTGCTCACTAAGCACGTAGCCATGTGCTTGGGCGATGGCTCCTTCAATCTGACCGATGAGCATCCGCGGATGGATTGCTTTGCCGACGTCATGGACTGAGAGAACCCGATCGACCCGCACATGTCCTGTTCCAATATCGACCGTGAGCTCTACTGCTTGCGCCATATATCCGTAACAAAAGTTTGGTTGGCCGACACCCGTTTGGGGGTCCAATGCTTCAGTCGATGGTGGCTTGTAGCAGAAGTGTCCAATAGCTGGCCGATCACCATCGGCCCAGGTTTTTTCGGCCTCTTCGACGGCGCCCAGAATCGAATTCCCTGCCATGAACGTCAGGCGCGACGCTGATGCTGATCCTGAATCACCGCCCGTTGCCGTGTCACTGAAAGTCGCTTCGATCTGTTTGCTGTCGACGTTTGCAGCATCGGCGACCATTTGAATGAGGGCGGTGTGGACTCCTTGGCCAACCTCAGCGGCGCTATGTAACAGTTCGACTCGAATGGGACGTTCATCCTCCGGCTCGCCGTGAAATATGACATCTGCTTCACAAGCTTCTGGAAACCCAAAACTGAAGCCGACGTTCTTCATCCCGACCGCGTAGCCGCGACCTTGCCTCAACTGACCCATTTCGGCTGGTAAGGAAGCGATAGGGCGAAAGGGCTTGCCGGAGGCTGGTTCTTCAGATGTCGGTGCCCGTTCAGCACATGCGTCGATAACACGCACTACCCCTACGCCTT
The DNA here is from genome assembly GCA_002331465.1 of Candidatus Neomicrothrix sp. UBA2110. Taxonomy (GTDB): domain Bacteria; phylum Actinomycetota; class Acidimicrobiia; order Acidimicrobiales; family Poriferisodalaceae; genus UBA2110. The sequence continues at coordinate 8,995 of DCYM01000113.1, read as the reverse complement.
CGGGAAGACCTGCTTGGGTGATGCCTGCAGAGACATCGGTGAGGGCGTTTTGACGACGCAGCTCTAGTGGGTCGATTCCTAGCGCCTCGGCAAGCTTGTTCATTTGCGACTCAGCAACGAAAGCGCCTTGCGGACCGCCAAACCCACGAAAAGCTCCACCTGGAACGCTATGGGTGTAGATGGCTTTGCTGTCGATACGAGCATTTGGTACCTCGTATGCGCCAGCTACTGACAGATGAAGATTCCCGAGCACCTTGTTCGAGGTGTAGTTGTATGCGCCTGCGTCAAGCCAAACGTCGGCTTCGACTGCGGTGATAATGCCTTGGGTGGTGGCCCCTAGACGGGCGTGCACTGTTGCACGGTGACGTTTGTGGTGACCGACAATCGATTCTTCGCGAGACCAACCGCAATGCACGGACCGTTTGTTGCCTGATTTCGCGAGTTTGCGAGCCGTTACCGCCATAACGATTTGCAAACTCATGTCTTCCTTGCCACCAAAAGCACCACCAATTGAGGCATATCGCACACGCACTTCTTCTGGGTCAATATCCAGAGCATGCGCAATTTGCTCTCGGTCTTCGTGGATCCATTGACCTCCTGTCTCAACGGTTACTAGTCCTTCATCATCAACCCAGGCGGTGGCAGCTTCCACTTGCAAATACGCGTGTTCTTGATGTGGGAGTTCGTAAGTACCTTCGATAATTACGTCAGCCGCCGCTATCCCTTTTTCGATATCTCCTTTGCGAATCTTTAACTCGTGGTAGGTGTTACTTGTTGAGCCAGGATGCACGAGGATTTCATCGGTACGTGCAGCGACGACGTCGCTCGCCATCGGGAGTTGTTCCCACTCAGTTCTGATGAGGGCTGACGCTTGGCGAGCCTCAATGAGACTCTCCGCTACGACGACGACAAGATGGTCGGCTTCCCAACGGCTTACGTTGCAAGGAACCGAGCTACGGCCGGTGTCGTCCAATCCGATGAATACCGGCTGGTCGAATAGCGTGAGGCCATATTCATTTACTGGAACATCAGCAGCGGTTACTACCGTCACGACACCTGGTGCGGCCAGCGTTTCAGCCAGATCGAGCTTGACTAGGCGAGCGTGAGGCTGATTTGTGAAAACAACAACAGCGTGCAGAGCGTTTTTTGGAACGAGATCGGCTGGGTATGTTGCCAAACCAGTCACTTTGTCGACAGCATCAACTCGCGGAGGAATTGCTCCAACTGTCATCAGTAGCTTCCATCGCTAGGCAACGATCGCGTTAACGCCTCAACTATTGAGTAGTAGCCGGTGCAGCGACACAAATTCCCCGCGAGCCCTGCTCTAATCTCGTCTTCACTTGGGGATTTGATTTCGTCGTTGAGCGCTTTTGCTGCGACAAGGAAACCTGGGGTGCAAAATCCGCATTGGACTGCAAATTCGTCGAGAAATCGCTGCTGTACCGGGTGAAGTTCTTCCTCCGAGCTAAGGCCTTCGACAGTAACGATGGAAGCTCCATCGGCCTGCGCTGTTGGCACTAGGCAGCTCGTTACCGCTGCGCCGTTAAGTGTGACGGTGCAGGCACCGCACTCACCTTCGGCGCAACCCTCCTTGGTCCCTGTACCTACGTTCGTTCGGAGCCATTCAAGGAGCGTTTGGGCGGCACCGATTGAAGCAGAGACCCGAGATTCGTTGACCTTGCAGGAGACTTCTGTTTGAGACGAAAGATCCAATCGTGGGGGCTCGGAGCGGCCAACCATCCAACCGAGTAGCGGAGTTGTTCGCAATTCGGAAGCGGAGGTGTCAAACAAACTCAATAGTGCTCGACGCACGGCAGTTTCTGTGACGGAGCGGCGATAGGCAGCCGTACCGCGGATATCATCGATCGGTTGTATCTCTCTTGCAGCTATATGAGCCGCAGCTGCTGCAGTCTCCGCGTTCAACGGCTTACCAATGAGATATTCGCTGAGGGCTGCGGATACGCCGATTGTTTCGCTGACGCTACCGATCGCCACATCAGCTGTGGTGACAGCCGACGTCGCCTCATTCAGTTCAAGAACGAGGCCTGCGTGGACGACCGATATCGCCTGCGCAGATCGGTTTCCAATTTTTAGCCATGTCCCAATTGTGTTCAGACCCCACTTGGGAATTCTGATAGCACGCACTAATTCTGATCGCCGCAGTGCAGTATTCCGAAAGCCTTTAAAGAACTTCCTAATCGGAACCTCGCGCTCACCAGTTAGGGAGTCGATGATGACCACGGCGTTGAGAGCTACCAGGGCTGAGATTGTGTCGTTCGCCGGACTCGCGGTCACGATATTGCCAACAACCGTCGCTCGGTTGCGGAGTTGAGGAGATCCGATTTCCAGGCATGCCAAGCGAAGGAGATCGAGTGCCGGGTCGAGACCCACTTCCTGGATGATTTGGTTGTGAGTCACCCCGCAACCAACTACTACATCGCTATTCCCGACGTTGATTTGAGAACACTCCGCTAGCCCCCAAAGATCTAGGAGGGTGATACCCGAAGCTTCAGCATCTGTTGGCTGTCGCGCGAGGTCAAGCAGGAGGTCGGTCGCACCCGCAACCGGAACTGCTTCTGGGAACGAGTCGCTCAGTTCAATCGCTTCTGACCAACTTGCGGGTCGGAGCACTCGATTAATTTGGGTCCCGAGGCGTTGGGACTCGTGGAGCAGCCCGGCCTTCGTGCTCACTGTGGTGTTTTCGTTTCGCTAGCCCCTAGAGCCTCAGCGACATGTCCGCTATGACCGGGAACCTGAAACTCTTCGAGACTCGTCATTTCGTCACCTCGTTTTGGCGGTCGATACCCGTGAACACGACTGCTACAACCGCTCCAGCCTCGGGGGAGGCCGATACCAGGCCAGCCAGCCCTGCTGACCCGGTGGGGGAAACATTTAATTCGGTAACGCTAGTGGCAACGCGGTGGGTTTCAATAAGTGTCGTCTCCGAGACGACCACAGGCTCTCCACCACTACTAAGAGTCTCCTCCAGCAGTGGCAACCAATCGTATGTGATGTCGTCAAGAAGACCTGAAGCAACACTGGCCGGTTTGTCCCAAGGCCACATGAATTTTTCGGGCGTTGAATTGGCTGTTTCCATATTGAAATCGGGCGCAAGAAGGTCCCATGCACGTTTGAAAGGGGCGCAACCCTCTACTTGGACTGGGTATACAGCGATATCCGATAGTGCCCTTGCTGTAGCAGTGCCAAGAGCGCCGCCACCGACTTGGATAAAAACGGCGTCAAGGTTCTCCGCTTGATCCTGCAACTCCCAGCCGAGGGTTCGACCTCCGTCGAAAGTTGTACTCGTGTTGGTCCCTTGAACTCCGAACGGATGGGATCCCTTATTCACTGCTTCGATGAAGCGGGCGTAGCACGGGTCGCCTTTCTCGTTAACTTTGGGTTCACAAATTTGGAGCGCCGCTCCAAGATCTTTCAGTTGTTCGAGTACTGGCTCTTCAGCCCAGGTAGGCACAAATACCTTGATTGGGTGATTGATTGCTTTGGCGACAATTGCCGCGGCGATCGCGGCATTACCACAGCTGGAGATCACCAACGGGCGATTCGAAGAACCGCTGGCGGTCTCGTCGATAGCTATATGAAGTGCGACCCCGAAAAGGTGTCGGGCCTTGTGAGATCCCCCAACCGAGTCGATTTCGACCTTCACTTTCAGGTCGACGTCAAGACCGAGCGCCGTTGCGAGGGGCCCACCGTCAAGGGTGGGTGTCATAGAAAATCCGCGGCCGTCGACTCGCTGTATTCGAGCGTTCAAATCGGACACTAAATCAACAAATTGCTGGTCACTCCAACCTGCCGCGAGCGCTCGACTGTATGAATTGAGCCGCTCTCGGTAGAAGATAAAGGGGTTGGTTTCGATCACGTCACTGACGGTGCCTTGCTCCAGTGGCCTCATTGAACTCCGCGATTCGAGCGTCCCAATTGTCAATGAGAGGTCGTAAATCATCCCACCAGGTTTGGTCGCGCCGCCGTTCGAAGTCTTCGATTGCAATTCCTTGCTGTTCAACCCACGTGAAATAGCCGAGGTTGAAGATCCGATTTCGGTTTGTTTCATCCATATCAAGGACGTGTTCGGTGATGACGTCGGTTAGATGGGTTGTCAACGCATGCTCAGCTTCTGAGTCGTCAAATCCCTCTGGGAAGTCGCGGCGCAGTACTTTTTCTCGCTCAGAGTTGTACAACTCTGAACCGTCAGTGGCGACGGTGACGATCATGTCGTTGTTATCAAGCTTCCAGTGTTTCGCCGTTTTGATCGCAGCCAAGACGTTGCAGATCGAGGAATAACCCAAATTGGTGAGTGATGCTGCAAGTTCGGGATTGACACCCTGGCGATCCAATGCGCGAAGCCCGGCCGGTGTGTTGAACGCCACATCTAGCTGATCGGTCGCCTTGTCGGAGATTCCGACGATGAGGTCGGTATTAGTCACATTGTGGATGAGGGGCACATGTTTGTCGCCAATTCCTTGAATGTTGTGATCACCGAACCCGTTATAAAGCATGGTCGGCACCTCAAGGGCTTCGACAGCCACGATGCGCGCGCCGAAGGTGTCTTTGAGGTAGTCGCCAGCCCCGAGAGTGCCGGCAGAACCGGAAGCTGAAACGAAAGCAGCAAGTCGTGCCTGCCGGTTGGATGTTGTGTAACGGAAAACAGATTCAAGAGCCGGTCCAGTTACTGCGTAATGCCCGAGGTGATTTGAAAATTCGCTGAATTGGTTCAAAATGACGTTTGATTCGTCGGCTTCTAGGCGGTTGCATTCGTCGTAGATTTCTTTGACGTTGGCCTCCGTGCCAGGTGTGCGGATTATGTCGTCAGGGTGCTCAATCCAGCGATCCAACCACTCAAACCGTTCGCGACTCATCCCTTCGGGCAAAACAGCGACACCGCGACAACCCATGATCTTGGAGATGGCCACCCCTCCCCGCGCATAGTTTCCGGTAGATGGCCAGACGGCACGATTGGTGGTCGGGTCGAACCGCCCGGTGATCAAACGGGCCGCTAGGCATGCGTATGCGGCGAGTACCTTGTGAGCGCCAATCATCGGGAATCGGTTCCCTAGGGCGACAACTATGCGGGCGTCAGTGCCGGTGAGTTCTGTGGGGAGTTCTATATGGTCCGGCACAGAGGCAGGCAACGATTGCCCCGGAGTGTTGAACCAGTGAACGCGAAATAAATTGACCGGATCAGCATCATCAGCAGCGACGCGATCCAGAGCTTCAATGAGGTCAGGCGTCAATGCAGACGGGTCCCTCAATTCGTTGAACTGAGGTAAAACGATGTTTCGCTCGCGAAAACGTGTGACCGCGTTGGCGAAAGACTGTGTACCAGCAGGATCGAAATCTTCGAAAACTGCGAGAGACCTAGGCATTCTCCCAAGATAGACGCATGAGTCTCTAATGAGTCAACACACAGGGCCGACAACAATGTCAGACTGTCATTGATGGTTAAGCCTGTTGACCTCCTTTTTGAGGACGCCTGGCTGGTCGCCACGATGGATGACGAGCGACGTGAGTTAGCGGGAGGCTGGGTCGCTATCGACAATGGTTATGTTGTCGCTGTCGGCTCGGGATCCGACCCAGTTCCTGCCGCTCATAGGCGGATTGATGCGACCAGTTGTCTGGTAACACCCGGTCTTGTTAACACCCATCACCACATGTTCCAAAATCTGACCCGCGCATACCGACCTATGACTTCGGCTCCCTTGTTTGGTTGGCTGCAGTCGTTGTACCCGCTCTGGACCGCCTCCATCGATGAAGAGTCGATGTATCTCGCGGCGTGGGTAGGGCTAGCTGAACTCGCGATGTCGGGGTGTACCACGACAAGTGATCACCACTATTTGCACCCGACGAGAGCTGGCGACTTACTTGCTGCTGAAATCCGGGCGGCAGTCGAACTTTCGATGAGGTTCCACCCGACTTATGGCTCAATGAGCCTGTCTGTCAAAGACGGCGGATTACCACCCGACGATGCGGTGCGGGACGAGGATGACATTCTCGCGGAAAGTGAAAGTCACGTAGCTCGCTGGCATGATCCCAAGTTTGGGGCAATGGTCCGAATCGCTCTTGCACCCTGTTCACCATTTACTGTCACTCCAGATTTAATGCGCCGAACCGCTGAGCTAGCTGAACGATTAGACGTCAGACTTCACACCCATTTAGCCGAAAATTCCGAAGACGATAAGTTTTCTTTAACTCAGTTTGGTCGGCGCCCTGTCGAACTGTACGAAGACGTGGGCTGGCTTACTGATCGGAGTTGGGGAGCGCATGTTGTTCGTCCCAACCATGCTGAGATTTCTCGCTTAGGCGCTGCAGGTGTCGGTATTGCTCATTGTCCCAGCTCTAACATGATTCTTTCCTCTGGTATAGCTCCAGTGGTCGCCATGAGAGACGCAGGTTGTCCTGTGGGCTTGGGGTGCGATGGCTCTTCGTCTGCAGATTCCGCATCGTTATGGCAGGAAGCACGTTTGGCGATGCTTCAAGCCAAACTCATCTCCGGCGCAGATCGTATGGATGCGCGAGCAGCGCTGGAAATAGCCACTCGGGGTGGGGCCGCGTGTCTCGGGCGCCTTGGCGAAATAGGTGAATTGTCGGTCGGATCCGTGGGCGATGTAGCGGTATGGAGAATGGATGGCCCTCAATTTGCGGGTGTACTCGACGACCCTATTGAGGGATGGTTGCGGTGCGGTCCGTTAGCCGCCACTCACGTGTTCGTTCATGGAGAAGAAATTGTGCATGAAGGAGTTCTCACAAATCCACGCCTAGAAGATGTTCTCAGTAGACATCGCTTGGCAGCTCGACGCTTTCAACCCCAGTCGTGAGCAGCGGATAGCGAAGCCGGTAATTGTCGAAGCGGCAACGATGACTGCGCCGAACCGTTTTTGACCAAAAACTTCTTACGCCCGATGGATTCCTGTAACTGGGAAAGCAGAAGCTACTTGTAGATCTTTACGCATCGAGCACTGTGCCGCCATCGCTGGGCTCAACGAGGGGGGCCTCCGTCGACCAAGGAAAGTTGATCCATCTATCGGTATATTTCCAAACGTATTCACAATCCACGACGGAACGAGGCTTCTCGTATAGGACCGCTGTTCTTACCTCAGCCACCTCACTCAGGCAGTGGTTACGAACGAGGGCGAGGGTGTGACCTGTGTCCGCAACGTCGTCAGCAATCAACACTTTGGTATCTCGTAAGTCAACTACGTCAACATATGGCGGGAGCATGACCGGAACGTCTAGACGCTCGTCTACTCCGGTGTAGTACTCAACGTTCATGACATAGAGATTCTTGACAGATAACGCGTAGCCCAAAGATCCAGCCACGAAAAGGCCACCTCGAGCTATGGCAAGAATAATGTCAGGTCGGTAGCCGTCGTCGGCAACAAGGGTTGCAAGAGCACGACACGCGATGCCGTAGTTGCTCCAATCCAGGACTTCGCGGGGCTGATCATTCACTTTGGGGAAGTTACACCCATCGGCATCTCAATCCTTGCGGTTAGCTCAACGATGTAACTCTTGCCGTCGGCGCCACTAGCTTGTCCTAATGCCGTTGCTGGCCCCGCAACACAAGCTAGTGCTGCGACATTTGCTGTCGCGGGGGGGCACCGCTTTGCCTAGCGAGCTGTCAATTGACATAGATCTAGCAACCGAAGATGTTTTGAACGCGCTTGATCATCTTCATCGAACCGATTTAGTAGCTCCCATGCCTAACACTCCAGGACTGGGGGAAAGTCGCTGGTCGCTTACTTCACATGGACGTCAGGTTGGACCGTCGTTAGCCAAAGGTGAGTCAATAATTACTCCCAACGACGAATCCATGGACCCGGCCGAAGGATGGGGTTTCCCTTGGCGGCCGGTGAAGACGGATCCCCCTGTTTACGCGAGGAACTTGCCGCGTCCGAAGCGACAAGGTCGAAAAGCACTGCGGCAACCCCGATTCGCTTTGCATGTGCCCAATCGGCCACCTAAAAGGCGACGCTGGGGCTTATTGGCTCTCGCTTCATTGATGACAGTCACTGGAGCAGCGTTGCTATTAATGACTATCCGACAAGTTGACATCAAGATCAGTGGAATCGAAGACGGTGTCGCGTTGCAACCAGCTTCCATTGAGGGAATTCAGATTTCTTTCACGGTTAACGGAGCAAACGCACGATCAGCGAACCTGCTGCTGGACGACTTTCCTGTAAGTGGCGTTCAACGTTACGGGAATCGGATTGTGTGGGTGGTTCCTCCCTTAACTGAAGGATCACATTCCCTGGAATTAGTGGTGCAACGACGGCTCTATGGGCAAGCGTCTAGTTCGCTTGACTTCAGCGTGGATGGCACACCTCCGTTGATTGGCTTGCCCGACGTTTTAGAGCCAGTGCCTATGAATGAGCCCGTCACTATCGCAGGGACTTCAGAACCCGGAGCGACCGTGGTGGTGGGCGGCGTACCGATTGAGACCCGTGATGGTTCATTCATTCTCGAACTCGATGGGCCTCCGGCTGGACCGGTATCAGTGTTAGCAATAGACCGAGCAGGCAACACAAGCACTTTCACCATGATTATTCCGATTGCGTACCCTCGGACGCAAGGCGTACACGTAAGCGCTGCTGCGTGGGCACATGATGGTTTGAAAAACTCCGTGCTCGACTTAATTCGAGCTGGCAAAATCACCGCTGTTGAAATAAGTCTCAAGAACGAAAGCGGTGTCGTTGGTTACCAGAGCAATGTGCCGTTGGCGCGAGAAATAGGGGCATCCACCGGCCTGTTCAACCTTCGTTCCGCCATTGAAGAACTGCATGCGTTGGATGTCAGGGTGATTGGCCGCATAGTTGCTTTCCGCGACCCGATTCTCGCGAAGTATGCATGGGCACACGGCAACGAAGACTGGGTAATTCAAACTTCTGATGGGCGACCCCTCAGCAAATATGGGGGTTTCACCAACTTCCAAAATGTCAATGTTCAGAGCTACAACCTTGACATCGCCAGAGAGGCTGCTGAG
>DCYM01000074.1 GCA_002331465.1 Candidatus Neomicrothrix sp. UBA2110 | reverse complement strand
CGCTCGCGTTCTCTAACCGATGCCGCGTGGGCCCATAGACCCTCTGCTGTAGCCAACCGATCGACAGAGCCCCGCACAGCATCAAATCCGGGCTTTGATACGTCGATGATATGCATCCGTTTTTGGAAATCGTTAACTGTGAGGGCACCACTAAATCGAGCAGTTCCCGCCGTCGGTAATACATGGGACGGCCCAGCTAAGTAATCACCGATTGATGCGGGCCCCCAAATACCCATGAAGACAGCCCCGGCATTTCTAATTTCACCGACAAATTCAGACGCGTTAACGCACATCAACTGAAGATGCTCAGGTGCTATCTCGTTGGCGACCTGAATAGCAGTTTCAGGACCGTCTACCAAACAAACATACCCATCTGACTTCAACGTATCTAACGTCTCTGAGCGGCGCGGAGACAGGTTCACGATCTGTTCCACCGCGACCACAACCTCATTGACATATGCCTCATTCCAACTAACAAGCCACGCTCGCCCTCCAGGGCCATGTTCAGCTTGAAGGACAAGGTCGACAGCCGCTGAGCTGCTGGGGCAACTCTCATCCGCTATCACTACGATCTCTGAAGGGCCCGCAAACGCCGAGGCAATTCCGACTATTCCAGCGACTTCTTGTTTGGCGGTGGCAACCCAAATGTTGCCTGGGCCGGCAATGATGTCGACTGGTGCTATTGATTCGGTCCCATAAGCCATCGCTGCTATGGCCTGCACTCCTCCGATCTTGTACACCTCCGTTATCCCACACAGATACGCGGCGGCCAGCACAACGGTCTCAATTTCGCCTTTGAGATTTGGAGGCGTGCACAGTGTTAGTTGGTCAACTCCGGCTGCTCGAGCGGGAAGAGCCGTCATCAGAACAGTTGAGGGATATGCCGCGAGTCCCCCGGGAACGTACAACCCAGCTCGCTCTACCGGTCGAGGAACGCTCGTTACGGCGATTCCGTCTTGCGTAACCACGTGAGGCTGCGGAGCTTCCTCTTCGTGGAAGTGAATGATCCGGTCGTGTGCCACTGTCAAGGCGTCGGCTATTGCAACGTCTAAAGATTCCCACGCTTTTTGGAGATCTTTCTTTTCGACAAGAGGGGCTTCAACGTCGACGCCATCGAATCGCATCGTGAGTGCCCGAATTGCCGCATCTCCGCTGTCTCTCACTTCGGCGATGATTTTCCGGACCGCGACAAAGGGTGCTTCGCCCTCCAGATTCGGGCGGGGAAGGCGATCCGCGAACGGTCCGCTTTCTCCACGAAGGTCGATACGTCGAAGCACAGTCTTGAGGGTACCGGTGACAGGGCGCCGGTTCGAAGCGGATATCGCGTGACCTACAACTCGACTGTAGGGTTCAGACATGGTTTCCCAAGCTGAATTGTCCTCGCTTCAGACAGCGATTAGGGAATTGGGTGAACGAATAACAGCGGCAGCCGACGAGCTAGTAGGAACAAGCGACGAGGGCGTCGCTATCGATCTTTACGAGGTCGAACGCAGCCTTCGGATAGCACAGCGTCGCATAACCAAAGCAACCCAAGGGCTCGACTCTTAGAGCGCCCTAGTTTCAACTCCAGTCTGAGAGCCTTTCCGCCATGTTGACGATTTTCCGTGCCCGAGTCAGATGAGGCACGTCCACCATCTGTCCCCTAAAGCTGAATGCCATCAGGCCCTTAGCCTCATTCTCAGCAAATAGTTCTAGGAGTTCGCGCGCCTCATCAACATCTTCGGCAGACGGAGTGAAGGATTCATTAACTATCTCGATCTGGTTCGGATGGATAGTGATTTTGCCTGTGTAGCCCATGGCCGCAGAGGCAAGACACTCGGCACGTAGACCTTCAGGGTCGTTGAAATCAACGAACACTGTGTCCAGTGGCTGCTTTCCCCATGCTGTGGCACCGAGCAGGCACATCACTCTCGCATATTCAAATACGGGTAAATAACTTCCGTCAGCGGCACGATTGCCTCTAGAGCCAATAGCAGCAGACAAATCTTCAGCTCCCCAGGTAAGAGCATCCACTCTTGTATTTGCCGCTAAGTCCCTTATGTTCAAGAGACCTTGAGGTGTTTCAGTTCCGAGGATAAGCAGCTTGACCTGACCTTCGGGGTGACCACATGCCACTTCCTGCTCACTAATGAGTTCGTGAATGCGTGCGACTTCATTTGAATCATTGACCTTGGGAACTAGATAGGAGTCAGGCGGATTGCCCATTGTCTCCTCTATGTCGCGTTCGCACCATGGGCTGTCGAGCGGATTGATGCGCACGACCCTTTCTTTTCTTCCGAAGTCGATGTTTTCAAGCCAACTGGCGACAGTGGTTCGAGCCGAGTCTTTGTTTTCGGGAGTTACGGCATCTTCCAAGTCAAGAATGAGAGCGTCAGCGGTCGTGTTCAGCGACTTATCGAGCATCTTTTCGTTAGCGCCCGGAACAAAATGGGCTGCCCGACGGATGGTCATATCGAGTCTCCTTTCAAAGACTTAGAAGTCGAACGCGCTGGGGCAAAAATCATTGAGGACACAGTCTGCGCAATGAGGACTCCGAGCGAAACATACTTGTCTTCCGTGAAGAATGACTCTCAGACTGAATTCACCTCGTTCATGCTGAGGGATCATGGGGTTCAAGATCATCTCCACCTTTACTGGATCTTCTTCCTCTGTGATTCCTAATCGTCGCGCTAATCGCCCAACATGAGTATCGACTGGCAATCCGGGAAGTCCGAACGCTACCGAGCGAATGACGTTCGCTGTTTTTCGGCCAACCCCTCCCAATTTCACAAGGTCTACCAAGTCGGTCGGAACTTCTCCTTCATGGTCCTCTAGCAGCTGGTTGGCCATCTTTACTAGGTTCCGGGCTTTACTTTTGTAGAAGCCAGTTGCATGTACTAGTTCTTCAAGTTCACCCAGATGTGCGTGAGCAAGTGCGAGAGGGTCGGGGTACCGATCAAAAACAGCAGGGGTTGTTTTGTTCACCCGGACGTCTGTGCACTGGGCAGAAAGAATGGTAGCCACTAACAGTTCGAACGGGCTCTCGTGGTTGAGTTCACACACGGCCTCATATTCCGCCTTTAAGCGCTCATGCACTGAACGCGCTCTCCCCTGCGGTGATCGAGGCTTCCCCATTACGCTTGTTTACCTCATGCAACCATCTTCGGGCGATACCTTCGATCATGTGAGCGGAGTCACCAACGAAGAGCCAGTTATAAAGATCGGCGAAGATCGAGACGGCCCGGTACTTGAACTCGACGCCACCGAGTGGACTTCTGATGGGCTGGCGATGGCTCTCCGCACCAATTTGGATCAACGGCCTCAAGGGGTTTCGATCTGGATTGACCACCCATCCGACGAAACCGACGACTTGCTGACACGTCTCGGATTCGAGATTCAACGTGATCTCTTCCGAATGGAGCGGTCACTTCCGATGGAACAACGAACGGAAGTCCAAACTCGATCTTTCGTGGTCGATCAAGACGAGGAGGAATGGTGCCGGGTAAATAACCGGGCCTTTGCTTGGCATCGCGAACAGAGCGGATGGACACCAGAGCTTGTTCGAGAGCGACAAGCCGAGTCTTGGTTCGACCCAAACGGCTTTCTCATTCACCACCGCGAGGGTCGGATAGCAGCTTTCTGTTGGACAAAGATCCACGAGAACGAGACCCCGTCAATCGGCGAGGTGTATGTCATTGCTGTCGATCCAGACTTCCACGGCCTAGGCCTGGGCCGGGCCTTAACCCTCGCGGGCTATCAACATCTCGGGGACAGCGGAATCACACGAGCGATGCTTTACGTAGATGCCGACAATACTCCGGCAGTCACTCTGTACCGAGACATCGGTCTGGAAGTGCAGGTAGTTCGTCGCCTGCATCAGAAGTAGTCCTCAACGGATCAAGGCGCACCACAGATCCAAACCCACCTCAAGAATGTGGATCGTTGTCGCCGCTGTGCCTGCACCCCTACGCTTCGCAAACCAATTCGAAAATGGACCGATTCGGATCATCAGCTAAAAGTTTTAGGTTGGTGCCGTGACGCAAGCTGGGGGCCTTACACCGCGTTGTCACCCACGTTGGAATTGGGGTTGGGTGACAAATTCGGTGAGTAAATCGAAGCCAAACTTGACGGAATTCGCGTAGTGACCGGTAGTTAAACGCGCCAACCAATAGCCGATCTGTTTTCTAGTAGAGGTTTCGCTGAAGCAACTTCAACTGCGCACAACCCTGCCTGCTAGCGCTCCCTTGTGTTCACCGTTTTCCATAAACACTTCGCCATTAACGAGAGTTAGGTCATACCCAGATGCTTTTTGGACGTAACGACCGGCACCGTTGGGAAAGTCATAAACAAACTCAGGTGCGTGTAGCGCTAGATTTTCGAAATCAATAACGTTTACGTCAGCGTATGAACCTTCCCGTAACGTTCCGCGGTCTTTGAACCCAAAGAGATCTGCTCCCTCCGAAGTCAACATTTTCACTGCCTCTTCTACATCCCAAGTTTTGCTATCACGCGTCCACCGCGTCAGAAAATAAGTTGATTGGCTCGCATCTTGTATTTGACCCACGTGTGCGCCTGCATCTCCGATACCAAGAACTACGTCAGGATGTTTCAACTTCGATTGAATCGCGTCAAAATCAAAGTTCAGGAATGGATAATTCCATAGGCCGCGTCCTTCAGTCTCCAGAGCCATATCTATGAAAGCTTCGGCAGGGGAAACACCTCGTACTTCAGCATGCGCTATCAATGTCTCCGACTCATCGGGCTCGTAGTCGACTCGGCTGCTGTCTAATCTATAAATTCCTGAAAGGTCGAGCTTCGAAGGGGTCTGTGCTGCGTCAGATACAAGTTGAGCTTTAAAGGAACTATCACCAAGTTTTTTAAGCTTCTCCTGCCAAGACAGGCTCCGCAGTGCCCTCCAAACAGGGGAACAATTATCAAATGGTGTTCTGTTCGCTACACCGAACAACACCCCAATTCCCCGACTAGTTGTCTGCGGGTAAATCAATGCACCATCGTCATTCGCTCGCTCAACTAGTTCCAACCAGTATTCCCAAGCAGTCGGGTCGGATCTATTCTGCACAAACCCAAATGTGACTGGTCGACCTGTCCTTACAGAAAGTTCTTTCATCCACTTAACTTCGTGGTCAATGACCGAACGATCAGCTACGCCCACCATCCCGTGTGACTTTCGATCGTTGTCCACTGCTGCTTCAAAGATTCCCTTACCTAAGCGGCCCATGACTTCACCGATAGCAAGTAACTCTTCGGGGTGCGCCCATGTACCGGGCACTTCTCGCCCATCAGGCGTCTGATGTAAATACGTTCTCGATGTCGAAAATCCGAGGGCCCCACCTTCCATGCTCTCTTCAACTAGATCGCACATCCGTGCAATATCTTCGGCACTTGCATGGTGATCATCAATGGCACGATCGCCCATCGCCATAAGTCGAACAGAGCAATGTCCGACCATGCCACCGACGTTTAACCCCTTTGGCATGCGCTCATAGGAATCAAGATATTCGCCAAAAGTGCGCCAATCCCATGGCAGACCCTCCAATATTGCCTGAGCCGGAATATCTTCAACCGACTCCATTACCTCAGCCAAAAAGCTGCGATCTTCGGGTTTGCACGGAGCAAAAGTAACGCCACAGTTACCCATTACCGCAGAGGTAACACCATGCCAGCAGGACACAGTTCCGATCGGATCCCATGCAAGCTGCGCATCAAGATGCGTGTGGATGTCAACAAATCCAGGGGTGACAAGCCGACCTGACGCGTCGATCACATGCGAGGCTTCACTGACACATTCGCCTACTTCTACGACCCGATCCCCAACAATCCCCACGTTCGCGACGCGACTTTTTGCCCCGCTCCCGTCGACCACAGTCCCGTTCTTGATCACTACGTCATACATGATCCACTCCCCCAAGCATTCAGTTATAGACATAGTAGAAGGTCGATTGGCAGACCCGCTCACTCAAGCTCAGAGCTAGCGGTAGGCCCAGGAGCTACGTGCCCCGCATATCTCTTCCAGAGGAACCTGACGGCATCTGACCCAACCTCGCTGAGGCGCCCATCTCGACCCGGCTCCCAAATGCGAAAAGTAACCCCTCCACAACGCACCACCTGGGTTCTATTACCTAGCGGATCCGCGTTCAAAGATTTACCAACAGACGCTGCACCCGATATCGACTCGAATATGGCCGATGCCCTCCGGGGAGTCCGCTATCCCACCGAAAACACATACAGGCAGGGTTACTGTTGCGATTGTGGGTACAGAAGACAACCTCGCTCCCGCGAAGACGTTGGCACAGAGGCATCTCAAACGCTTAGAGGGGCAGAAAGAAGGGCTCCAAGCATTTGTTGACGCTGGTGCGGTCACTCAACGGCAAGCTGATGAACTGTTGGCAAGGATACACCCAGCGAATTGGGGCAAAAATGACTCGCCGTGGCCGAGTTCGTGGATAACAAACCTTTCTGACAAACATAAAGCGTTATGGGTTCGTCTTGCACAACAAGCTGAAGCTCAGTACGAGCCAGCCCGTAAACCACCGCAGTGGATGCGAGACCTTCTGGGCGAAGATCAGTGACTGATATGGGTGGCCGGAGACATCAACGAGTCAAAGCTGCACCACTGACCCAAGCCACACACCGACAAAGTGGATCGTCATCGCCGCTGTGCTTGCGATACCTACGTGCCGCAAAACGCCTCGAAAAATCGAACGCCCTGTAGCGACAGCCAGGGTTGCTCCAATCGTTGCGGCCGCAGTAACGCCGGCAGCCACGGACACCCAAATAACACCCGCCGCAGAGGAACAGAACCAAGGGACCAGTGGCACCAACGCCCCAATCGCAAACGCAACAAAAGACCAGACCGCGGCGGTCCCCGGAGAAGCCAAGTCATTAGGGCTGACTCCGAGTTCTTCTCGTGCATGAACTTCGAGGGCCACGTCAGGATTTTGCATCACCAACAGCGCCATTTCTCTGGCCTGTTCGGGTGACATTCCCCTTTCGACATATACCTCTGCCAGCTCTTCAGTTTCTTCTTCTGGATCGTCAGCCAACGCTTGTCGTTCTTTTTCTAACTCACCGGCTACCAGATCGTTTTGGGCGCGAACCGATACGTATTCGCCAGCTGCCATCGAAATCGCGCCAGCGAGAAGCCCTGCTACCCCGGCTGTGCGTATCATTCCAGCGGATGCATCCGCGCCAGCAAGGCCGACTATCAACAGCACATTAGATACCAAACCATCCGAGGCCCCGAAGACTGCTGCCCGAAGTCCGCTTCCGTGTACATCTCGATGGTGATCGTCATAGCGGTGAGTAGCCACGCATTTGAAGGTACTCGCCGTACCCTTGAAGGGTGGTGACCACGCGCTATGACTTGTCCCGTTCGGAGCTCGCTGAATTGCTGGAAGGCGAGCCGCGCTATCGAGTCGATCAGGTGTGGGACGGGTTACACGCGCAACATCGCGAGCCCGCTGAATTAACTAACGTGCCCAAAGCCCTTCGTAACACAATTGAGGAACTGCTCCCACCGGCACTTACGCCGGTTAGGGAAGTAAAGGCCGACAACGACAAGACCATCAAGCAGCTTTGGCAACTGACTGACGGGCGTTTAGTCGAGTCAGTTCTTATGCACTATCGAGATCGCTCAACTGTCTGTGTCTCTTCGCAGGCCGGCTGCGCGATGGCTTGTACCTTCTGCGCAACGGGGCAAGTGGGCTTTGAACGTCATCTGACAATTGGTGAAATCGTGGAGCAGGTTGTGCGAGCTGCTCAACGTTCAGGTAAGCGACGCGTCAGCAATGTCGTGTTCATGGGCATGGGAGAACCACTCGCCAACTTCGACCAGGTCTGGCCAGCTGTCGAACGCATACACGATGATCTCGGCATTGGCGCTCGAAAAATCACCCTCTCGACGGTGGGTGTGGTGCCTGGAATCGAACGGCTGACCCAGCAAGACTTACCCGTCAGTCTCGCTGTTTCTCTTCATTCCGCGAATGACCGAATCCGTAACCGTATTGCACCTATCAACCGCACCTACCCCTTACGAAAGCTTGCAGAAGCACTTCACTCTTACAGAAGGGCGAAAAACCGCCGGCTTAGTTTCGAATGGGCGATGATGGCTGGGGTCAATGACAGCGAAAACGCAGCCCGGGAGCTAGCGGCGTTCGCTCGTCCGTTTAACGCCCATGTGAATTTGATTCCCCTCAATCCAACGCCCGGCTATTCCACGCCCGGGACAGATCCCGAATCGATCATTTGGTTTCAAGATGTACTCGAATCTCTCGGTGTTAATGCCACCATTCGCGCTAACCGCGGAACAGACATCGACGCCGCATGCGGGCAATTGCGCGCTGAACAGCAAGTAGTACTCCGAGGAAAGTCTCCACGTCGAAAGACTTAGGGATCTGGCTCAGCCTCTGCCACACTGGCAAAGTGAATAATTTTCGCTGGTTAAATCCGACCCAACCTCAGACGCTCCACAGTGCGGTCATGCTTGCCTATTTTCGGGCGGTAAGCATTGTCTTATTCGGCAGTGTCTATTACCGGCAACTGCCCTATGACATTCTCGGGCCCTTCGCATCGCGAATCTTCCCCCTCCTGTTGTTGGTTGCTTTGGTTGGAGGAGGCCTGGGCATTGCCAACGAAAAAAAATGGGGCTTCAGATTGGCGGTTTCAGCAGCGCTTTACTCGGTAGTCGCAACCTTATGGATCGGAATTCGGTACAACTTCGAACTCGGTTTTCTATTGCGACTCATGTTTGACTTGGTCCTAGTCGTGTTACTTCTCCACCCTCAAAGCAAGGAATACCGGCGAATCTGGTTCAGCTAAGCAATAGCTCTAAACTTCCAGACATGACTACCCACATAGA
>DCYM01000109.1 GCA_002331465.1 Candidatus Neomicrothrix sp. UBA2110 | reverse complement strand
TACTTCGACGACTAGTACTTCGACCACGGTGCCTATCAGTCGCCAACCCGAAAATGAATCGGTTGAACCGAACGTTGAGTCAACAATATTTGGGCAAACATATCTCGATAGTTGGCCAACTCTGGATATGTGGGACCGCATCGCATGGTGCGAATCGCGTCGTACCTGGGACGTGGACACTGGTAACGGCTACTTCGGTGGCCTTCAATTCGCGCTGGGTTCGTGGCAATGGATGGGAGGGACCGGAAATCCAGCTGACGCTAGTAAGGCGGAGCAGATCTACCGAGCAAATCTACTTTGGCAGGCTCAAGGTTGGAATGGTTGGCCTGGTTGTAAGAAGTACTTCGGGTGGTCCAAGTGGCAAGTAAACCAATGACTTTGTCTCTCGCTGATGTTCGACGGTTACTTAACGATGCGGGTATAGATCCGAAGAAAAGCCTCGGCCAAAACTTCGTCATCGACCCCAATACCGTTCGCCGCATAGCGCGCTTGTCTCGTGTCGGGCCTGAGAGTCGAGTGGTTGAAATCGGCGCGGGCTTGGGATCCTTGACGCTTGCTTTGATAGAAACCGGCGCCCGCGTAACAGCCATCGAGACGGACAAGGCTTTGATCCCGATTCTGACTGACCTCGTGGGTGATCATGCCGAAATCATTGAGGCAGACGTGCGCAACTTAAAATGGGACGAAACCCTTCCGAACCCCGGATGGAATCTGGTCGCGAACCTTCCATACAACATCGCAACCTCGATCGTGCTTACGGTGCTAGATGAAGTTCCATCGATTGACCGCATGCTCGTAATGGTCCAACGGGAGGCCGGTGAAAGATTGGCTGCGTCAGTCGGCAACGCCGCGTATGGGGCAGTCTCAGTTCGTGTTGCACTCAGAGCCAACGCTTCCGTGGTCGGTCAGGTACCTCCCTCGGTCTTCTACCCGCGACCTCGAGTTACTTCTGCGCTGGTGGCAATCGAGCGCGTCGATCACGGTATTGAATCAGAAGTAGAAACCGAGCTAATAGAACTTTTACGAATTGCCTTCAACCAACGTCGCAAAATGCTCCGCAAGAGCCTAAGGAGTCGCGTTGACGAAGAAGTGATGGAAAGAGCAAACGTTACGCCTACTTCCAGACCAGAGGAACTCGACTTGTTCAACTGGGTTGCGCTCGCCCGAAGCTCCATAGGTACCAAACGATGACTGCCACCCGTTTACTCGCTCCAGCCAAGCTCACTCTTTCGTTGCGTGTGACCGGTCGCCGGAGCGACGGCTACCACTTAATCGACGCAGAGATGGTTTCAATCGATCTTTGTGACGAACTTGTCCTATCAGAGGGTTCGGATTTAGTGGTTCGCCCAACCAGGTCTGGGTTAGAAGTGCCTGTCAACGAAGATAATCTTGTTTCGCGCGCATTAGAGCTGGTCGGTCGCGAAGCCGGGGTGGTCATCGAAAAAAGAATCCCAGCAGGCTCAGGTTTAGGTGGAGGATCAACAAATGCTGCCGCGATCTTACGATGGGCAGGTTTAAAGGACCCGATTGCTGCCGTAGACCTAGGCGCCGACGTAGCGTTCTGTCTCCAAGGAGGTAGAGCTCGAGTTCGAGGCATAGGAGAAATACTGGAACCTTTGCCACATGTGGATCGAGAAATCACCCTTCTGATTCCACCCATAGGGGTATCGACACTGGAGGTCTATCGCGCATGGGACGACCTCAATGGGCCAACAGGACTGCACGGCAACGACCTCGAAGAAGCTGCCATCAAGGTTGAACCCGAATTAACAGAGTGGCGAGATGCCCTGAGTGAAGGGACAGGAACCCGTGCCCGCCTGGCTGGGAGTGGTAGCACATGGTTTGTTGAGGGCCGCCACGAACCCGTTGCGCATCGAGGTGTTTCCTCGCGAACCGTTCGTACGATGCCGGCAATGCCATAACGAGTGCGACCAACTGAAGCTGCTAACTACGTTGGTTTGAGATGGTTATTTGTTGCGACGTTGATAACGCGTGCGTCGAAGCATTTTCTTGTGCTTCTTCTTTCGCATGCGTTTGCGACGCTTTTTAACTAGGGATCCCATGTGGACCTGCAGGGTAGCTGGAGCACGAGCAAGACCCAACGTGACATTCTGCGCGTTTGTTCCCTACTCCCACCCTCATAAGACAGTTCCCGTCGTTAGGCTAGGTCTGTCGACCGTGCGTGTTCAGCACATCGTCGGTCGGGGATCGTTCAACTGGCAGGACATCGGGTTTTGATCCCGACAATGGAGGTTCGAGCCCTCCTCCCCGAGCGGACAAGCTGCGACTAAATTGTTGTTTCTGTCGTCTGCTCCGAAGAATGGAACCGTTCAACGTGAACCGATTTTCGTCCGAGCGTCGTCTAGGGGCAATGGTGCTTGCGGCCGGCCGAGGATCGCGCATGAAGTCAGAGCTACCCAAGCCACTTCATCTGCTCTGTGGTCGGCCCATGACCTGCTATGTGATGGAGGCGATAGAGGCACTTGACCTAGAAAGCATCGTAGTGGTCGTCGGGTACGGAGCTGAATCAGTAACGAAGGCTCTCTATGAACAATCGGTTGACCCCACGCGGCTCAACTTTGTAGAACAAAATGTCCAACGCGGTACCGGAGATGCTGTGTCTGTAGGTCTTCAGGCCTTTGAACCTCGCGAACTTGACGACGACAGCTGCGATTTGATGGTTCTCCCAGGCGACACGCCACTTCTTAGATCCGAGACGCTAACCGAACTACACCGAGTGCATGTCAACGTGGGAGCCGCAGCTACGTTATTGACAGCGCAGCTCGAAGATCCTTCTGGCTACGGGCGAGTAGTGCGTGACGGTGAAGGTCGGGTTGAACGTATCGTTGAGCAAGCTGATGCGGCACCGGAAGAACTCAAGATCTCCGAAGTCAACACCTCGATTTATTGTTTCGATCGCAGTGTCTTGACGGCGGCTCTGAGGAAAGTCGACAGCCGGAACAATCAGGGCGAGTATTACCTGACCGATGTTATTCAAGTTCTACGTGCCGCCGGTCATGCCGTAGCCGCTCTTATGGTTGACGATCCTAACGAGGTGCGCGGAGTGAACGACCGCCAACAACTAGCGGAGTGCGAGGCCGCATTAAGGCAGCAGACAAACAAGAAATAGATGGCCGCTGGCGTCACGATATTGGCCCTGACGCGGTTTTGAATTCGGGGGTTGAGGTCGCGTCGGGTACTGTCACGGGGCCGTTCTATACATCACCTAAAGCAGGAGCTGTGATGGAGCTCGTTACTAAGAAGCGCTTACACCTATTCACGGGCCGAGCGAACCCCGCGCTCGCGGACAAGATTGCCGGCCATTTGGGTATCGAACTAGGCGACCCTGGACTTATCGATTTTGCTAACGGCGAAATTAAGTGCCGATTCAACGAATCGGTTCGCGGTGGCGACGTGTTCATCATGCAAACCCACGCCGCAACCGACTCGATGAGCGTAAATGACGCTGTGATGGAGCATCTAATTATGGTGGATGCCGCGCGGCGGGCTTCGGCGAAACGAATTACCGCTGTTGCTCCCTTTTACGGCTATGCCCGACAAGATCGAAAAGCGCAGGGCAGAGAGCCGATTACTGCCCGACTAATTTCAGATCTCCTGCGGCGAGCCGGCGCCGACCGTTTAGTAAGCATTGACTTACACAGCGGACAGATTCAAGGTTTTTTTGAAGGGCCGGTGGACCATCTCACAGCGGCACCGGTGCTCATTAAATATTTACAGTCAAGGATCCCCGAGGGGTCAATCATCGTTTCACCTGACACTGGCCGGGTGAAAGTCGCCGAAAGGTATGCGAAGCGATTGCATTGCGAAGTAGCCACGATCTATAAGCGTCGCTCTCTGAACGCGGCAAACGTAGTAGAAGCGTTAGGTGTAATGGGTGATGTAAGTGGTCGAACCTGCGTCATTATTGACGACATGGTCGATACCGCTGGAACGATCTGTGCCGCCGTTGACACACTCATCGAACACGGAGCTTCGGATGTGTTGTGCGCCACAACACATGCTGTTTTCTCTGGACCTGCGGTTGAGCGCCTTAAATCTTCTCGTCTAAGCAAAGTTATTGTGACGGATACGGTGCCACTGCCTGAAGCGAAACGTTTCGACAAGTTAGAAGTACTGAGTGCCTCGGGAATTTTGGCGGACGCTCTCGAAGCGGTGTTCGAAGACACTTCCGTATCAGAGATCTTCGACGGAGATAATCTTTCATAGAACGTCTACTCGCTTAGCGGGTGAGTGATGCGTAGTCGCTGGCTCTACAATGGTTAGCTCTCACAGGGCGGCTTCATAAGAAGCGTTCTATATGTTGCTATTCGCAGGAGTCGTCAGCCATGTCGTCAGATCTGAAACTCGAAGCTGAGACCGGCCGCGCACTTGGTAGTCGTTCGTCCCGACGTCTTCGCCGCAGTGACAAGATTCCGGCGGTCGTCTACGGACAGGGATCTGAACCGCTCTCAGTGGTCCTCGACAGGCTGAAGTTTCGTGCTGCGCTTAACGCCGCAGGCCCAAACGCGGTGATCACACTTGATGTTGATGGCAGCGACCACCTCACCATCGTCAAAAATATGCAACGCGACCCAATAGCCAATCGCGTTACCCATGTCGATTTCATGCGCATCAACCTGGATCAGCGACTTATTGTCGACGTGCCCATCACTCTCGTTGGAGAAGCAGCGATCGTAGGTCTAGAAGGAGCCGTCGTTCAGCAACAAATGATGACGCTTACTGTGGAAGCCCCCGCAGGTAATATTCCCCAGTTGTTCGAAGCGGACATCACAGAAATGTCGATCAATAATCCAGTTCGGGTATCTGACTTAGACATGGGAAGTGGTGTTGTCCCTCAGGCCGAGGATGACGCGCTGATAGCGATAGGCCAACGCAGCAGGGCCGCCGTCGCAGCTGAAGAGGCAGAAGAAGATGAGCTCGAAGAGGGCGAAGAGGGCGAAGAACTTGATGCTGAAGCCTCAGATAGCGACGAAGAAGCCGGCGATGACGCTGGCGCCGATAGTTAAGCTGGCCGGCAGTGTCGGTCTTTCGCCGAGCCGCGGAGCGGCGCGGCACTCCGGCAAATTACTTGGTGTTAGGCCTCGGTAATCCGGGCGATCGGTTCTTAGGAACGCGACACAATCTCGGGTGCGAGGTAGTTGAGCAATTTGCCGAGGGGGTCGGGGCCTCTCTCCGGATCTCTCGATCGGATCGCGCTCGGGTAGCCACCGTCAACTTCTCGGACCTCCGTGTGGTGTTGGCCTGCCCAACGACGTTCATGAACTTGAGTGGAGAGTCAGCCGCTCCACTGATCCGCCGCAATGGCATTGAAAAAGTGGATCGTCTGATCGTGGTGCACGACGAATTGGACTTAGAACCCGGACGCGTCAAAGTAAAACTTGGTGGTTCGGGAGCGGGCCACAACGGGCTCAAGTCGGTCCGACAGCATTTGGGAACAGAAGATTTCATTCGGGTGAGGGTGGGGATAGGTAAACCACCGAATCCGCAGGCAGGTAAAGACTGGGTCCTAAAGAAACCTTCGAAAGCTGACCGGTCTTTTTTAGACACGGCCGTTCAGGTTGGTGTTGACGCCATTGAAAAAATCATCCGCGACGGTGTCGAACGAGCAATGAACGATGTCAACGGTTCGGCACAGTGAACCTGAGTGGACCCCTTTCGTCATTGCCAAGTCGAATTTCTAACGATGGCGTTCTCAACCAGTTACTAGGCAAAAAGAACGCAGAAGTCGCGGTGTCGGAAGGCGCCCGAGCCTTCTTTATCGCCGGACTCGCCGAAGTATCCAACCAG
>DCYM01000009.1 GCA_002331465.1 Candidatus Neomicrothrix sp. UBA2110 | reverse complement strand
CCGTGGGCCGCTACCGCCTCATCTAGCATATTGCGGAAATCGTTTATATCTTTCGGGGCTCTTTCACTAAAAGCATTCGCCAATGGATCCCTGTTTTCGGTCATCATCCTGTCTCCTTTGGTAGCGCTCTAAGCTTGCTCAATCAACGATTTCATGCCTTGATGATACAGCGCTCGTAGAACGACTTAACCAGATCGAGCACTAATTCAGCCCGTCAAGTAATTTTCGGTAAGTTCACATGCCGTCCCCAAGATCGTCGGTGTCAGTTCTCTAGCGGTTTCCGTCTCGTGGCGAGTGTGTACCCAACTAATGTACGTGAAAGCCCGGGCTAACAGGTGGAGCGGTAGCAATTCCAGTTGTTCGTCAGACAGCTGCCGATGAATACGATACCCCCTAACCAATGCTTCTTTCGCTTGATCGAAATAGGGCTCGCTCTGTATGAAATAAAGCGAAGTTGCCAACTCGAAGAGATGCCAACCGAATCCGGCATCGTCAAAATCGATTAGATGAATGTTGGCATCGTTAACCAGGATGTTTTCCGGCGCAAAATCTGCGTGGATCATGCTGTATGTTTCTGATGATTGTTCCAGTCGACTTAAGTCGTTAAAGACTCGGTTCTGACCTCGCTTAAGCAAGGCGATTTCAGATTTCGACGCGGATTCGAGTTTCCAGAACTGGCCCCAGAATGGATCTTCGCCAACTAGGCCGTGGGCATCCCATGCGTGGCGTACAAACCCGTGCGGTAAGTTCCAGTGAGCGGCCTGATTGTGAATCCGGGCCGCAAGCTCCCCGAGGGCACCATAGGTTCGATCGATCTCAGCCTCGTTTGTGACACCTTCTTCCACAGAGCCCAGTTGCTCCCCATCGATCCATTCGAATAAATCGATCTGCAGTTCGCCAGGTAACCCGTCGGCGGCATATCTTAGGAATAGCTCGCCGGAATTTGTTGGGACGACTGTTGGCACCATGACATCGGCCTGTAATAGTGCCTGCATCCATTGCAATTCGGACCTCAGTTCATCGTCCGAGTGATACCCGTGACGGTGCAAACGTAGGGCCGTCTTGGAGCCGTCTTTGTCGACGCAAAAAACGGCGTTTTCCCGATACTTGATTAGATGAAGAGAGGCCCCGTCGAGATTCCAATGCGAGAGGGCATGATGAGCGGCCGGTTCGAGTCTTCTCACTTGTTCTTCGGGACTCAGTTCGAAGAAATCCAGCATTGCGTCGTTACCTAGTCCTCTGCCCAACGATTTTGACCAGTTGAGCTATCACGTTGATGTTGACGGAATCGAGTCATAAAAACCGTCCATCACCACCTGGCTTTCTGGGAGCGTCGAAGCCCCGTCTACCACCACCGTTTGACCGGTAATATAGGATGCTTCATCCGAGGCCAGAAACAACATCGTATTGCCAATGTCTTCAGCTGTACCTAAGTCACCTTTTGGAATACAGCTGGCAATGGCTCTGACTTCTTCATCGCTTGCCAGCGCTGCCATCGCTTGGGTCAGTATGTATCCGGGCTCAACGCCGTTGACGGTGATATTTTCACGGGCGAATTCCAACGCCGCGGTACGGATAAACGCGTTCATGCCGCCTTTTGACATGGCGTAGTGTGACGTTTTGGGCATCGCTACTCTGGGACCGGTAACCGACGAGGTAAAGATCAACCGTCCACCACCCTGTTGGCGGAAATGGGGTAGACAGGCCTGTGTCAGCCAGAACGCGGCTTTCAAATTGACAGCTAGAGTTTCGTCCAGCACCTCATCGCTGAGATCCTCCACGGTATGCATGGCGTAGATTCCGGCGTTATGGATGCCAATATCCACCCGTCTGTATCGTTCCATGGTCATCGCGACTAGCTCCTCCACGGCATCACGCTGGCCCACATCACAGTGAATCAACATGGCATCACCGCCCGCCCCGAGGATATCGTCAACCGTCTCTTGGCCATTGCTCGCCGTGCGTGTTGCTACCACAACCGCTGCGCCAGCCCGAGCAAATACCTTGGCGATTCCTTCTCCGATTCCCTGACCGGATCCGGTGACAATGGCTACTTTTCCCGTGATATCTCCCAACATTGTTACCCCCCTGTCCCTCAGCGAAACTCGAGCCGGGATCATATTTGATCACCAAGTGTCTCGCTATCCACCAAACGGAATGATGTCGGCGGATGTCCGTGCGGGCGACTCGGGACGAACTGGCAGTGGAGCCAGACTGAGCGGGGGCCGCATCGCTGGAATCGAAGACTTGTGTTAGAACCTCTTTGCCAATCCTGGGGAAAATTGAGATGCTTTGTTCTGGGATCGGAGTCGACGCGTTCGTATACGCGAGCGCTAAGACTTAATGGACTGAAAATCTTGCAACTGTGCAACCGACGGCAAAGATTGGCAGGTTAGCGGTATAAAACTGGACGTGGCATGGTCCGCCGGCGGCCGCGGCGGCGGCGATATGGGTTCGTATTTCAAAACCACCTTGCCCCGCGTCTTGATACGTTTCGGAATCCGTATAAGACAACAGGGCCGCTTTATCTTGGCGTGTTAAACGGTCCAAGAATTCACGATCCCAAGCCTCATTAATTTTGCCGGAATCGGGTGTTGCTGGCCAATGAGAGATGCCTCCGGTACCAATCAGGGCGATCTTGGAGGACGAGGCGTCACAGGCGCGTCTTACTGCTTCCCCAAATGCCCATGCTCGAGATAGCGGGGTCAAGGGTGGTCCCTGGCAGTTAATGTTCATTGGAATGATCGGCAAGTCGTACTTTGGCGTTAAGAAGTGCAGCGGCACCATAATTCCATGATCGCACTTCCATTCTTCAGCATACGCGATGTCTACGGATTGTAAGACTTCTTGTGCGATTGCACCGGCCAGGGCTGGAGCACCGGGGATAGTGGTTTTTTCTATTTTCAACCAGGCCGGGTCCTCGATTGGACCTACGTGGTACTCCCCGATGCCAATACAGTAGGCGGGCATGTTGTCCATGAAGAAGTTTGCGAAGTGTTCTGCAGCCACTACAATCAGTGCTTCTGCGCCACTGTCTTGGATTTCTTGTCGTTGTTGGTCTAGAGCGGCGTACAACAGGTCGCGTTCATTGGTATTTTCGACCATATGTGCCCGCCCGGTCATGCCAGGGGCATGACTGGTGAGACCCGCGTATACCAAGGTCACGAGATCTCCCTCTCTTTCGTGAAGGAACGACCACCACCCGTCATCGCGTAAACACCGGCGCGTACCGGGCCGTGCTCGGTAATGCCTTTACGCATGAGCTCGAGATAGTCAAACCATTCAATGCCGAGGAAAGCGGCGTAGTGCATCAGGATTTGGCCGTTAACCCCCATAACGTACAGGAGGCCAATGTCGCCTTGCGATAGTGCCTCTCTTTCGTCATCTGTTAAATCGTACGAACGAAGCAACGTCATTTTGTCGTTCGTGTACTGCTCCTTGCATTGTTCATCCCGATTCAGGTTGTAGAGAAGCTTCTGGACTTGATACAGACTCATCTTGCCTCCTCAGTCGCGAACCCCGCAGTCAGCGTCCTAGTGACCGAGGGTAGGAACGGTGTGGGTATCAGCGGCAATGCAGACGTTCTTGGTTTCCATGTAAAAGTCGAAACTATAATCCCCACCGTCGCGTCCTATACCACTGGTTTTCATGCCACCGAACGGGGCTGGTAGATGCCGATTGTTCTCGGAATTTATCCACACCATTCCTGCGTCGAGGTCTCTAGCCACTCGAATGCTGCGGCCAGTGTCGCCCGTCCAGACATAGGCGGCTAGTCCGTAGTCAGTACTGTTTGCGATGTGCAGCGCGTCTGCCTCATCCCTAAAACTGATGGCTGTCAACACTGGGCCAAAGATCTCTTCCTGGGCGATGCGCATGTCGTTCTTGGCATTTGTGAACAGAGTCGGAGCGACGAAGTTGCCTTTCCCGTTCATAAGGCATGGTTTGCCACCCACGGCGGTAGTGGCGCCATCCTCTTTGGCGATTTCGAAGTAACTACAGACCTTTTCAAAGTGTTGTGGATGGATCAGTGGTCCGACCTCAGTCATCGGGTCGAGTGGATGACCGACGGTCAGTCGTGCGACCCGCTTCTTTAGCCGCTCCAGAAACTCCTGCTCGATACTCTCTTCGATGAGAAGTCGGCTCGACGATGTACAGCGCTCACCATTGAGGCTGTAAATCATGAACACGACGGCATCTAGCGCTCGATCAAGGTCAGCGTCCGCAAAAACGATAACCGGATTTTTCCCGCCGAGTTCAAAATGGAGTCTCTTCAACGTCTCTGCACCTTGCCGCATGATGTGACTTCCTGTGACAGACTCACCCACGAAGGAGATCGCCTTTATCGCCGGGTGCTCGGTCAAGGCTTTACCGGCGACTTCGCCCGAGCCGTGCACCGTATTCGTAACGCCTGCTGGTATGCCCGCATCGTGCATAATTTCTGTTAGAAGCGCTGCCGAACAAGGCGACCACTCCGCTGGTTTATGGACTACCGTGCAACCCGCGGCTAAGGCAGGGGCGATTTTCCACGTCGATAGCATAAAAGGCGTGTTCCACGGGGTAATTACGCCAACCGGTCCGAGCGGTTGGCGCAGGCTATAGTTCAGATGTTCTTCAGCTGGCAGTGACAGACCGTCGCGAGCGGTTGGCGCGAGGTCCGCGAAGAACCGAAAGTTTTCGGCTCCGCGAATCGC
>DCYM01000165.1 GCA_002331465.1 Candidatus Neomicrothrix sp. UBA2110 | reverse complement strand
GCGGAAGCGAACCGATATCGTATCGCCCGTTGGGTCGGTGCCCGAGCGGCCAAAGGGAACGGGCTGTAAACCCGTCGGTTCACACCTACGGAGGTTCGAATCCTCCCCGGCCCACCACAAACGGCGAGTCCTACAAGGCTCGCCGTTTGTCGCGCTCAAGAACGAATGACATGGGCAGTTATCACCCTGACGGTCAACTTAACGAAGCACACCACAGCTTCAACCCGCTCTGAGAGTGCCCGACAAACGAAGTTTGGGCGGCCACAAAGAGTTGCGGACTAACTTCTGGCTATGGCTGACTCTTGTTATGCAGAACGCGACGGTCGGATATTTACCGTCACCATTAACCGACCTGAACGAATGAACGCACTTCACCCCCCGGGAAATGCGGAAATGGCAGAACTTTTTGACGAGTTCCAAAACGACCCTGACCTTTGGGTGGCGATCGTGACCGGTGCCGGTGACCGTGCTTTTAGCGCAGGGAATGATCTGCGTTATCAAGCCGAAGGAGGAGACCGATCCGCTATGCCCCCAAGTGGCTTTGGCGGTCTTACTTCACGCTGGAGCCTCGACAAACCGGTAATCGCAGCAGTCAACGGCGTAGCGATGGGTGGAGGTTTCGAAATAGCGCTGGCGTGCGACATGATCATCGCGAGTGAGAACGCGCGGATGGCACTCCCCGAACCCAAGGTTGGACTTGCTGCGTTAGCAGCTGGAGTACACCGCCTTCCACGACAAATTGGTCTTAAGCGTGCCATGGGCATGATGCTGACTGGCCGCCATGTCTACGCACAAGAGGGCTACGAGTTGGGTTTCGTTACGGCCGTGACGCCCGAAGGTGAAGCCGTAAGTGAAGCACGCCGATGGGCGGAGATGATTCTGGAATGCTCACCAATGTCGATCCGAGCTACCAAACAAGCTGCGATGCAAGGACTTGACCATGCTGGGGTACGAGCAGCCCACGAAGGTAAGTATGAAGCTGTGAGAGATATGACCAAAAGCGAGGACTATGTCGAAGGACCTGTTGCGTTTGCCGAGAAGCGACCCCCACAATGGAAGGGACGCTAAGTCGAGACCACCGGTGATCAGAAAATGATTGACAATATCGAACGAAGTACGGCGATCGGTGACGCCATGGTTGACATTCGAGCAATTGACGCGGCCGGAATCGATCGAGACGCCGTCGAACTCATCCGGCGTCGGCTGTTGGAGTTAGCGGAACTGCGAGAGCTATTTCCATGGAGTGATTTTCCCGCGGATGAATCAAAAGACGGAAGCACTTTGTACCTTTTGTCCCAAGACGAGGACCATCGCTTCGCGTTGTACATCCAATCAGTCAATGACACGACTGAAGCCCCCCCACACGATCACCTCACCTGGGCCTGCATCGTTGGCCTAGAGGGCGAAGAAATCAATTGTAGATATGACAATGTCGCGGGAGGCGGCCCACCCCAAGTTTCAGAGAAAATCGCTATTCGTCGCGACATAGGAATCGCTTTCCTCCCTGACGATGTCCATTCCATTCATGTAAAAGGCGGAGCCCTGAACTTTCATTGCTACGGCCACGATCTTCTCGACCTACCTGCTCGGAATTACTGGGCCGATGACGCTCAGGAGTGGCGAACCATGAAGGTGCAATTCCCTGTCATTGATGCCAGACCGTGAGTTTGGCCGCGACCACAGCACCCGAACTCGCCGACGCCATAGTCGATGAAAATGAACTAGCCATAGTCGATGCCCGCGACCACGACGCATACAGCCAAGGCCATCTGCTTTGGGCCGGGAGCATCAGGCCGGTCGACGGGCACCACACGGGACGCATTTTGCTTCCTCGGCTTTCGGCCCGCGTTGTCATAACCGATAGCGGCGGAGGAGAAGCCGAAGAGCTCCGCGAGATTCTCATATCCAACGGATGGACCAACGTCTCCGTCTTAGATGGGGGCATTCACTCATGGGTCGAAGAAGGACACGAGCTGTACTCGGGAGTCAATGTCCCATCGAAACTCTTTGGTGAATTAGTGGAACGACATTACGAAACTCCTCACGTGTCGGCCACAGAACTGGATCAATGGATCAATGAGAAACGTCCAATTACCATCCTCGACTCGCGCACCGAGCGCGAATTCCAACGAATGAGTATCCCCACCGCAAGATCATGTCCCGGTGGAGAACTAGTGCATAGAGCATTCGATCTCGTAGACCAAGCCGCCACTATCGTGGTCAACTGCGCGGGCCGCACCCGGAGCATCCTTGGGGCAGAATCATTAGTCCGTGCCGGGGTTCCAAGCCGCGTAATAGCGTTGGAAAATGGAACGATGGGGTGGGAACTCGCTGATCTCACTTTGGATCACGGTAAAGCTGTCACCGCCCCCGCCCCCACGCCCGCGGGTCGAACGCAGGCATCAACTGCAGCAATGGAAGTGGCGGAACGCTTCAATGTTGTGAGGATAAGCCGGGCAATAGTGGAATCGTGGAGAGTTGATCGATCACGGACCCTCCACCTTTTTGACGTACGCACTCCTGACGAATACGAACGAGGTCACCTCCCCGATTTTCGCAACGCCCCGGGAGGCCAACTAGTCCAAGCCACCGACGAATATGTCATCACGAGAGGCGCTCGCATAGTCCTAGCGGATGACGATTTCACCAGAGCCACAATGACAGCATCATGGTTGCTAGAAATGGGATGGGAAACCTACGTCTTGGAGGGCGGTATCAGCGACGGGCCGTTCGAATCCGGCAACAACGAACTACCGCTGAACAGCCCACAAGTGGTACTTCCCTACGACCCGGGCGACGTCCACATAGCGCGACAAGCAATGCAGGAATATCTAGATTGGGAGGTCGCGCTAGTCGACCAATACGACCGCGATGATCTCGCTCAATTCACACCCAACGGATGGGCGTAAAGCTAGAGATCAGAGTATTTTGCGATGATGTCACCGAAACGTAAAGCGGTTTCGGGCGAATCAATCAATGTGGGCATACCTGCCATAGCTGTGACCGGGACGACAAGCCGATCCACCCCGCGAGCCTTCATCTTCGGGACGTCATCAGGATCTGCGGGCATGGGCATTGTGATCTCGAGAGCCTCAGGATCTCTCCCACACTCCTCAGCGGTTCTGCGAGCTAGATCGATTCTCTCTTGGGGTGTGTCTCGAGCAGGAAAGTACCCATCTCCCAGGCGCCCCGCTCGTCGAGCCGCGTAGTCGGTATCTCCGCCCACGATGATCGGGACGTTGCCGCCTACCGGCCGCGGAAGGCAATAGGTATCTGTGAAATGAACGAATTCGCCGTGAAAGGTGGCGCAATCGTTCGCCCATAATTCGCGCATAGCAGCCACGTATTCATCGGTCCGTGGGCCTCTTCGTTCGAACGGGACCCCAATCGCGTCAAATTCTTCCTTAAGCCAGCCCACACCAATACCTAAAAGGACCCGCCCTCCGGACATATAGTCCAGGGTTGCTATTTGAGCGGCGCACACGACAGGCGAGTGTTGTGGCAAAATTAGAACTGCGGTACCCAAATTGATCGTGCTAGTGGCCCCTGCCATATGGGCCATCCAAATCAACGGATCAGGTAGAACAAGATCTTCGGCCCCGCCCGCTATTTTCCCGGATTCGCTATAAGGATAAACCGACTCATACCCCGACGGAATCACTGTGTGCTCTACAGTCCAAGCAGATTCAAATCCGGCTTGCTCACCGGCCTGAACCAACTCCACTGCTAAGGCCGTATCAACGGCATATTTATCTGTGTTGCAATACCTAAGACCAAACTTCATGATGCCCCCTGGAACGTACGCTCCTAATCTACGTTCCGTTGGCGCGTAACGGTTTAGGAGTCCAATGTCGTATTTGCCGAATGTTTCTGACATCTTTGACCCTTCGAAATGGAACGAGTTCGACGGGTTCGACTTTCAAGACATCACCTACCATCGTGCTGTCAACCAAGGGACCGTGCGCATAGCTTTTGACCGACCAGATATTCGTAATGCTTTTCGGCCAAAGACGGTCGACGAACTGTACAAGGCTCTTGACCATGCTCGAATGAGCACGGACGTGGGAGTGGTACTTCTAACCGGTAACGGCCCATCGGTTAAAGACGGTGAGTGGTCCTTCTGTTCAGGCGGGGATCAACGGATCCGTGGAAAAGATGGCTACAAATATGCCGACGGCGAGACAAGTGAAACCATCGACCCTGCACAGGTTGGACGACTGCACATTCTCGAGTGCCAACGTTTGATCCGAATGATGCCAAAGGTCGTGATCTGTGTTGTGCCCGGATGGGCGGCGGGCGGCGGGCACAGTCTCCACGTCACAGCGGATTTGACCATCGCAAGTCGCGAACACGCTCGATTTAAGCAAACAGACACCGACGTAGCCAGCTTTGATGGCGGGTTCGGGTCGGCCTACCTCGCTAAACAAATAGGGCAAAAGAAAGCACGGGAAATCTTTTTCCTAGGACGAACTTACGATGCCGAACAACGATTCCTTATGGGAGACGTTAACGCCGTTGTCGATCATGGTGACCTAGAAAACGTGGCATTGGAATGGGCACAAGAAATCAATTCGAAGTCACCGACTGCTCAGCGAATGGCGAAGTTCGCGCTGAATCTCACCGATGACGGCCTCATCGGGCAACAGGTATTTGCTGGTGAAGCGACCCGTTTAGCCTATGGGACCGAGGAGGCCGTCGAAGGTCGCGATGCGTTCCTCGAAAAGCGCAAACAGGACTTCAAACGCTTCCCATGGCACTTCTAAAGTACCGAAATATGGGGTCAGACCTTTGGGGTCAATCGTTGCATCACAGTGACATCTAGCCACCGACTGAATTTTCGACCGACTTCCCTTTCTACCCCTACTAGCTCAAAGCCGTGTTTAGCGTGAAGAGTGACCGATGCTGGGTTCTCGCCAGCGATTCGGGCGAACGTTGCGTGAAATCCGTGTTCGTCTGCAAGCACCACTAATTCACTCATCAACAAGCCACCCACACCTTTTCCCTGGTGGTCAGGATGGACGTAAATTGAATTTTCGACACTTGTTCCATACGCCGGCCGGTCCCTGTACTTGGAAAGGCAAGCCCAACCCACCACTACTTCGTCGTCTTGGACTGCGACAATGCAAGGAAGGGCGCCCGACCGATCACGCAGCCAATCTCGCTGTTCCTCGAGAGACTTAGGTACTAAATCGAAGGTCGCAACTCCTGAGAGGACCTCGTAGTTGTAGATCTCTGCGATTGCAGCGGCGTCAGAAAGCTTGGCTAACCGGATCCACATATAAACAAAGGTACTGGTATAGGGGTTGTGGAACGTCGGGGATCATCCGTATGCTTTCACGTTTGTGCGGGTGTGCCCGCTCATGGTTGCCCCGTTAGCTCAGTCGGTAGAGCACAGCCATGGTAAGGCTGGGGTCGCCGGTTCGATTCCGGCACGGGGCTCGCTCGAGAGAGCATGGCGGGATAGCTCAGTTGGTCAGAGCGCACGGCTCATAATCGTGAGGTCCCGGGTTCGAACCCCGGTCCCGCTACAACCCTCAGCCAGCCGGCCGAGGCTAAGCAGCATGAAAGTGTTAATAATTCTCGGCCCTAGGAATTGTCGGGCTGACTGTAGGAAAGGAAAACCCGTGTCTAAGGAGAAGTTTGAGCGGA
>DCYM01000142.1 GCA_002331465.1 Candidatus Neomicrothrix sp. UBA2110 | reverse complement strand
TAAAGCCCGGCGAGTTGCAAGTCGTTGCGCATCGGACATTCCTAATTCGTCACATTCTTGGGCGCTTGCATGTCCAACCGACCATGTCGTTGCCCAGTCTCGAATTCGGGTGAAGAGTCGTTCGCGGGCCGCTGGACGAAGCATCTTTGAATCTCGGATCCCATTGACCCGCCCTTTCGAAGCCAACACGACCGCTCCGACGGTGAGTGGTCCAGCCCAAGCTCCCTTACCTACTTCATCAACACCTACGATGAGTGATTCGCCACGCTCCCAGCATTGGCGTTCTTGATTCAAATTTGGCGGATCGCTGACGGCCACAAACGAACCGTACTCCGCGAGTGGAGGTTCTTTAGCGATCTCGCCTTACATGAAAGACCCAGAAGAGGGAGCGTCAGGTGCGTCACCGTTTTCCGGCGCATCAGCACTTCGGGGCGGCACTGACGCGAGCAGTTCTTCGCCCACCGGTCCTTTCCCTTGAAAGTTTGCATCCAAACCGGGTGCCTTCACTACCAAATCGGAAGGGCCTTCTTCCACTTCCCACAGCAACGCTGGGCGGTCCCCATGCCAACGAACGGCCCAGGAAACAGACCCATAACGCGATGGCACTCGATGAACTTCAACTCCTTGCGCGTACCATTCATTAGGCCATACCGCAGCAACGCGGAGACAGTCTTCTCTGTCATCTACCAAAAGACGAAGCACTGATCGGACAAACCACGCCGTAACAGACAAGTCATGGCCAGCGCCGCCGGTTCCCATTCGCGTGCTTGGGTTAATGCGCGAGGGCCAGTTCAACGTAGACGACGCAAAAGAAGCCAGTTCTTCAAGAGTGGCCAAAGCCTTGCACGGATCGATTGCTGATAGCTCAAAGGCCGACCTAGCCAACTTCACTACATCAATATTTTCGCCATAGGCGACGGCCGACGTATCTGATTCAACATTCCATGGAAGCAACTCAGAGAGTTCATGGGCGGCTTTTTGCGCACCTACGCGCACTAACAGGTTGTGAGCTGCGACAAGCGCCTCGGACACACCTTCAGCAGGGTTCGCGAGCATCCACCGGGCTCCATCCGCAACAAACTCTGACAATGCGTGGGCTAAAGCTGGGTCAGGTGCAATTTCTAACGCGCGGTCCGCAGCGGTGATAGTTGCTGCTGTGACGTCCAGGTTTTGATGAGTAACTGCGCCAAGTCGGTCTTGCCGTTTTGCGCGAGAAATGAGTATCTCTCGGACGGTGGCGCGGTAACCCGACTCTGCTAGCGCCATCAGGACCGTTGCCTCGTCGACCGCTCTATGGGGAGGGCCGCCCGGGGAGGGATCCACATCTCCGCCGGTGGAAGCTAAAAGGATGGACTGCCGAGACGCGTCAAATAGATCGTTGATGCGCCCGGGAGGCAACACAAAGCGACAAGCATTGACAGCATGGTTTCCCCAACCGGCTGCAACCTGTTGCCCAGATGGAAGCCGAGAAATTACCTCATGATTACTCGAGTCCTCCAGGGGAATCGCTCCTCGAAAAGTTGATCCGTGAACGAGCGGCACGATGATCGCCGCACTGGCCATCCCCACCTCGCATTTGACCGAGAAATCTCCAACAATTACGTCGTCTAGCGATCCGGCAGGATCGATTCCACCTGCACCAACGATTAGTCGTCCAGGGGTACGTCCACATACGAAGGCAACCCTGCCATCTACAGAAAGAACTTGATTATCGAGTTCGATTTGTTCGACTCTCCCGCCACCCAAAAGGTCGTATGGTCGGACAGCGAACCCAAGGGCAACGGGTCTCGACGCCTGATTTTCTACCTCAACCACGGTGTAGTCAACCTGCAGTCTCGCCCCGTACACGCGATGAATAACATCACCACCTGCAACTCGAATAACGGTCTCGACCACTGGAGCGCCATCGACAACACGCTGTCGAACTGATCCGTGCTGCGCTGGAAAGATCCAGGCTTCATCTACTCGCAGCCACCAGTCAAGTGACCAAAATCCTGGTTTAACCGATATCAGACCACGCGGATCCACAGCGACTCTGAAGACGCTCTCAAGGTTGCCTGTCAGGGTCCAAGACCTCGCCACGTCATTCGATTGAGGGAATTCAATTTCCGGATTCTGTGTTTGTTCCTTGAAGCGTTCAATCCACCACGGCTGGATCCAGTCGCTAGGAGGAAGTTGACGTTGCACATTTATTTGGCGAGAGCGGAAAGACCGGCGCAGAATCTTCATCAGTACGGTCAGCGTAGAGCGCTAAGTTACAGAGACCGACATTTGGCCGATCATCGCCACAAGGTGTCGCCAAGAAGAACAATAGAATCGCTTCTGATGGCAAACCCGATTGCATTCGATGACCAAGTCACAGTGGTACTTGTACCGATAAAAGACTTTCGGCAGGCAAAAAACCGTCTCAGCCAACGCCTAGATGTCGAAGCTAGAGAAACTTTGGCGCGATCGATGGCTCAACGCGTCGTTCAAGCTGCAGGCAATCTTTCGACTTATGTTGTTTGCAACGATCGGGAGGTCGCCAATTGGGCGCAGTCCGTGGGAGCCGAAGTGGTTTGGGTCCAACGGGACGGCTTAAACCCAGCAATCACCGAAGCAGCGGCACAGGTAGCAGATCTGTATCCCCACATGATTATCGCTCACGCCGATCTACCGCGTGCTGAATCGCTAGGCGGAATAGCGCGCGCAAATACAGTGTCCATCGTTCCCGATCGCCATCGGCAAGGCACAAACGTTCTCAGCCTGCCGACTGGCACAGCGTTCAAGTTTCAATATGGTTCGGGGTCCCTTTACCGTCACATGGCCGAAGCTGTGAGCTGCAAACTCAATCTGAAGGTGCTGCAGATCCCTCAGCTTCAGTGGGATATCGATACCCCCGAAGATCTTGACGCATTACAAGAAATGTCCGATCCGGGGCACTCCTCATGAGAAGCAACCTTCCAATATCGAAATCTGTTTTAGTTATCGCCGCGCACCCTGACGACGCCGAATTTCAATGCGGTTCCACGCTTGCGAAGTGGGCAGCAGCCGGAACGATGGTCCATCACCTTGTTTGTACCGATGGATCCAAAGGGACATGGGATCCCGATGCTGATCAGTTGCGCCTGATCGAAACTCGAAAGTCAGAGCAACGCGCTGCGGCTGCCCGTCTCGGAGCAACAGGCCAGGTGGTCTTCCTCGACCAAATAGATGGCGAGCTGACAAGCGATTTGGTTACCAGATCGGCCGTAGCAAAAGTGATACGGGAACTCAAACCGCAGGTTGTTCTCGGCCATGACCCGTGGAAAAGATATCGCCTTCACCCAGATCATCGTCATGCCGGATTACTCACAATTGAAGGAGTGGTCGCCGCTAGGGACCCGTTCTTTTTTCCTGAGCATGGTCTCCAACCACATCGCCCGGAAATTTTGTTGTTATTTGAGGCCGACGAACCAGATCACGCGGAGGACGTCGATGGGTGGGGGGCGGCCAAAGCTGCGGCGTTACTGGAACACAAAAGTCAGTTCCTCACCACGCATAAGATTGACGATCCCCAGGATGAAACTCAAATCAAGGCGTTTAAAAAGCGGGTAGAAGAAGATTTAGCTGCCGCCGGAGAGTTGAGCGGCATGAAATCAGCGGAGCTCTTCAAAGCCATTTTTGACCTCTAGAAACCCTGCCAGCCACTATCGACACTGTGACGCGAACGATGGGCCGGGTCAGACCCGGCCCATCTAAGTTCGGTTTTATCTGAGGCGAAGCCTCAGCCGTTCATTCGATCTTTAAGCGCTTTAGCAGCTGAAAATTTAACGCTGCTGCTGGCGCTTATGTGGATCGTCGCTCCAGTTTGCGGGTTCCGGCCCATTCGCGCAGCGCGATCTGAGCGTGAGAACTTACCCACACCAGGCCATGCGACTGCATCACCCGCTTTCGCAGCGCCTTCCACGCATCCAAAGAATGCTTCGATAACCGCCTCAGCATCCGCTTTGGTGCAGCCAGCACTACCAGCTACCGCGGAAAGCACGTCGGACTTGGACATGTTGGCCATGCGAGTCT
Source organism: Candidatus Neomicrothrix sp. UBA2110 (assembly GCA_002331465.1). Classification (GTDB taxonomy): domain Bacteria; phylum Actinomycetota; class Acidimicrobiia; order Acidimicrobiales; family Poriferisodalaceae; genus UBA2110. The sequence continues at coordinate 25,507 of DCYM01000142.1, read as the reverse complement.
CCTCATCGCCGAACATCCGCGCAGCGCGCGCGAATGTCATTAGTGTCATTTGACCCTCCCAAGGGCTCTAGGTCAAGCATTTCCGGGCTTTTAGGCATCTAAACATTTGATGCCTTCATTTGGGTACAGTGCCACCTAGCCTCTCCTGCGCACGGCATTTGGGGCCCTAGAACACTTTGGAGTCAGGGAAGTAGTGTCCGGCGTAGAGCTAGTTATCGTGGGCTTAGCGGCTCTGTTTGGTTCGGCGATCACGGCGGTCGCAGGACTAGGTGGCGGAATATTGCTCCTGTCGGTCCTGTTGCAATTCTTAGACCCTCTCGAGGCGATCCCAATACACGCAGTAATTCAACTGGCATCAAATTCGTCAAGGGGACTGATCTTGAGGCGCGACGTCGATTGGGGCGTTGTAGCTAGGTTCTCGTTACTTTTGCTGCCCTTTGGCGTCCTTGGGCTGTTCGTTGCCGGCGCATTTCCAGTGACGCTAGGACGAATCTTTGTCGCCCTATTCGCCTTAGTTCTTGTTTGGTGGCCACAGGGACTAGCGAAGATCAGTTCCCTTTTAGGTGGCGGCCGTCGCTCGTTCATCCCACTCGGAGCGATCGCCGGATTCCTGAACATTCCGTTCGGCGTGACAGGTCCAGCGATTGCACCGGTCTTTAGACGTGAACTCCCCGTTCGCACCGCTATGGTCGCGACTTTCGCAATGGCCCAAACCTCCGGGCACCTGGCCAAAATCGTGCTTTTTGCAAGTACCGGATTCGTCTATCGAGACCAGCTCGGTTTGATAGCTGTAGGGGTGATGTCGGTGGTTGTCGGCACTTGGTGCGGAACCCGCGTTCTCAAGCAGCTAAGTGAAGTATTTTTCGGTCGCTTATTTCGCCTCGCGTTAACTGCGATCGCGGTTCGAGTCGTTGTTGTCGCACTGTTGGATTAAGTGGCGAAGGGTCAACTCTCACGAAACAGCGGAGCGAATTGGATCTGAGCACCAATTAGATCAACGGGAAGGTCATCTGCTGTGTACACGTGCAAATGCGTATAGACGTCAACTTCCACGCCCATGAGGTCGATCCACCCAAGCACGGCATCGCCCCAACGTTCATCTAGAAGGGCAGCCTGAACGAACTTCATATCACTATCAGCTAGAGCATTTGCTGGAGTTCGAGCTACTAGTTCAGCAGCAAGGACTCGATGTAATACGTCCACATCAGTTGCTAAGAAAACTTGTGGGGGTTCTGACCTCACGACCGCGTACGCAACTCCGGGCATTAGCTCAGACCAGATGTGATTTCTTTAGCTTTCCAAAAGCCCGGTAAGGGTTCGGTCATCCCACCTGCGGCATAGCGCGTTAAACGCTCTACAGCCTCTTCGTCAAACATGGGAACTGCGTCGAACACCGTGTATGGCCCAACCGCACGCAGGGCCTTATCGCCCTCGCTACCTGGCCGAGGCAAATGAGCTGTCAGGACGACGATGCGAGCCCTGGAATCGTGTGCCTTTAGAACTGAAGCGCGTCCCAATGTCTTCCAAACCGTATCGATTCGTAAAAGCCCAGGACGCACTGTCGTAAATGCGCCCGATACATCTATCCACCATTCGGCACCTCCTGCGTCTTCGACTTTGAAGTTGTATTGAACGCCCGCCCGGGGAACCTTCGCGTCTTTCTGCAACAAGGAAAACCCGCAGCGCTCTAAAAGGTCAATCGCTATGTCCTGAGCCTTTTTCCCTTCTTGAGTAGCCCGTCGCTGAAAATCATCAGCGGCGATTTCCTCTTCCGTGACTTCCAACAACGCTTCCGCAATCTCGGGGAGCGGTGGTTGTTCTCCTGCGGGTTGTCTATGTGCCCATACTCTGGCATGAGCTGCGGTGACTCGCTCACGGGCCACCTCAACATAACTCGGATCTAAGTCGTATCCGATGCCACGCCGCTCGGTCAGCACAGCGGCCACCAGTGTTGTCCCTGAACCCATAAACGGGTCGAGGACTGTGTCTCCTTCGAAGGTGTAAAGGTCAATTAGCCGGCGGGGTAATTCAACCGGAAAGGGCGCTGGGTGTCGAACCCGTCTTGCGCTTTCAGCATGCATGTCCCATACGTCAAGCGTCGCCTCCATGAACTCGTCGGTTGGCAATGTGCTTCGGTGCGGAAGCCCAAGTTCAGCTCTCGAAGCAGGTGACTTCGCTCGATCAAAACGGCCTTTACTAGCCACGATGATGCGCTCGGTGGTGTCACGCAGCGCCGGGTTGGCAGCGCTACGAAACGACCCCCATGCGCATGACCCACTACTGCCCCGACTTTTCTGCCAAATGATCTCGCCCCGCAGAAGCAGCCCCAGGTCTTCCAAGATTCGGATCACGTCAGCGGAAAGGCTCCGATACGGTTTTCTGCCCAAATTCGCCACATTGACCGCAATCCGGCCACCGGGCTCAAGAACTCGGACACACTCGGCGAAAACCGAGTCAAGCATGCTGAGATACTCGAAATAAGTAGCAGGAACCCGATCATCGGTGTCCGCCGCGAGGGCATCCTCATACTCCTTCCCTACGAAGTAAGGAGGGGAGGTGACGACCAGTGCCACACTCGAATCCGGAAGGTGGTCCATCGCACGTGAGTCGCCTTCCAGACAACCATCTCCGAGCTCTGGGGCAGAATTAACCGTCTCGTCATTGGAGAGTACAGGCGGACTAAAACGAGCATAAAAGGCTGAAGCGTCATGCCCTTCGCGTCGAGACACCCCAAAGGTTGAGGTTGAGGTGCGTTGCCGATTCTCGGTCACGTCAACTACTCCCTAAGGTTGCTTACCAATAAAGACTCATAGCTCACTCGACGTCTTGTTGGCGAGTGTACGGGGGCGATAGGACACCGAACAGCAATCAGCAGTTTGGTAGCCCAAAATTAGAGATCAGCGGCCTCTGCCATCGCCATTTCCCGTAGACGCACTTTTTGAATCTTGGAACCGTTGGCGCTGGGCGTTACCGGAAACGCGTCGAGTTGCAGAATTCTCAAAGGAACCTTGTATCCAGCAAGCGCAGTTCGACAGCGAGTCCGTAACGCTTCTTCATTGATCGCCTCTTTAGAAGTAACAAATGCAACTGGTTTAGCTCCGCCTGGTAGATCAACCCCGACTACTTGCACTGCTTCGATAGTTGGGTCCTGCAGTAAGCAATCCTCAATTTCGGCGGGATTTACTAAGAACCCGCCGAGTCGCAGCACATCACCAAGTCTGGCTAAGTACTCGAAGGTTCTAAGATCTTCCATCCTGGCTAAATCACCAGTTCGAAACCAGCCATCAACAAAATGCTTGTCCGTTAGCTCTTGATCGATTTCTTCTCCACCAGATGCTAAATAACCCGCAAACATTGAAGGGGCTTGAAGTTGTAACTCGCCCTCCTCTCCACCAGCAAGCTCTTCTCCAGTTTCGGCATCTACAACGCGTGCACGGGCACGAGACGAGATGAGTTGGCCACCCGGCACGTCTGAACGTTCTCTCGATTCTGTTACACGTTGTGCGAATACGGCGTGTACTTCACTCATTCCGTACAGTCCGACAGCATCAACGCCGACCTCGGCCGCTGCAGTCGCAACACCTTCGAGAGCGTTGTTGAAACGGGCGTAACCCACCGGTCCCAGCGAACTCAGATCATGGCCAGTCTCGACGATTCGAAATAACATTTCGTCAGAACCGTGGAATGTCGTTATCCCGTAACGCTCGACAGCGGCAGCCGCTATTGCTGACTCGAAAACAGGCATCGTTATCAATTCAGCTCCGCGGCCCATTGCACCCAGAAGCATCGTGTAGCCAAACACTCCGCACAGGGGAACCGCGGCAAGAACCGACGGCCCAAACCAATTTTGAAGGTCGCAAGCATGTTGAGCGGGTGAATCTTGCGTATGGAGAACAAGTTTTGGGGCACTCGTAGTTCCCGAAGTGGTGAACACGATCCAGGGGAGGGACGGATGAGATCGGTCAATATCCGATGGGGCCGCAGTAATTAGCTCATCCCACCCAATGGTCGGCCATGGTCCTCTAACAGGTCCCCCAAGGCTGACCACCGCCTCTATGGCCAGGTTTTGTGTGTCGACTTCAGCGAGAATGCCAGCAAAGTCAATACCCAGGAACGAGGGGTCAACTACCAGCAGTCGGGCACCGGATCTGCCGACGATGTCTGTGACTTCGCTGCTGCGAAACCTAGTGTTGACTGAGACGATGACCACACCCAACCGAGCTGCGGCCCAAAGAAACGCGATGTAAGGAACTCCGTTGGGGAGCCATACCGCGATGCGGTCTCCACGGCGGACCCCCCACTCTTCGAGTCCTCCACACAACCGGTCTACCTGCTCGCGCAAGGCTCGCCCCGATAGGTCGCTGTCTCCGTCGAAATCAGATACCACGACCCGGCTCAGACGAGAAAAGAGTTGAGGCAAGCTCAGCTCGTCAAGATTCTGAGAGTTCATACACGCAAGCCTAGGAGAGCCGGTTACGGTGACAAAGTGCGCATAGTGACCTGGAACGTGTGGTGGCGATTCGGAGATTGGGAACCTCGCCAGGTCGCAATTTCGCGCACTTTAGAGAACCTCGAAGCTGATGTCGTGTGCTTACAAGAGGTTTGGAGTGCCGAGACCGGTGAGGACCAGGCCAAGGAACTTGCGATGACATTGGGCATGCACTACGTAAGGACCCCGGAACGCTGGTGGAAGGGCTACTCCTTCGGTAACGCAATCCTTAGTAAGTACCCCATCATCGAATCGGAATCTACTCAACTGCCCCCTATCGACGGGCCTGGCGCAAGATGGGCTTTATCAGCTTTACTTGACCGCGGTGACTCAGAGATCCCTGTCATCTGTACCCACTTAGATCACAGATTCGATCAAAGTAAGCGCCGTCAAGAACAGATAACAGCCATCTTCGACTTAATCGCTGCTCGTCACGCTCCCGAACAACACCCAGTGATTTTGGCTGGGGATTTCAACTCGACGCCAAACTCAGATGAAATTCGGATGATCACAGGCGAAGCACCCACTCCTGTCCAAGGTCTAGCCATGACCGATGCATGGCCTCAGTGCAACAATTCACCTGGTTGGACATGGGAGAAGAGCAACCCCTACCTGAGTGCTGCAGCATGGCCTCAGCGACGACTTGATTACGTCTTCGTGTCATGGCCGCGACCCGTCCCGCTCGGAAACATTTCGTCCGCATTTCTCGCGGGAATCGAACCTATAGCCGGAGTGACCCCCTCCGATCATTGGGCCGTGGTGGTGGATTTGGTGGAATCAGGGCTCTGACGATGCCTAGCTCTCGGGGCGCGTCCAACCCGCGCCGTCATGGAGCCGAACCACTTTCGCGGGGACACCGGCGACGACTGAATACGACGGAAATTCACCTCTAACCACTGAGTTAGCAGCCACCACGCAATTTTCTCCCAGGCGAGCCCCTGGTAACACGACTGCTCCAGATCCAATCCAGCTACCAGACCCTATGACTACCGGATCATCTTCAGGATCTTGGATGCCGATCGGTGCCGCTATGTCCTCGTATCCATGGTTTTGATCGGTGATGTACACATTCATGCCTGTGAAAACGTCGTCACCAATATCGATGCGGTAGTGACCAACAATCGCGCTTCCCCGTCCTATTAGGCATCGGTCCCCAATTATGACTACAGGGTCAGTCATCATTTGTTGCCCGGGCATCATGCCCGCCGACAAGGTCACCTGACCGGCAATCATCGTGTCATCGCCGATGCTTATCCATCGCTCCCCGTACATGTTTCCCGTAGGCCAGTTAATGATTGAACCTTTCCCAAACCGCTTATAACGACGAGCAGGCGGGTCATAAGGGCCAATTGATGCGGCTCGGTTCAAAGATCTGGAGAGGCTTCGGACCACGCGCCCAACCGTTGAGCGGCATCGGGAACGGAGTCGAAGCATGGCCGGACCCTAGTCGCGGCTCACGATTTCTTATAACGAAGCAGGAGACGTTCAGCCACGCCCGAAGCCACATCTTTAAATGAACCGTCACTAACTATTCGAGCTTCAGGCCCAAGTCTAAGCATGAGACTTTCCAAGAATACTGTGCTCGAAACTGGCAAATCGATCACCAACCTCTCGGCATCCTCGATTATTTCGACTGGCAGCGGTTCGATCATCCAGCGAGCGTTGGCGGGTACTTCGATTCGAGCAACCGGAGCTTCGTCTCCTACCGTAAATGGCTCATTTCCGGGATCCGTCCGCGAGTGAGTTTCGCCAGTCAGTTCAACTGTTTCGATCCGATCAATTCGAAACGTTCGGTGATCATCGCGAAGTTGACAGTGGGCTCGAAGGTACCAATCACCCGCAATGTTGATCGTTTCATACGGTTCAACAGTGCGAATCGACACTTCATCCGTCCATTGTGCGTAGTACTCAATTCGCATTCCTTCTAGGTCTCTAGTTGCGCGCCGAATGACGTCGAGGTGCTGAGGGTCCGTAATTTCAACGGCGAGATTAGAACCAATTCCCAGCGCGTCTTCCAGCTTCGATACGGCAGTCTTCAAAGAGTCGATATCAGTGCCGGGAAGTCGCAGTGCAGCGTTCGCTGTGGCTAGAAGCCCCAGAGCTTCGCCGCGCTCAAGTCGCCTAGGGCGACCAAATAGAGGACTCCTATCGAAGAATATTTCGCCATCGTCTTCTATGACAACACCTAAATTGTGAAACTCGTCGTTTACGGAAACCTCAATGCCTTGAAGGGGATATAGCTCGCTATATGCATCATCAGCATCAAGGCCAAATTGAGCGGCGACCTCCGCAACGGCGACAGGTTGATGCTCGTGCGCCCAAAGAATCATCGCCAACTGCAGAGCTAACCGCTCTTCATTTGTTCGCCTCTTCCTCACGTCGTCTTCGCTAACGCCCGAAGCCAAGAAATCACATCTTCCACTACCTGTGGAGGGCTAAGAACCACAGCGTGATCTCGCATACCAAAAAGCCAAGAACGAAAAGCTCCTGGACTGCGAACATCAACTTCAACCACGATCGATCCGTCATCTCGTCGCTCAACTACACCACCTCGATCGCGTTCGACCTGTCGAGCTAAGACGGCATCGACTAGCACGCGAGCAAGAATCCCCTTGTCAGGTCCATACAAAAGGGGGTCTTCAGACATTGCTTCCACAGAATCTGGCACCTCATAGCTCGAAGCCGAGTTATCTGGGCCCTCTATAACGTCGCTCTGGAACCGGTCGACCTTAAAGTTCTTTGCGATTCCATTCTGGTAACCGTGGACGTACCAGTTGCCCCGACGCCAAAACACCAAAGTGGGTTCGATCTCACGGGAAACACCTCCGTACATGAAACTGATTTTGCGCCTCCGGTCCACGGCGTTGTGTAAGGGAACGAGCTCTTCGGGCGCACTTAATTGAGCTCGCAGAGGGGGTGGCGATGGCAAGGCACCAGCGCCCAATTTTGCCAACGCATCCATTTCCCAAGCTGCGTCAAATTGAACCATCGTCGCTGCCATTTCTAGGGCGAGAGCTTCATTCACTGAAAGTTGGAGGTTCAAAAAAAGATCGGCATCTCGGATGGCATACCGCGTTCCGCCTGCAGCCTCATCGCTACCACCGATGTTTTCAGTGTGGATTGCTATGCCGCAGTTCCGCAGATCTTTCTTATCGCGTTCAAAAGTCTTTCTGGAACTCGGACCGTCGTCAACATACAGGTCCGTGTCTCTAACGATTTCCGCCCAACTCACAGGGGCCAGGCCGGCCCGCAGATACATAAGTAATTTCCATATACGTTCGTTCTTATCCACTGCACATGACTCTAGATTCGAACGAGATCAGATTGTTCGATCTATGAAAGCCGTAACCTGCTGTCGTGAAAGATGGTCGGACACATCGGGACCAAAGCGACCCGGCAAATGACCGTTTAGGTCCCGCGCACCGACGAAGTGCTCTGAGTCGATTATCGACTGAACACGTGGACGTGCTGGTCGTTGGTGGCGGTATTACGGGCATCGGATGCGCGTTAGATGCTGTGACACGCGGACTAACTGTCGCTGTTGTGGAGCAACGAGACTTGGCGTCTGGCACTTCGAGCCGCTCCAGCAAGCTCATCCATGGCGGGCTGCGATACCTCGAGCAATTTAAATTTGGTTTAGTCAAAGAAGCTTTAGCTGAACGCGGACTGCTCATGTCACAACTGGCACCTCATTTAGTTCGGCCAGTTAACTTTCTGTACCCCCTCACAAAGTTCTGGGAGAGGCTCTACGTCGGCCTTGCGATCGGCCTTTACGATCTAATGGCAGCCCGCAAAGGCAACCCACTGCCTCGACACAAACATTTGAGTCGCAAAGAAGTCCGCCGTCGAGCTCCCGCTTTAGCGCCCCACTTATATCGAGGCGCCGTTATCTATTCGGATGCCTCTGTTGACGATGCCAGGTATGTCGTTTCAGCGGCGCGCACGGCAGCTGGGCTGGGAGCGCTAGTGCTGACATCAACAAAGGTCACGGGGATTGTCCGCACCGAAAACCGGGTGTCCGGAGCTCAAGTCGAATGTTTGGAAACCGGTAACAAATTCGAGATTTTGTGTGGGACCGTGGTCAATGCGACCGGAGTTTGGAGCGGCGACATCGAAGAATACGCGGGTGGACACGGTGCAAAAGTCCGAGCGTCTAAGGGGATTCACCTGCTTATTCCAAGGAACCGGCTCGAACTTGAGACAGGTTTAATACTCCGCACCAGTGAGAGTGTCTTATTTGTCATTCCTTGGGATCAACATTGGATCGTTGGCACCACCGACACGGACTGGGATCTAGATCGAGCTCATCCAGCGGCGAGCCAAAAAGACATTCGCTATTTGCTCTCCACCTTAAATGAGGTTCTCAACACTCCGTTGCGTTACAACGACATCGTCGGGGTGTATGCAGGTCTTCGACCTCTCCTCACTGGTGAATCAGAAAAAACAAGCAAGCTCAGCCGCGAACATGCAGTCTCAATATCAGCTCCAGGATTGGTGTCAATTTCCGGTGGCAAGTACACCACTTATCGGGTCATGGCTGCCGACACTATCGACGCCGTCGGGATTGACCAGAACCTCGATCTACCGCCTTCTGAAACTGCGTCTGTTCCCCTGATAGGCGCTGCGGGCTACCACCAGATCCGGTCCGATGCGGAGAAACTCTCTCAAGACACCGGCCTGAGTTTGAAGGTGATCGATCACCTCATTTCCCGTCACGGAGATCGGGTCGGTGAAATCTTGGAGCTCATTTCCGTCGATCCAAAACTAGGTGAACCTCTCGCCTCCGACCATCCTTATCTCCGCGCCGAGGTGGTACACGCTGTGAGAAGCGAAGCAGCTCTCCATCTAGAAGACGTCCTAACCCGTCGCACAAGGCTGTCCGTTGAGACCAGCGACCGAGGCACGGAGTCGTCTCGTGAAGTCGCCGAATTAATGGCTCCGGAACTCGGTTGGAGCGAAGCCACGGTCAACCACGAGGTGGACCATTACCTGAGAAGGGTCGCTAGCGAAAGAGAAAGCAACAACGAGCTCGACGATCAAACTGCGGACGCTACGCGTCTAGGAGCACGAGACATTCGAAAAGGCATGTCTTAAAAGATTGGTTGTTCCTGCAATCGGTGTTTCTGAACTTTTCCTAGCGCATTTCGAGGAAGCGCGCCGATTCGGTACGTACGTCGCGGACGTTTGTAATGAGATAATCGTTCACCGACGAAATTCTTGATTTCATCGTTCGTAAGATCTCGGTCAGCCACAACAAAAGCGACGACGGTTTCTCCCCATTCATCATCAGGCTCGCCCACCACTGCGCATTCTCGGATTGCTTCGTGTTGGGAAATCACGTCTTCGACTTCTCTTGGATAGACATTAAATCCGCCAGAAATGATCAGTTCTTTTGCCCGGCCAACGATGGAGAGATAACCATCAGCATCAAGCGCACCTATGTCGCCAGTACGAAACCAGGCGCCATCGAAGGCTTGGCCATTGGCTTCAGGTCGTTCCCAATAGCCTTCAAAAACATTGGGGCCTTTCACCAGTATCTCCGGTGGTTCACCCTTGAGTAGCACTTCCACTCCAGGTAATGGGAAACCCACTGAACCCGGGCGTCGTTCCCCCTCATAGGGGTTAGAGACGAGCATTGCGGTTTCGGTCATGCCGTAACGTTCTAAGACTCGTTGACCGCTCACTTCTTGAATCTGCTGATGCAACTCGGCAGCCAACGGCGCTGAACCTGATACGCAAAGCCGCAGTTGACTGAGCTCTTGTGCTCTGGGCGACTCAACCAAACGGTTGTACATCGTTGGCACTCCGAAGAACATACTCGCGTCGTATTTCTCGATGGAATCGAGAACCTCGTTGACTTCGAATTCAGCTAGCAGCACCGCTCGGGCCCCCACTGCTAACGACCCGTGAAGTCCGACTCCTAGACCGTGCATGTGAAACAGGGGTAGTGCGAGAATCAGAGTGTCTTCAGCCTGCCAACGCCAGGCAATCTCTAACGCGCGAACTGAAGACAGCAGGTTTCCGTGTGAAAGTACAGCTCCTTTCGGGCGGCCGGTAGTGCCCGACGTGTACCCGATGAGCGCTGACGCTCGGGCGCCTATCTGGTCTAGTTGGACACTCGGTCCGTCCTCCAGGTCCACTGATGGATTCGTCACGACGACGGTTGGGTCACAAGACCGGATCCATTCGCTCCACTCAGGTCGATCTACAATTGCAATCTTTGGTCGGGCATCAGATATCACATGGGTCAACTCGTCGGCTCGGTACGCACCGTTGGTTGGCACGACAACGGCGCCCAACCGAAGTGCGGCCGCGTGGGCCGCGACAAGTTCGACCGAACTTGTTGCACTTAAAAGCACTCGATCGCCGAGTTCGACACCGACGTTCGCTAATCGCCTAGCTATGACTTCAGATCTATCCAACAGATCGCCAGCACTAATCCAACCTAGGGAGGGATCGTGGATCACGGTTCGTTCCGGTTGGTTTTTCCAATTGGAAACCCAGACCGCCGGAAGCGTTTCACCAGATGTGAGGTCGATTTTGGACGGGTCTAACTGTTTAGGAAGGTGTCGATGCCAATTGCTCATACGTGCGGGGCTTTCCTATCAACTTGGACACTGACCGTAGCGCTTTCCGGTTCGCTCCACCCTGACGATGATGTAATCAACGACCGCAGATTCATCGTGAAGTTTTTACCGCGGTTGCGGAAAAACTATATGGCACCCCCAACGGGATTTGAACCCGTGCCGCCACCTTGAGAGGGTGGTGTCCTAGGCCGCTAGACGATGGGGGCCGGGTCGGAGACCGAGACCCCCGAGCGAAGGGTCAGCATAGCGAACCCCTGAGTTAGGACAAAGAGGAGTACTGAATCCCTTGTTTAACATCCTAGGAAATCAGAGATAAATCGCGACGAATTCTCCGATGTTGGATAGAACCAAGCAACGTTTTTATGCGTCGGCAACTTCATTGACTTCCGATTTACTGCTCCGCTTTAGACACAGTAGACAATCGATTTACCCAGTGGTTCGTTTCGGGCGCTTGATCCCAGCGAGTCCCCGAGGAAACATGAACGTCAAAAGAATCAGTCCGACACCAAAGACAAACGCTGGTTGGTCGAGGAGATCAAAAAACTCCCCGATAGGACCAAGGCCGTCAGCACCAGCAGCTGCTTTACCAACCGCCCCGACAACAGTCCGCGCGACCACTCCCAATACCGAACCCCAAATGGTACCCAGGCCTCCTATAACTGCGGTGGCGTAAATGACCAGTGACTGTTGGGGAGTATAGATTTCTTGCGACACAAACGGCACCAGCACTATCTGAAGCGCCCCACACAATCCAGCCAAACCAGCGCTGACCGCGAAAGTCTGTAACCGTGCGGAGATTAGGTCCACTCCATAAACGGCGGCGGAGGTGTCGTTGTCCCGGACGGCTCTCATAGAGCGACCGAACCTACTGTTCACAAGGTTCCAAGTGGCCCACATGGCAAGCCCTACAATCACAATGCAGAAGAGATAGCGGTATACGGCTGTGGCCATTCGAGTATCGCTGGGCCACCATGAAGGCGCCACGAACTCAGCTTTGATATTTTTGCCGCTGACACCGCCCGTGAATTTGGGGAAGCGTTTGCTCAGGGGCTGAAACACGATAGCGAGACCCAATGTTACGAGTGCTAGGTGGATTCCTTTGATGCGAAGAGCTGGCAGTCCTACTAGCGCTCCAGATAACGCCGCAGTCGCCGCTCCCAGTGGTATCGCCAGTAACCAGGGAAGGCCTAGACCGTCCACGTAGTATCCCGTTGCGAAGGCACCGACTCCAATAAAAACTCCATGCCCAAGACTGATCATCCCGCCGTAGCCGGTGGCCACGTTGACTCCCAGAACTGCGAGAACTGAGATGATGATCTGGCTGGCCTGACGAAGACCTGTAGTGGAGGTAACAAAGGGGATGATGGCAAGGCCAACCATTGCGAGCACCACGCCAAATATCCCCAAGCGACTGAACCTCTGTGGGGCGATACTCGTCACACTCGCTCTATCCGCTTGGTTCCGTATAGGCCTTCGGGCCGAACTAATAGGATCGCTACCATTGCGATCAACGCCGGTAATACGCTCAACTCAAATCCGATAAAGGGCACGTACGCGGGGATGAGCGTCTGGCTTAAGCCAATGATAAGTCCCCCAACTAACGCACCTTTAGGTGAGTCGAGGCCGCCAAGTGTCGCCGCTGCAAATGCGTACACGAGAACCCGCAACATCATGTTCGGTTCTAAAAGCACCGAGTTCGCACTCAAGCACGCCGCGAGAGCTCCGAAGCCAGACGCCAAGGCCCAGCCGTACATAAGGGTAGGCCCGACACGCACTCCGACAAGCTCAGCACTCGAGCGGCTAATGGATACCGCCCGGAACGCCAATCCAGTTCGAGTGTGGCGCAATAACAAAACGAGGAGCACGAGTACGGTTAGCAAGACGGCCCATACCCCAATGGTGGAATAGCGAAGTCGGGCGCCGAGGATGGTGAAGTTTTGTCCTGCTCCGCTGGGAAAGACTGCCGGGAACATTCGCGGGCCCGTGCCCCACCACTGTGCCATGAGGGAGTTAGTTGCTAACAAAATGCCAATAGTGATGTTTACTAAAGCTAAATCTGGTGCCCGCCCTAAGGGCCGAATTAAAGCTCTTTCGGTTACCGCGCCACCTGCCATGCCGCAAATCACAGCGCCGATAATTGCTAACGGAATCGGAAAAGGCACCCCCGGTACAAGACCCGCAAGCCCTCCTCCAGTTAGACGCGGCTGCGGGCCGGACAGAAAAACGAAAGCGATATACGCGGTAAACGTGGCCATTTCGCCTTGTGCGAAATTGAGGAGCCCCGTTGATCGAAAAATGATGACGAGTGCGAGAGCCAACGACGAGTAGATCGCGCTATTAAACAGCGCGTCAAAGATGCGTTGGAGTAAAAGAACTAGGTCCATATTTAATTAGGAGTTGAGACTAGCAAGTACCTCGAAAGAGTGGTGGGTATCCGGGGGGCGGACGCCACCCCGGATACCTGCCCGGAAACTCGAACGTCTATATGAGTGGGATGTCCCAGATTGGGTAGGTTTGAACGAACCGTTGTAACGCGTATCCAATTACGAACACGAAGCCAAGGGCGCCGAGATTTCGAGCCATGGATGCCGGGCCCTTCACCGAATCGGGGCGATTACCGTCGGCATGTGCCTTTAGTTCGTTGATACCTACGAGCATGGCGACAGGTGCCAACAGGATCGTCATGCGCAGACCAAATGCAAGCACACCAACAACCAGGTTGTTCACATTCATCAGCAACCATCCAACCCCTAGCAGGACCGGTCCGGCGATAGACAGTTTCATCGCTGTGTCAGCTCTTGTTGACTCCATACCCGGGTCGAAACCTGACATCGGTTCAATTGACTCACCCGAGGGAGTCAGCGGAACAATGTGGATGAGTTTGTTGTTAATCAACCGCCCTAACGACACGATCCCCCCCGGTGCGAAGAACGTGAAGAGGATAAGGATCAGACCGAAGATAGCTTTCGCCAATGGGCCATCACCGTTAAGGGTGTACAAACCAAGCGGTACTGAAATTCTCTTTGTGAGGTCATTTACCCAGACCACAAAGAGACCTCCAACTAGCCCACCTTGGAGAGTTCCCACTCCGCCAAGAACAAGTCCAATGATCAGGTCGACCGCCAAGAGGAACGTGAAGTCCTGACCAGCCACGAAACCTTTGTCCAGGCACCACATGAGACCTGCCAAAGATCCAATGGATGCGCTAATCGCAAAGTTCATGGTTTTGACAATCGGAAGATTGACACCGTAGACCGCTGCACCCGCTTCGTTGTCACGAATTGCCAACACTGCGCGGCCTGGGCGACTACGCAAGTAGTTGGTCACCAGTAACAACGTGATACCCACCATCAGGACAATTATCCAGAACCGGTAGGCAGAACCACCGCGAGCGCCGTCGACTCCAGGAAGCCATTCAAGATAACTCGGAGCAATAACTTCTTCGGAGACGCCTTTGCCGTTCGGTCCGCCTGTGCGTTTAGCGATACCAAGTTCGTCAATATTGACCAACGTTGGGAACACTGCTGCTTGGGCAATAGTTACCAGAGCGAGATACAAACCTTTCACTCTCAACGCTGGAAGGCCAACAATCACGCCCATCAAGAAGCCGACGATGACCACGATCGGTATGACCTGCCAGTAGTCCCAGTTTTCGTCTTGCACCATGGACGCTGTAACGAACGCTCCGATACCCATGAACGCCGAATGACCAAGCGCCAACATTCCGTTGAAACCAACGACCAAGTTCACCGCCAAGATGGCGACACCCATAATCAAGGCCCGGTTCATTTTGCCGATTTCAAACGGCTCCAGAACTAGGGGGGTCAGGAGCACGAAGCCTGCTAGATACGCCCATTGGACGTACTTCCATTTTTTGTGTTCTGCGCTGTTTTTTGCAACAACAACTAGTGATCCACTCATTTTTGAAACTCCTCTTGTTGTTGAGTCAGACGCGTTCGACTCGGCGGGTACCAAAAAGGCCCGAGGGTCGGAACAGTAGGACGATAAGAATGACAATGAACGCTGCAGCAAGCTGCAGAATCGACATGTACAGCTGGCCAAATACCACAACGCCGACCCAGGTAACTGCGACAGCCTGAATCAATCCAACCAAGATACCGCCGAGAACGGCGCCACCGAGGCTGTCGAGACCACCAAGCGCCGCTCCAGCAAGCGCGTAAATCAAGATAGTCGCCATCATGTTGGGGTTTACGCCACCAAGCTGCGGTGCTACCAACACCGCACCCAAGGTGCCAAATGCTGAAGCTATAGCCCAACCGAACCCGAGGGTGCGACCAGTGTGAACTCCAACCAGTCGTGCTGACTCGACGTTCGATGAAACGGCTCGGAAGGCCAACCCTGCTTTAGTTCGGTTCAGGATCAATCCGAGAAGGAACAGGGCAATCGCGAGAGTCACCCATATACCTAAGGATTGATACTTGAGTCGGCTTCCAAAGACCATGATGAAACGGTCGCCGCCAACGCTGGGAACCCAAGATGGGAACTGCCCGAATGGGTTGCTGAGAATGCGAACCTGGTAGTTCCAAATATCGCCAGCGACCGCATTGATAATTAGGAATAACCCAAGGGTAATCAGTACGACAGGTAAATGGTCAGAGGGATCGAACGGTCGGGTTAGCGTCCGTTCGATCAGGACACCTAGGCCCGCACTGAGGGCCATCGCTATCAGCATGGAGAGCCACAACCAAAGGCCCTGCTCCATGTGAAGCACGTACACGAGGAAGGCGCCAAGCATGGCCAACTCCCCCGTCGCGAAGTTAATCAAGGTTGTGGCCTTGAAGATAAGCACCAGAGCTAGAGCCACAGTGCCATAAATTGCGCCGAGGCTCAGCCCGTTAAAGATGAAGTCCGGAAGGATATCAAAGTTCCAAGTCATTGCTTCTTGTCCTCCTCAGGCACCCAAGTACGCTTCCTGCACAGCAGGATCGTTCTTGAGTTGTTCAGCGGATCCGTGCAGGGCGATCTCGCCTGACTCGATGACGTAGCCGTATTGGGCCATATCGAGAGCGAGATTCGCATTTTGTTCAACGATGAGCATCGTAAGGCCTGTCTCTTTGTTGAGCGTGATGAAACGTTCGAATAGGTCCTCGATAATGAGCGGCGCCAATCCAAGCGACGGTTCATCAAGGAGGAGAAGTCGTGGGCGGGCCATCAAGGCTCGGGCAACGGCCAGCATCTGCTGTTCACCACCAGATAGCGAGCCCGCCATCTGGGCGTGACGCTCAGCGAGTACTGGGAAGATTTCGAACCATCGATCCACGTCATCTTTAATTTCGTTGTCTTTTCGGGTGTACGCGCCAACCATCAAGTTGTCCATCGTGGACAACTCTGGGAAAGTGCCACGGCCCTGCGGCACGTGAACCATTCCCTTTCGGACAATCTCCGCTGTTCCGGTTCGGCTGATGTCTTCATCGCCAAGGGTCACCGTTCCGCTGGTGTCGCACATGTTGCAGATAGCTCGGAGGGTGGTGGTCTTACCGGCCCCATTGGCGCCCAGTATCACCGAGACGCCTTTCGCTGGAACTTCGAAATCCAAACCACGAAGGACCTCTACAGCCCCATATGAGGCGTGCAGATTTTCGACCTTTAGGCCGACTTCGTCAAAAACGTCATCAACCATCAAGAACTCCCTAGATAGGCCTCGATGACCTCTGGGTCGTTACGAACGACGTCCGGGTCACCGTCGGCGATTTTCCGACCAAAGTTTAGTACGACCAGCTTTTCTGAAATTCCTAGAACCATACGCATATGGTGCTCGACCAACAGAATCGTCAGGTTATGCCTGTCTCGTAGGTTTTTGATGTCCTGAGCCAACGAGTCGACCTCTTGGTGAGTCAAACCCGACGCTGGTTCATCGAGCATGATCAGACGAGGGTTCGCGATAAGGGCACGAGCCAGTTCGATGCGCTTGAGCGTTCCAAAGGGAAGACCCGCAGCGGGGTGGTAGGCGACGTCTTCAAGGCCAATTTCCTCGAGTGCAGCCCATGCCCTGTCTCGGAGCTCGTTCTCTTCTTTTCGCATAGACGGCAACCGCAGAGCGGAACTAATGACGTTGGCTTTCGTATTGGTGTGATCACCTACCATCACGTTTTCAATTACCGACATGCCTGGCCACAACGCCAAGTTCTGGAATGTTCTGTACACCCCAACTCGACTGATTTCGTGAGCAGACATGGCCAACAGGTCTTGACCGTCAAAGGTCACCGATCCTGTCGTCGGGTCGTAGATTCGACTGACCACATTGAACAATGTGGTTTTACCAGCACCGTTGGGTCCGATGAGCCCGAGGATCTGTCCTTCATCCATTGTGAATGACAGGTCGTCGAGCGCGCGGATTCCGCCAAACTGCACCGATATCTCTGAGACTTCGAGCAACGCCACGCGTTGCACCCCCTCTCTCTCTACGCACAGGCGTCATGCCCAGCGAATGCGCAAGTTACCAGCCTGAACCGGCGGCGCAAGTTTCCTTTGGTTTATTCGTTCTGCTTTCTTAGCCCAAATGGGCGACAAAATCCTTCGTTGCGGGCATCTATTTTGAAAGAGGGCGTCTTTTGTGCCTTACCAAAGGCGCTTCTTTGGTTCGGGGAGGAGGACTCGAACCCCCAACGACTGGACCAGAACCAGCTGTGTTGCCAATTACACCATCCCCGACCGGATGGGCTCGGTAGAGCGAAAAGGTCAGGGTAGCGCGCTCATCTGATCTAACAAACAACGCTTCGGAGTCCGAGCACTTGACTATTTTTATGCATCAGCGAGCATTTGTCGAGCAACAGCGATCCGCGCCAATACAGTTTCGCGTCCTAGGGCATGCATCGATTCGAATAGTGGGGGACCCACAGATCTGCCGGTCACTGCAACGCGAACCGGCGCTTGCGCCTTACCTAATTTCATTTGGTGCGATTCCCCAATTGTTCGCAGCGCGTCATGCAGCACATCAACTTCCCAGTCTGTGTCAACAAAAACTGCGTGCACCGATTCAAGGATGAGAGCCGCTTCTTCCTTGAGCATGATCTTTTCCCACGCGTCGAGATCAATCTCCGGTGACTCCATGAAAAAGAAATCAAGTTGCGGTGGAGCTTCAGAGAGCACACGCGTGCGTTCTTGAACCAATGGGGCAACTTTCGCTAACAGAGATGGATCCACCATGTCACTCCAAGGTTGATCCTCAATCCAAGGTTGCAAGGCTTGAGTAAAATCTTGCTGGTTCATCGCACGTAAATATTCGCCGTTTATCGCTTCAAGTTTCTTTGCGTCAAACATGGCCGAAGAAGGGTTCACATCACCAAGTTCGAAAAGTTCAATGATTTCCTCGACCGGGCGGATTTCGATGTCGTCGGGAGGACCCCATCCCAGAAGTGCGAGATAATTGATCATTGCGGTAGCGAGAACTCCTCGGTCGCGGTAGTTCTCAAGTGCTACATCGTCGCGGCGTTTGGAGAGCTTTTTTCGTTGGTCGTTGACGATCAAAGGCAAATGCGCAAACTCAGGCACGTCTGTTGCGCCTAACGCTTGACGGAGCATGATCACCTTTGGGGTGACATTGACCAAGTCTTCGCCTCGCACGACGTGCGTGATCTCTAAGTCAAGATCGTCTACGGCGTTGGCGGTGAAGAACGTTGCGCTTCCATCACTTCGACGCACCACGAAATCCTCAATGTGTCGATTTTCAAAGACAACGCTGCCACGAACAGCGTCTTCCCAGGAAGTTGTGCCCTCGTTAGGGACGCGAAATCGAACAGCTCCCTCATCGACGTACGCCAGGCCATCTGCAAGCCACTGTTCCACAGCATCGTTGTACAGATCGGTTCGTTCGCTTTGACGGACAGGCTCGCCGTCGAAATCAATTTGGAGCCACTCAAGCGACCGGTAAATGTTATCGATGAGTTCGGGTCGCGTGAGTTCAGCGTTTGTGTCCTCGATCCGCAAAACGAGCTCGCCTCCTGTATGTCTCGCGTAGAGCCAGTTAAAGAGAGCAGTTCGGGCTGAACCGATATGGAGCGACCCGGTAGGGGCAGGAGCGAAACGAAGGCGGTTGGTACTCACGAGCTTGAGGGTACGAGAGTAAATCGTCGGATCAGACTTCCCGTCCGAAGATCGCGAGTAGCTGCGTCTGGGGATCTGCATCAAACGCCGACCTGCTAGGTGGGTCAAACAGTTCGGGCATTTGCGCCATTTGGTCACGTCGCCCTTGCGCCCAACCAAGCGCAGCAGTTACGACTTCTTCGTCAATCCGTTCATCTATTGCCAGACCTACCGCTAAATCCCAAGCATGAACCGACAGATCACAGGCGCGTATTCGCAAGAATTCGACTGTAGGTATGACCTGTTCGCCGAGCGCAACAGTTCCTTCTAAATCTGCTTCGGAGAACGCTGCAACGGCGTTGCGCCACGAAACTTCCCAAGCCATTTCGGGATCTTCAACCACAACTTCCCTGTCGACTGACATCACTTGTTCAAACGATGCTCCTTCAAGGATGAGCGGAACACGCATGTTTTCGATCACGCAATGGGCAACTACTTCGTACACGTCCCACTCCGCGCAAGGAGTTGACGCTTCCCAATACTCCGGAAGAATTTGGCGAATTCGATAATCCACTTCCGCTGCGGCAAGCTGATGTATCCGAAGCCAGGCCGTTGCTGTAGGGATGTCGCCTAACACTGTCCGGTGCCACAAGATGGATCCGATGGATCTATCCATAGCCCTGGAGAACGGCCGTGCTGAGCGAGCAAGCGAAGGATGGGCGGCGTAGACAGATCGAAGTCAAGCGGGTCGAGCGAAGGCCAGATTGTCACCTGTGGCTCGACAATCGATATTCGATCAACAAGTAAATCGTCGAGGCCAGCCCCAGCCTTTATCGCCTGTTGAAGGTCGTAACCCAATAACGTCAGTTCAACTATCCGCCGCCACAACAACTCGCGATGCTCTGGACTGAAACCGGCGCGATGGTCCAACGAAGAGGCAACCGTCAACACCGTTCGTATGGACTCCACAACCACCTGGGTTGGTTCCACCCCAAGATCTACGGGCCCGGGCACAAGTTGCCCAGCTAACTCAGCCGCTGCTCCCAAGTTCCCATCAACAACTTGACAAAGCAGATCCCGGACAGTGAGTTCATTCATCGGCGGAGCGAGCGCCATCGGAAGGTGTTCCCATGCTGGGAGGCGCATTCTGGCCGCAAAGTCTGTACAGGCTCTGCGGTGAAGCCGCAGGATCTCTCGATCGGGCGTTAAGTCGTTCACGATAACTCCAATAACGATGCCCAGTCAGCGACGTGGCGGTCTTCGATCTCGCTTGGAGTCATCATGAGAACCTCGTCTCCAACAGTTGCTACTAACGCGCGAGTGTCGGCGTAGTGATGTGCTTCAGATACCCCTTCGAATCGCTGCTCTCGGATTTCGATCAACCCAAGATCTGCTTCGTCGTCAAGGAAACCCCAGATTCGATACGCAATCTCAAGGTCGTAAATCACCGGTGCACGACCAAACAATGAGGCGCGTTTGAGGGCAATTTGCACGCAGCCGCGTTCTACATCTGTGAGGTCTTCTCTTTCGGTTACGTGTAATTGGTCTCGAAAAACGCTGCAAAGACGTAGGGCGTAACCCTGATCTGGGCCCTGGTGGCCCATCGGCCCGCCGCTTGGCTGCTCGGAATTAAGATCCCCTGGGCGTCCTGTGAGCCAAGAATTTGGAACAACGTCGGGCGAACGGTAAGTACGCGACTCGGTGATCGGCGATACCGGTACGTGTCTCGGTGCTCCCATACAGAATCAGTTTAGGGAACCGTCGACGTTGACGCGGTTCCGATGCAAGGCGTAGATCAATGAGTCACGCAGAGCCAGCCATGAGGCCTCAATGATGTTTTCCGAAACTCCTATCGTGGTCCACGTCGACTCAGCATCACTGCTGTCAACCAAAACACGTGTCACCGCTCCCGTGCCGCGGTTTGTGTCAAGAACACGAACTTTGTAGTCAGTTAAATGAACCTTGCTGAGTTCGGGGTAGATATCTAGTACAGCGTTACGGAAGGCGTTATCGAGCGCGTTCACTGGCCCATCGCCTTCGCCGACGGTAATGATGCGCTTGCCGGCAACCACGATTCGCAGCGTCGCCTCGGTATCGAACTCTCGATTTTTGCCCCGCTCAACTAGCACCCGAAAAGATTCAACGTCGAAGTAATCAAAACGTTCACCAGCCACTCGACGCATCATGAGTTCCAATGACGCATCGGCTACTTCAAAGTGGTAGCCCTCGTGTTCTAGGCGTTTCATTTCGTCGACAACTTGAATCATTTGTTGGTCCTCGAGCTTTACCCCGAGCTGTTCGGCCTTTAACTCCACCGAGGCCCTTCCCGAAAGGTCCCCAAGAAGAAACCGGGTTTGGTTCCCCACTGCGCTGGGGTCTACGTGCTCATAGGTATCGGGGCGTCGCGCTATCGCGCTGGTATGGAGACCCGCTTTATGCGCAAAAGCGGAAGTACCGACATAAGGCTGCTGATGCTGGGGCGGCATGTTCATTAGCTCCGCTACATGATGAGAGACAGAGGTCAGTCGTTCGATATATCCCGGCGGAAGCGTCTCAATGCCCATTTTGAGCGTCAGGTTCGGGACCAACACGGTGTTGTCGCAGTTGCCTGTGCGCTCGCCGTAGCCGTTAATCGTGCCCTGCACATGTGTGGCGCCAGCAATCACGCCGGCTACTGCGTTAGCCACAGCACAGCCCGTGTCATTTTGTGTGTGCATTCCGATTTGAACTCCATCGAAGTGCCGCACAACTTCAGCGACTATTACCTCAACCTCGTGGGGAAGTGCGCCACCGTTGGTATCGCAGAGCACCAGGCAGTCGGCGCCTTGAATGGCGGCAGCCTCCAACACCCGTAAAGCGAATTCGGGGTTGCGTTTATAACCGTCAAAGAAATGTTCTGCATCAAAGAAAACGCGAAGACCTTCCGATTTCAAAAACTCCACAGAATCGCCGACCATCGCGACGCCCTCGTCCAAAGGTTGACGCAACGCTTCGGTGACGTGGTAGTCCCAAGACTTGCCGACAATGCAAACCGTCGAAGTGCCAGCCGATATCAACGATGACAATGTTTGGTCTTGATCTACTCGGCCCTTGGGACGGCGCGTGGAACCAAAAGCGACAAGGGTCGAGTTCTGAAGTTCGAGTTCCGTTGTTGCCCGTTCGAAAAATTCTTCATCCTTGGGGTTCGATCCCGGCCAGCCTCCTTCGATCCAATGCACTCCAAGCAGGTCAAGTTGACGAGCTACTTTCAGCTTGTCGTCTGAAGAAACCGAAATGCCTTCGAATTGGACCCCGTCACGAAGAGTCGTATCGAAGATTTCGACTTTTCCCGGCCAGGACGAATCGCGAATCCCTTGACGGTTAAGAGATGGAGAGGAACTTTCTTCAGTCATGTTTGATCCTGAACGAGGTTCTTATGGATAGCTGACGCTATTTCTTCAGTCCGTCCACTACTAGGAACTCCTTCACACGCCATTCGCACACGTTCCGCTATTCCAGATTCTCCGAGGAAGTCAAGCATCATGGCGCCCGAAAGCACGGCAGCAGTCGGATTAGCGAGTCCTTTACCCGCGATATCGGGAGCTGAACCGTGAACCGGTTCGAATAGAGAGGGAGCCGTCCGCTCAGGGTTGAGATTGGCAGATGAGGCAAGCCCGATTCCGCCGGAAATGGCGCCGCCAAGGTCAGTGAGTATGTCCCCGAAGAGGTTGTCGGTGACAACGACCTCGTAGCGAGTCGGGTCCTCAACAAAATAGATACATGCAGCATCTACGTGGTTGTATGCCGTTTCTACGTCCGGATATTCGTTGGAGACCTCTTGAAAGGTGCGATCCCAGAGATCGCCTGAGAAAGTCAACACGTTGGTTTTGTGCACCAAGGTGAGATGTTTCCGGGTTCTGCTACGGGCCAGTTCGAAACCATATCGAATGCATCGTTCCGCTCCTTTTCGAGTGTTCACTGACCCTTGAGTAGCGATTTCGTCGGCCGTGCCTTTTCGTAGAAACCCGCCCTCACCCGCGTAAGCGCCCTCAGTGTTTTCTCTGATCACCACAAACTCATGTCCGTTGGGAAGCACGAAGGGGCGCAGGTTGACATACAGATCAAGTTCGAACCGAGCCTTGAGTAGGAGTCCTCGTTCGATAACACCTGGGGGCACCTCTGGAGTGCCAACAGCCCCGAGCAGTATTGCCTCATAACGACGAAGTTCTTCGAGTATCTCGTCTGGCAGAATGACGCCGTCTTCGAGATAGCGAAAGCCTCCTAATCGAAAGTCTGTGGTGTCTAGATCAGCTCCAGCAGCTCTCATGACATCGAGGGCAACCGTGGTCACCTCGGGTCCAATGCCGTCTCCGCCTATTACTGCAATCTTGTGCGGCACGTCGATTCTCCTAAGGTCGGTATTCGGTGTTGGTTAGTTGGTGCCGCTGCAATTTGCGGCTCTAGAACGGCAACGACCGTCCCTCAGGGACGGTCGAAAGGCGCACACGGTTACCGTGTGCGCTACGAAATAATGATGATGGCGGTCAAAGATGCCCTCACACCCCCCATTTTCGACAACTAAAGCCCCTACGTCAAACTGAGTTCAAAAATCAACAACACATTTGTCTCTCTGTTCTTGCCCAGCCTCGAATTCGATACGCTCTCAGAATGGCCGAAACGCATCATCTTTCTACTGAAGCGCACGCACGCCTTGCCGCCGAGTTCAAGGACCTCACTACTCGTGGCAAAATCGAAATCGCGGACAAGATCGAAGAGGCTCGTTTACTTGGCGATCTCTCCGAGAACGGTGATTATCACGCAGCGAAAGAAGAACAAGGAAAGATGGCGGGACGCATACTTCATCTGGCGTCAGTCCTCGAAAACTGCGAAATTCTGGACCAGATATCAAATTCTTCCGTAACACCCGGCGTTGTGGTCGAGATCAAATTCGAGGGTGATGAAGTGACTGAGAAGTATCTGTTCGGTTCGATCGAAGAGCGTCGAGATGGGTTGGAAGTTATTTCGCCGGGTTCCGCGATGGGACAAGCTCTAGAGAATGGTCTCGTCGGCGCAAAGATCAGTTACCAAGCCCAAGCGGGCACCTTGTCAGTAGAGATCGTCTCCATCGAGGCTTGAAGGTTTCCCATGAGTGGTGACCCAGCCATTGCCCCCAGAGAGGCTTCTCAAACCAAAGACCGTCGAAACCGTGTGGTGCTTCCACGAGGGCGCCACTACGACTTGCCGGGCCGAGGTCGCACATTCGCACGGGTTCTCCAGGCACCCCCGGGGGCTCCAACCATTTTGTTGCTCCATGGTTGGACTGCCACCGCAGACCTGAATTGGTACAGCAGCTACGCAGCCTTAGAAGGCAAATATGGTCTTGTCGCCCTTGACCACCGAGGTCATGGTCGCGGAATTCGTTCCTCGAGACCGTTTCGGCTAACAGACTGCGCTGACGACGCTGTTGCCCTTCTCGACGAGCTCGGAATCGAAAAAGTTGTCGCCGTCGGCTACTCCATGGGGGGGCCAATTGCTCAACTGATTTGGCGCAGACACCCCAAACGAGTGGTGGGTCTAGTGATGTGCGCGACCGCAGCGTCATTCAGTACCACGCGACAGGACCAAGTGCGCTTCGCAGTAATTGGCACTCTGGCTAAGGCTGCACGAGTTATTCCAAAAACGTTACGTCAACTCATCGGGAGTCAGCTTCTAACCGGAAAGTCGGGGCGAGATCTTCGACAATGGGCTGTCGGCGAATTACGTCGTCACGACCCGCTCAAGCTGATTCAGGCCGGACATCGCATCGGATTATTTGATAGTCGTCGATGGCTTCGAACCATTGACGTTCCCGTCGCCGCCGTAGTGACGAAGAACGACGAGGTCATTTCGATCGCACGCCAACGCGCCATGTTGGACGTAATTCCAGGTGCAACGTGGCATGACATAGTTGGTGGTCATACTGTCTGTGTCGGGCAACCCGAAATTTTCCGCGAAGCACTTCTAGCGGCTATCTCCGACGTTCTCACAAAGTCTGGTTGGACCGAAGCGGGCTCAAGATGACACAGTGACTAGTGCAGTTGAGGTACTTAGCACAAGCAGAATAAAGGATCTAAATGTCCGGTAAGACCCTTAGCGACAAGGTTTGGGAACACCACATAGTCCGAAGCGGCGACGGACTACCTGACCTTTTGTACATAGATCTACATCTAATTCACGAAGTGACATCCCCGCAGGCCTTTGATGGCTTACGGATGAGCGGTCGCGGTGTGCGCAGAGCAGACCTCACGGTGGCTACCGAGGATCACAACGTTCCCACTGAAAATATTCATCTTCCAATCTCCGATCCGATCAGCAAGAAGCAAGTTGAAGTTCTGCGGTCAAACTGTGAGGAGTTCGGAATTCAGCTGTA
>DCYM01000049.1 GCA_002331465.1 Candidatus Neomicrothrix sp. UBA2110 | reverse complement strand
TGGTATCCACCCATGATGAAAAGGTTTGGGTAGCCCTGGGAGTGAATCCCGACCAAAGTTCGTATTCCATCAACATATTTCTCGTTGAGTTCCTGACCACCTTCGCCCTCGATTCGGTTATAAATCCCCGTCTGCTGGACTTCGAATCCGGTGGCGTAAATGAGCACGTCGACCTCGTACTGCGTACCGTCGAATACCGGTCCCGCTTCGCTAATTTCGGTGATCCCTTCGCCTTTAGTATCGACGAGCGTGACCGTGGGGAGATTGAACGTCGGTAGATATTCATTGTGGAAGCAGGGCCGCTTGCACATCAGCATGTACCACGGCTTTAACGACTCTGCGGTCGCAGGATCTTCAATGACTTCGTCGATCCGTTTGTGGATCCGCATCATGGCATCGATGTTGGCGTTTTCTTGGCGTCGAATCTTTTCTTCGCGCGACAACGCCGCTCTACGTGCTTTTACTGCGTCTGAAATTTGTGGTCCTTCGATCGCTCGAGTGCGTCGCTCAGATTGCCAGCCCGGCTCCAACGTCGCAGCCCACTCAGGGTCGGTTTCCCAATCGTCTCGCACGTCAATCGATGACGGAGTTCGCTGAAAAACAATTAGCTCTTTCGCAGCTTTGCCTAATTGCGGTATTGCTTGAACGGCACTCGCGCCCGTTCCGATTATCCCAACACGTTTGTCTCGCAAACCTTCAAGTTCCGGGCCCGTGTATTCGTAATCCCATCGAGATGTGTGAAATGAATGGCCAGCGAACCGTTCGATACCGTCGATTTTTGCAAGTTTTGGTTTTGAGAGGGTGCCATTTGCGCAAATCACAAATTGGGCACGAATGGTGTCACCGCGGTCAGTCCCCACGTGCCACATCTCTGTGGTCTCATCCCAAACCGTTGAGGTCACTGTGGTACCGAAAACGGCGAGTTCGTAAAGATTGAAACGTTCAGCTATTTGTTTGCAGTATTGAAAAATCTCTTCGCCGCCAGCGTAGTGACGGCTCGGGACGTACCCAGTCTCGTCGAGAAGCGGCAAATAGTCGTAGGCCACAACGTCGCACGCAACTCCCGGGTAGCGATTCCAGTACCAGGTGCCTCCCACGTCGGCCCCGCGTTCAACAATCCTGATGCTCTCGATGCCCTTTTCCCTGAGCCGAGCCGACGTCAGCAGCGCTGAGAACCCGCCGCCGATGAACAGAACCTCAACCGAATCATCGATGACTTCGCGCTCAACGACTTCATCCCCGTAAGGGTCTACTGCGTACTTGGCTAAATCGCCGGTCAAGTCTGACGTGTAGCCATCTGTCCCTGGCGGTCGATAACCAAGCCGCAAGTCGCGTTCGTCAGCATATTTGTTCTTGATGTTGTCGTAGTAGTCCTGAGGTGGACGTGTTTGCGCCTCGTTCGTGTAATCAAAGTTAAAGACGTTCTGCGGCTTTTCTTGCTTGTCAGTCATCACCCTCATCCCCAAATGAACGTTGGAACACGTCTAAACCTACAGCGCTTGCAGATTAGGTCGCGGGTTTCAGTAAAGGAGATTCGCAGGGTTAAGGCAAAACACCGCGATCGTTGGGCTGAAAGATTATTCCTCAGAAATTGCCAGAGATGGTCTCGTGATTAGCTAATCCTCAACGACTTCTAATACTTCATTTTCGTCGTTGTCCACTGCGTCATCGCTTGGCGAATCACCCATACCGAGTTGCGTTCTTATTCGGCCGTCAATTTCGACCATGATCTCAGGGTTCGCTGTCAGGAATTGTTTTGCGTTCTCTCTGCCTTGGCCCAGCTGTTCACCCTCATAGGTGTACCAAGCACCAGATTTTTTGACGATGCCTTGCTCCACGCCAACGTCTACCAGTGACCCTTCACGACTGATTCCTTTGCCATACATGATGTCGAATTCGGCTTGCCGGAATGGAGGTGCGACCTTGTTTTTGACGACTTTGATACGAGTGCGGCTACCGGTGACCTCGCCATCAGATTTGATGGCTTCTATCCGACGGATATCTATACGAATCGAAGAGTAGAACTTTAGGGCTCGGCCACCAGGTGTTGTTTCGGGACTGCCGAACATAACGCCGATCTTTTCTCGTAACTGGTTGATGAAGATGACGATGGTTTTTGTTTTACTCAAATTGGCGGTGAGTTTTCGTAAGGCTTGTGACATCAATCGAGCTTGTAAACCGACATGGGTATCGCCCATTTCGCCTTCAATTTCAGCTCTTGGTGTAAGCGCTGCGACTGAGTCGATAACGACAACATCAATAGCTCCCGAACGAATCAACATGTCCGTAATTTCAAGAGCTTGCTCACCAGTGTCTGGTTGGGAGATAAGTAGTTCATCTATATCAACACCGATGTTCTTGGCATAATCCGGGTCCATGGCATGCTCAGCATCTACATAAGCGCAGATCCCTCCCGTGCGCTGGGCTTCCGCCACGACGTGCATCGCCAAGGTGGACTTTCCCGATGCTTCAGGACCGTAAACCTCAACAACTCGCCCTCGCGGAAGACCCCCAATGCCAAGAGCCACGTCGATTGCCAAACTGCCTGACGACACAGCTTCAACTTTCATTTGGCCGCGCTCACCCATTTTCATGACAGCGCCTTCACCAAATTGACGCTCAATCTGCGCCAGTGCCATATCGAGTGCCTTTTCTCGTTCCACGCTGCTGTCCTCCTCGGACGTATCTTTGACTTCAGGTGAAGCCAGGTTCAGTGATCGGGCAAATGTCTTACCCAATTGGTGGAAACCGTACGAACAGGGTCGGACCCTGAAACCGAACGGACATTGTCACAGTACACCCGAACACTTGTTCGGGCAAGCATCGAACAAATGTTCTTCTCAGACGTAACCACGGCACAAACCCGAAGAAACCGCGAGACTCTCAGAATGACTAATCATCTAGCTGATGAAGATTTCGAACTCCTTCAGATTGAACGCACCGATGGGGTGGCCTTCGTCACAATCGAAGCTCCACCTATCAACGTAATGACGCCATCATTATTTCGCGAGCTGGCTAAGTTCGGGGCTCAGGTGGCCGAAGATGACTCCGTTCGAGTTGTCGTACTGCGCAGCAACGACCCAGACTTTTTTATTGCCCATTTTGACGTTTCTGCAATTCTGAGTTTCCCAACCGATGGTCCTGCGCAACGGCCGTCAGAGATCGGTGGGTTCCATTTGATGTGTGAGACCTATAGGAAGATGCCAAAAGCAACGATTGTGGAAATTGGCGGTCGAGTGGGGGGCGGAGGCAGCGAGCTGTCTATGTCATGTGACATGCGGTTCGGTGCAATAGGAAAAACCGTCGTCAATCAAATGGAAGTTCCCCTTGGAATCCTCCCCGGCGGCACAGGAACTCAGCGGTTACCGCGTCTAGTCGGCCGAGGTCGCGCCATGGAAATCATCCTGGGAGGCGTCGACATTGACGCGAAGACCGCCGAGGAGTGGGGATATCTGAATCGGGCCTTACCACCCGAAGAGCTTCGGCCATTTGTCACTGATCTTGCTTTTCGGATTGCTGCTTTCCCCCCACAGGCAGTGGCTTTAGCCAAGGAGGCAGTGAACAACGCTGACACTCTGCCGTTGAGAGACGGCTTGCTAGAGGAGCAGTACCTATTCCAAAAACTTTTACGCACTGATGAGGCGGAGCCAGCAATGCGGAATTTTTTGGAGATCGGCGGACAGACCCGTGAGGGAGAGATTCGAATGGGACAGTTGGCCCGAGAAATTGGTGGTTCTTGAGTTAGCCAGCTGGTCGGTTGTCGGATTTCAAGCAGACCATTTGAATCTGATCCGAAAAATGTTATCTAAATTCTGGGGCTACCTGTTCGATGAAAAGATCCATCGACTCTTTTTTCCGTTTCAAGGGCCCAAATGTGAAGTCCGGAACGATTAGTTCATCAAGTCCGACTTCGCGGTATTGACCCACAATGTCGATCACCTCTGCGGGTGTACCGACAATGGTTGCTCGCCCAAAGTCTTGGTCTCGAAACCGAGAGATTTTCTCTTCGTCTTCGGAAATAAACATGAGGGCGCAAGCGGACCGTTGAATACTGCCCGGGTCGCGTCCCACATCCTCGCAATGGGCATCCAACACACCACACAATTCTTGGATATCGCTTGGCATCCCCCAGTAATTCCATTCATCTGCGTGCATGGCAGCGGTCCGTAAAGTCCGCTTGCGCCCGCCCCCTCCGATAAGGAGCGGCACTTTGGTTTGTATCGGTTTCGGGTCCAACGGGGCGTCGGTCAACGTGTAATGCGTTCCTTGATACTCAGTGCGAACATTGGCAAGAAGTGACGTAATGATCTCTACCGCCTCGTCAAGCCGATCAAGTCGCCCTTTAAGCGTCGAGAAATCAAAACCGTATTTCTCGTGTTCGTTCTCTTGCCATCCCGCTCCGATACCCAGAACGACACGTCCACCAGATATGTGATCGATGGTTGTCGCAATCTTGGCGGTCAGGGCCGGATTGCGGTAGGTGTTTCCTGCAACTAGGGGACCGATGCGAACTCGAGGCACCGACGCAGCTATAGCGGCCAGCACGGACCATGCCTCGTGAATTGGTTGATCAACGTTCTCTTCGTTGGGCATGAAATGATCGGCGTACCAGATGCCATCCCATCCGGTGGCCTCGGCGTAGCGGCACCCTTCAAGGGTGTCTTCCCATGATTGCCCATTACCTGTCCAGAAGCTGAAGCGCATGCAAACAGCCTTTCAGAAGTGGGGCCGATTTGCTTATTCGAACTGAGGCGAAAGCGACAGGCGGTTAACCGTCGTGTGGGTGGGGCCTCCGGCGCCAAGGACACTCTGAACTAATTCCAGCTCAGTGACTACGAACGAGCCCGATACGGGCGTGCCCTCTAATTTTGCTCTGTTCGCGTCCTTGAGGCGTCCCAGTGTGAGGTGACCAACGAAAGAGAGCTGGTTCTTAAGCGATTCGTGAGGTTCCACCGACGTCTGTACTTGGTGGGCTAGATCCGTTAAGCCACCGACGGGTACCACCAAGTTGTTCCTACCGAGCAGAGAAATCCGTGGGCCGAGCACGGCGGTTGATGACTTCGCCCTTATCTGCAAAAAGCTTTCCTCAATCACCTCAATGTCGCAGTGTTCGAGGAACTGAAGGGTGACATGCCATTGATCCGGATTGGTCCACTGGACCTCGGGCTGTGACCGATTCAAACGTCGAAGCTCGATGACCACTTGCGCGGGAATGGGCGCCGATATGAAAGCTCTTGCCACTACTACTAGCGCCGTCCTTCAAGGTGGAGCCTCAGGATGTTGAGAAGCGATATGACACTGAACTGCCGGATTCGTTCCAAATCACCGGGAAGCCTCACTTGTTCCACCGTTTCAAATCCCTCCATAGATATGGCTAACCAAGCCGTGCCAAATGGCTGAGTTTCTGAGCCTCGGGCAGGATCCTCAATCGCCGTGGTCGCAATTCCTACGTCGGAGACGAGTATTCCGCGTGCCACTCGAGCTAACTGGAGGGCAGCTTCCTCAGGTTCCACAGCAGTGGGATCTCCGCGCAATAGATATGACAAGATGCCTGGTCCTCGAGCAACGACACCTCCTGAAAAGGCTTGAGTCCCAGCTCGGGCTGTCGCTAGGCGGTGAGCCATGAACCCGCAGGTTGTTGTCTCAACTACTCCGAGCCGTAATCCTCTCTCGGCCAATAAACCCAGAACTGTGGATTCCATGTTGTCGTCGTCCACTGCGAACACCAGGTCGCCAAGCAGTTCTCTTAGATTCTTCTCTTCAGCATCAAGCATCACAGTTACTTCTGGAGAGGTCGGTGCTTTCGCAGTGATGCGAACCTTGATTCCTTCAACTCCGCTCGCCAAAAAAGCGAGGGTTGGGTTACCGGAAGCTTCCAATTCGTCGATTCGTTGACCCAGAAGTTCCGCTAATCCGGATTCGCTTTGCCCCCAAGTTCGCAACACCCTGCTCTCAATGACTGCAGTAACCCCGGCGCGTCGCTGAAGATCCGGGATCACTGTTCCCAACATCATTTCTTTCATCTCGTATGGAACACCGGGAACGGCATAGATAACTTTTTGTTTGCCATCTTCTGTCGGGACGGGCACGACAAGTCCCGGTGCAGTGCCTGGCTGCTGAGGAATAGGCAGCGCTCCTTCGGGGACCATCGCCTGCCGGAGGTTGTTCTGTGGCATCTCTCGTCCTCGACTTTTGAACATAGTCCGAATGCGTTCGGCAATCGTTTCGTCGAGTACAAGTTCAGATCCGACCAAGCCGGCAATCACGTCTCTAGTTATGTCGTCTTGAGTTGGGCCAAGGCCACCGCACATGACGACCGCGTCGCTGCGTTCTAACCCGAGACGGACGGCGCTTTCGATCCGACTCCAGTTGTCACCAACTTTGGTCTGGTAATGACTATCGATACCAGCCAGAGCTAGCTGCTCTCCGATCCATGAGGAATTGGTGTCTACAATCTGTCCGAGCAACAACTCGGTACCAACAGCAATAACTTCGCACTTCATGTCATGACCCTATTGCGCCTCACTAAGCGCCGTGCGAGGTTGAGCGCTTTCAGAGATCTCCACGTTGTTGGGCCCGTGACAGCTTCCTAGCTCCAAGCAGGTAGGTGATACCGGTCTGGACGGTAAGTGCCAGAGCCAGCCACAACATGGTGGTCGCAATCCAATGCACGGATTGCGCGATTGGGGGGATCACTGCGAAGCCGATTGCCCAAAGCTGAACGAACGTTTTCCACTTTGCGACCCGTGTTGCGGGAACGCTGATCCCCCTACGGCCTGCGTGTGATCGGTACGCGCTAATTGTTAGCTCTCGAGAGGCAATGAGGGCGACTGGAGCCCAGTGAAATTGCCCGTTAGCTACTAGAGCGAACATTCCTCCAAGAACGAGAACTTTGTCTGCCAGAGGGTCCAAAAATGCACCCGACCGTGTGACGCCTTGCCTGCGAGCCAACCAGCCGTCCACGAAATCCGACATGCCGATGACGAAACCGACAACAAAGGTGACCCAGGCCGGGTCGCGCGTCACGACGAGCAACACAAAAACTGGTGTAGCGAGAATACGAGCCACCGTTACGAAGTTCGCCGGGGTGGCTAGCGCTGTAGGCCCATATGTCGAAAAGTCGCCGTCGCCGGATGCTTCCATTAGTTGATTTCCGCCAATTCGGCCTCGACGTCGACACCATCGGACCGGGTCACCAGCACGTTGTAAATACCCCCGGCTTGCAGGGCTTGGGGAACCTTAACTACACCGTCGATCTCAGGAGCTTCTCGGTGGGATCTACCTACACCGGGCGTATCAACCAGAACCTCGATGAGCGACCCCACGAGTTGATCGCGTCGGGTAGCTGTAATCGTGTCTTGTAGCTCACTCAGTTCGATATGGCGTTCCGACATCAACTCCGTGGGCACTTCGTTGGGTAACCCCGCCGCGTAGGTGCCATCTTCGCGGGAGTACGTAAACAGGCCACACCAATCCAGCTGGGCTTCATGCATCCAATCTAGGAGTTCCGCCTGATCATCTTCAGTTTCACCGGGATACCCGACGATAAAATTGGATCTGAATGTCGCGTCAGGCGAGGCGCGGCGAATTTCAGCGATGCGGTTCAAGAACCTTTCGCCATCGCCCCACCTTCGCATCCTACGCAAATGCGTTTTAGCTACGTGTTGCAATGACAGATCGAAATATGGCACCCCTGTAGATAAGACGGCCTCCACTAGTTCATCGGTCAAATCAGATGGGTAGAGATAGAGCAGTCGAACTCGGTCGACTTGTTTCGCCACAGCATTTACAAGCGAGACGATGGAGCCACGACGACCGTGGTCCGACCCGAAGCTGGCGAGGTCCTGGGCAACTAACACGATTTCGCGAGCCCCGAGTTCGTCGATTTCTCGCAGTATTGAATCAACCTCGCGACTGTTTTGCGGTCCTCGGAAGGAAGGTATGGCGCAGAAGCCACAGCTACGGTCGCAACCTTCCGCAATCTTGACGTAAGCCCAAGGAAGATCGGATGCGGGACGTCGCAGGTTAAGCAAGTCGAATTTGGGGACGGGGGCTTCTGCAATGACGCTAAGACCTTGAGGTTTGCGACTGAAATTGACAGGAACTCCAAATCCGGCAACGCGGTCAACTTCAGGAAGGGCCTCCGCCAATTCGTCGCCGTAGCGTTCAGCCATACAGCCCGTCACCACGATTCGGGATCCAGGCATCCGTTCTTGCTCTAAGGCGAGAACAGCGTTTATGGACTCTTCTCTCGCCTCTTCAATGAAAGCGCAGGTGTTTACGACCACAAGGTCAGCAGAAGCAACGTCGTCGGTTGGAACCAGACCGTCATCGAGAAGGGTGCCTGCAATCTTGTCAGAATCAACCTGATTCTTGGGACACCCCAATGTATGAAGGTGAAAGTGTTGCTGAGGTTCCGACATCGTGATCCCAGGGTACGGCCGCGAACGCTGGTCGGCGATCTCGAATGCGCCAGTATCATTGCCTCATGGCTGTCACCAACTCTGCGGTCAATCAGACATCGGCCAACGAACGTACTCAATTCATCATTGAAGGTATGACCTGCACCGCGTGCGCCGCTCGGATTCAAACCGCGTTGGTGGATGTGGAAGGTGTGCTGGACGCTCGAGTGAACTTCGCCACAGCTACCTCGCTCATCTGGCATAACGAAACAGTCGATCGGGC
Organism: Candidatus Neomicrothrix sp. UBA2110; assembly: GCA_002331465.1. Taxonomy (GTDB): domain Bacteria; phylum Actinomycetota; class Acidimicrobiia; order Acidimicrobiales; family Poriferisodalaceae; genus UBA2110. The sequence continues at coordinate 7,115 of DCYM01000049.1, read as the reverse complement.
TGCGATGCGTGAACTAGTCGCGAGTCTGGGCTTTCGAGCCGTGGAAAATGGGAACCGCGCAGAGATCCAAGCGATGACCGAGGCAACTCTTGCGCGGCGGACAATCCCAGCTCTAAGTATCGCTTTCGTTGCTATGGCCACCATGTTTGTGGGGTTCCCTGGCAGCGACTGGGTTATCGGTGCGCTTTCAACTGTCAGCGTTTGGTGGGCTGGATGGACCTTCCACCACTCCGCTCGCCTTCAAATCTTGCAACGTTCCCTTGCAATGGACACCCTGGTGTCACTCGGCACGCTCGCAGCTTGGTCATGGTCAGTTGTGGTGTTGGTGTCCGGAGCGGATCGCACCCTTCACTTTGAGGGAGCCGCAGCGATAGTGGCTTTCGTGTTGCTTGGCAAATGGTGGGAAGCCAGAGCGATGCGGACTTCAGGTGATTCGTTGCGCGCTCTGGCAGATATTGCTCCAAGCAAAGTACATCTACGCGACGGCCGCGAGCTCCCCGTCGAGGATCTGGAGGTGGGAATGAAATTTATTGTCGCCCCCGGAGAGCGCGTTGCCACCGATGGCCGAGTCGTTGAAGGCATATCAGAGGTAGACGCATCTCAAACGAGCGGGGAGTCCTCCCCAGTGGAAGTAGCTCCTGGAGCGATCGTTGCCGGCGGGGTTCTCAACGGCGTTGGAGCTTTAGTGGTCGAGGCGACCGCAGTTGGTGAAGATACCGAGATAGCCCGAGTGGCGAGACTAGTGGAGGATGCTCAAGCTGGTCAGGCTCCCATCCAACGTCTCGCTGATCGCCTTGCGTCAATCTTTGTGCCCATCGTGGTCGTTCTTGCCGTCGGCACATTGTTGGTTCGCCTGATACTTGGGCACGAGTTGAGTGACGCCCTAACCGCCGCTATAGCCGTGTTGATTGTCTCTTGCCCGTGTTCTCTTGGCTTGGCCACTCCTCTCGCAGTTCTTGTGGGAACTGGCCGCGCCGCCCAGCTGGGAGTAATCGTCGCTGGAGCTCACGTCTTGGACTCCACTCGTAGAGTTGACACGGTGGTTTTTGACAAAACAGGCACGCTTACCCGCGGAAAGCCCATCGTGGTCAAAGTGACCGCCCCGAACAACAACAGCGAGTTTCTTCTGTCGCTTGCCGGGTCTCTCGAGTCAAGGTCGGAGCACCCGATAGCCCGAGCATTTTCGCAGTTTTCGGATGAAACCGCTTCTGTCACCGACTTCCTCAATCACCCCGGCCAAGGAATCACCGGCACGGTCAACGGGATAGAAATGAGGGTCGGCAAGAAAACACTGTTCGAAGAGATTCCGACCAGTCTCGAAGAGTCCGATGTTTCAGGCACCCAAATTTTCCTGGGTCGCGGACCCGTAGCCGAAGCCGGGGTTTTCGTCACGGACGAGATCCGGCCAACTAGCGCCGCTGCAATTTCTTCGCTCCGCGATCTCGAACTTGAGGTGGTTTTACTTTCGGGCGATAGCTGCGAAGTTGCCGAGAAAGTCGCACGAGCTATTCACATCAACAACGTCATCGCAGAGGTACTACCTGAAGAAAAGCGGGATCACATAGCGGCAATGCAAGCCAACGGGCAATGCGTGGCGATGGTCGGCGATGGAATTAACGACACCCCAGCTTTGGCGATCGCCGATCTCGGTATTGCTATGCAGTCCGGGACCGACGCCGCTAGAAACACTGCCGATCTGACGATCATGACTAATGATCCCCGGGCGGTGGCCGACGGCATCGCTTTGTCGCGTAAAACTTTACGAGTAATAAAGGTCAACCTCATGTGGGCTTTCTCCTATAACGCGGTCGCCCTGCCTCTCGCCATCATTGGATCTTTAGCACCTACACAAGCTGCTATAGCAATGGCCCTCTCGTCATTTCTCGTCGTGACAAACAGCCTTCGCCTTCGTAGGTTCCGCAGTCTCTCTACCACTTGATCTCACCTACGGTTGCTGCCTGACATAAACATTGGTACCCCACTCCAGCCATCTGCTGCTTACTTCCGAGGCCAATCAGCCGTAGTCTCAAGTTCGTGACTGCTTCCGGTCGTCGTGTCCTTAACGAATCAGAGGTCCTCTCTCGATTGCGAAGCAAACGTGGCGCGCCTGGATACAGGGCGATGTTTAGTTCGTGGCTAGGAGGGGTGATCACTGACCCAGCCTTAATGCAGGTGCCCCTTGATGATCATTTGGTGCACCGAGGCCACGGAGTTTTCGATACCTGCACCCTGAGTTCTGGCCGGCTCTACCGATTAGGCATACATATTGACCGTCTGTTACACAGCGCTGAGTTGGCACGAATAGAACATCCGTGGAACAAAGATGATTTGATCGAGATGGTCGTTGATACTGCAAGCGCCGCAGGGATCCGAGATGGCGCAGTTCGTTATTGGATGAGTGTTGGACCGGGCGGCTTTTCACCAAGTCCTAAAGAATGCCCTGAGGCCTGCTTCTATTGCATAATCTTCGACCCGGCTCCACTTGGGGCAGAGGGACTGGACCCCATGCGCACGGGCATTTCAGAGGCCACTGTGCTGGATACGCCGATGAAACCGCCTCTGCTGGCGACAATTAAGTCAAACAACTACCTACTCAATGTGCTGACCCATATGGAAGCAGTCGATCGAGGTGGAACCTTCGGGGTCCTCGTCGACGACGATGGGTACGTCGCAGAATCTTGTGTGCTCAATACCGCTTTCGTTACTAATGACGGCGTTCTTTGCACTCCACCATTTGACGGCATTTTGCTTGGCACGACTATCCGGCGAGTAATGGATCTGGCTTCTGGAGAGCTCACGCGGGAAGGACTCATTTCTTCTGTATCGCAGGCACCTGTGCTGGCATCCGAAGTCAGGGGCGACTTGATTTCAGAGATGTTTCTTTGCGGTGGAGATACTCATCTGTTCCCGGTGACATCGTGGGATGAAGTGCCGGTCGGTGCCGGAGAAGTAGGTCCGGTGGCGCGACGTCTTATTGAATTACTCGATGGTGAAGCCTTTGGCAACGCTGCCGGTGAGGCACGCGATTTTATAGATGTTCCCTATGACGACTAAGTGGGCGGCCACGACTAATGCGGTTCAGTGAACGAGTACAGAATCTTGCTCACTCCCCTATAGGGGCGGCGCACGCTCTCGTAGGGCTAAGAACGAACTCTCGAGCGCTACTAGACCTCTCACAGGCCGCGCCTTCTTTTCCTCCAGCGGACGCAGTAATTGAGCGAATCGCACGCGTGGCGCACGAACCAGATGCGGGTCGCTATCCCCCACAGCCGGGTTTGCCAGCATTGCGCGAAGAATTCGCGAATGACCTGAGCCGAGGATACGAAGCGGATCTGTCTGCAGAGTCGATTCTCGTTACTGCCGGATGCAACCAGGCATTCTGTATCGTCGCGAGCGCCCTTACCTCGCCTGGAGACGAAGCCCTTCTTATTGCTCCCTTCTATTTCAACCACGACATGTGGCTTCGACTAGAAGGTGTCAACGTTCGACATCTGAATCCTGGGCCGGACTTCATTCCCGATCCAGAACATGCCGAGAGTCTGCTGACAGACAAGACGCGGTTAATCACCTTGGTCAGCCCCGGTAATCCAACTGGCGTAACCATCCCGAAAGAAGTGATCCATGGTTTCGCAGATTTAGCTCGCCGACACAACATCGCTTTAGTTGTTGATGAGACTTACCGCTCTTTTCGCGACGAGAAAAACGGAACGCACGAGCTATTCATCAACCCTGATTGGGCTGACCACGTTATTAGTCTCCACAGCTTCTCCAAAGATTTCGCCATTCCCGGGTATCGATGCGGCGCTGTGGTTGGGGGCACGAGCATCATCACCGAATCGCTCAAGATCTTGGATTGCGTGGCGATTAGCGCACCTCGGATAGGCCAAGAAGCCGCGCTCGCAGGGTTGCTTCATGCCCAGGAGTGGCGGGCCGAACAAGTTATCCGAATCAGAGAACTAGAAGACAGGTTCCTGGCGGCGATGCAGGATCAACCAGGAGGCTTCGAAGTTGTCGCATCTGGCGCCTATTTCGGGTGGGTTCGCCACCCACGTGCCGATCGGACGACCTCAGAGGTCGTCCGAAGACTGATCCTTGAACACGACGTACTTGTAATACCTGGCACTGCCTTTACCGCCGAGGACGATGCGATGGTACGAATGAGCTTCGCAAACCTCGAACCGGCAGAAATCGAAGAGCTAACGCGACGACTTGCTGAATTCGCTTAATTTTCGGATCTAGTGTCATGGCGTGGTCATTCCCGTCGATCCTCGGCCTCGGTCATCAAGAACAGTTGCTGACGTCCCAATCACTCGCGTCGATGACACCTGCTTAGAAGACTTCGCTGTCGCGCTTCAACAGTCGACTATGAGGGCCGTAGACACAGAGACGGTTTACAACCCCGAAGCGTTCAGCGGTCCAAACAGCAATCCCGGAGCTCTTAGAGTTATCTCTGCCGCCACGCGAAACAAGGACGGCTTAGATCACGCCTGGGTTCTCGATGTACGCGAAATCGAGCCTTTGTCTCTCGCCGCCACATTAAGCGAAGTCAAAGCCGACGCATGGAACGCCGACTTCGATGCCCGAGTACTGGATCGAGATCTCTTCGAGCCTGCGCGACAAAACGGCGAATCTCTTGAGTCCATGACATGGTGGGACGCCCAACTCGCGGATGCCTTGTTACATCAAGGACGGACAGGGTTCGGGTTCTACCACGGCCTTGCCTGGGCTACTGAGTGGTACCTCGGACTACACGTCGAAGGTAAAGGAAGTACGCAGCTCTCATACACCGAAAGTGATCCCCTCACTGTCGAACAGGTGACCTATGCCGCAGCAGATGCGGTAGAGACACTGTGGGTCGCGGAAGAGATAAGGTCGCGATTAGTTGACGCTGGACTAGAAAAAGTCTGCCGACTTGAGCAACACGCGCGTCCGTTTCTGGACCACATGGAGCGGGTGGGACTTCCCTTTGATTGGGTGCGCTGGGAACAAAGACTCACCGAGATGGATCAGCGGCGAGTACAAGTATCTGGACGCTTAGCCGAACTCACTGGAGGCGGGCAGGGCACCTTGTTCGGCGAGACACTAGAACCATCTTGGAATCCCGGAAGTGAACGTCAGGCAAAGGCAACGCTCAACGAATGGAGCACAGATAACGTCCTCGCATGGTCTTCCAACACCTTCGGCAAACCAAGGTTGCTGCTTCCCACGGACCCGCTCACCGCGACAGTTCTCTCTGACATCGGAGGAGATATCTGCCAAGCGCTTCTAGAGTTCCGGGAACTCACCAAAGTTCTTTCGACCTACGGAAATTCGATTCGTGAACACATCGACACCGAAGGTCGAATGCATCCGGAGTATTTGCAGGTCGTGGGGACTAACACCGGCAGATTGGCCAGCAGAAGACCGAACGCGCAGAACTTCTCTCCCAAAATGAAGCAGTACATACGACCCGTCGAAGCCGAAAGAGTCTTCGTTTATTCAGACTTGAGTCAAGCCGAGTTAAGGTTCGCCGCCCAAGTAGCGGGCGACCGCAACCTCCGCGACGCTTTCGAGGCCGGGGCTGACATCCACTGTGCGACCGCTGAGCGCATGTTTAACGTTGACATGGACGCCTTAGCGGTATCGGATCCAGAGAGCCATATCGAATACCGCGACAAAGCTAAACGGATTAATTTCGGGATCGTTTACGGTCAACGAGGCGCTGGCTTGGCTCGAAGCCTTTCTCAAGCTGGCGTTGAAACGTCCACCGAAGAGGGCCACATCCTCCTTAAACAGTATCTGTCCGCTTACCCACAAATCGCGTCTTGGGTCTCTAGCCGAGATCGATTTATTGAAGATTTGGCTTCATCTCACGACGAGATCGATTGGCAACTCACTCTTCGGTTGCACCAGATCTGGCCTCTTGTCCGTCGAGCCGTCCGCCAGCATCGCGACCAGCACCGCAACTGGCCAACCGCTGAAGATGTAGTTGCCCATCTGGGATCGCCCTGGGAGGTCGACGAAATTGCTTGGACACTTTCTTTTGAAGCACCGGTAGTGCTGAAACGAAACACCGAAGCTTTCGGATTTCAGTCCTTCACCGAATCCGGCCGACGGCAGCAGTTCACTTTTCACACGGAAGGTGTTTTGGAACAGGCAGCTCGAACAATTGTTGAATCCAGCAAAGAGGGGCCGGAACGAGTTCGGCGGCTGGTCGCCGAGGAACACGACGTCAAATTCAAAAACGATGACCAACTTTTGTCATCTACCGAAGTCACAAAATTGCTCGAAAACCGACCCTTGAGGCGAACGATTGTCGATCAGGTCAAGGAACACATGGGGTCTGAAGCAGCGGTTCTTTTATTGAATAAGTCTCTTACCTCGCGCATATCGCAGATGGCGAATGCCTACAGAAACGCTCCTATCCAAGGTGGTGTGGCGGACGTGATGTTGGAGGCGTACGGACTGCTCTACGTGCGACTATCTCGTTTCGATAGCGCGGTCGGTGTGCAAACAGTCCATGACAGTGTCGTCGTCGAATGCAATCGCAGTGACGCTCATGAAGTGGCGATAGTAGTGAAGGGCACAATGGAAGAAGCCATGCAAATCTGGTGTCCAGATATCCCCGCTAAGGCAGATACTGATGTCCGGTCGAGTCTCTCCGACCATGACGTTATTGAGAACATCTAGGCTCAACTCGCAGGTGATTACGTGGACGTTTTAGATGAGGACCAGGTTGCGACATTCAAGGCCGACGGCGTCATCCACGTCCCTCGGGCAGTGGACGGTGCTCTGGTTGAAGAAATACTTCAATCGGTTGATGGTTTAATTGATTCTCCCGGGCGTTTCGGTGGTGATATGTCACCAGGTGACGCTCCCGGAATGTTTTTTCAGGACCGCTACTTGCATCCCGTTCGTCCCGATTTTCGTCGCTTCGCCGAGAACTCCAGGCTTGCTGCTATGGCCGCGATAGCCACTAATTCAAAGAATATTCGCCTGTATTACGATCACGTGTTCGTTAAAGATCCCGGTACGCAGGAACAATTCGTTTGGCATCAAGATCGACCCTATTGGGCGGTTGACGGTACCCAAATTTGCTCAACTTGGTTAGCTCTCACCGACGCGAATTCACAATC
>DCYM01000110.1 GCA_002331465.1 Candidatus Neomicrothrix sp. UBA2110 | reverse complement strand
GGGAAATAACCCGCGTAAATGACCTTGTCAGCGCCTCTTGAATTCGCGTAGTCGATCACAGCTTTGGGGTAGTGCTTTGGCGCGAATGCGGATGTTGAATAGTAAAGGTTGGGCCACTTCAACATCAGCTTTACAGCCAACTCTTCCCACGGCTCGCAACCGTGGCGCGTCACGAAAACGAGTTCTGGAAAGTCATACATGATTCGGTCGAGGCGCTCCACGTGCTGTGGCCACATTGGAAAGCGTGGTCCGGGAACACCGACACATGAGAAAATAGGTACACCAAGTTCAACACACTTGGCGTAGATCGGGTACATGAGAGCCTCATCAAGGCCCACCTGAGGGGTGTAGCCGGCGTTAAAGGCGGTGAATGCCCGAACCCCGAACTCCTCGTACTGGCGGACCATGGTTCGAATTCCTTTCATGCCCCGATTCGGGTCCACCCACCCTGAACCCACGAACCGGTCAGGATGGTCCCGCAAGGCTTGGCGACTTACCTCGTCGCCCACTCCTACGACACCAACCTCAACCCCGAAACGATCCATCTCGTGCAACGTCACCGAAATTGGGTTATCACTTCCGTAGAGTTCTTTAGGGACATTCTTGAACATGTACTCAACTGGAAACTCGAATTCAGTCGAGTCGTCTTTTAGCTGTTTACGAATGAAGTCATATTGCGAGAAATCGCTGGCGGGAAAGCCAATCATCGTGTCGATGATCCCAATGTCTGAGGGCATTGCCATTGACTTTCTCCTAACTAGCTGTTTGAGCCATCGCAGTATGGAAGATTCCGCACGAAGAATCCCGGGGGATTTCATCGCGGGTCAATGGTTCGTCGACCTCTTCAGGAGTGGGGCCATGCATATCGGCAAGCGGCCGCAGCTTTTCTATATCGAAGCCGTACAGCTTTGCCGCATTCTCCCCGAGTAGCAACCGCCGAGTTGACTCGGGAATATCGGAGAACGTGAGACGAAGTGATTCCAGGTTGTACGGGAAGGTTCCCTCGTAATGTGGATAATCGTTTCCCCACAAAACTCGATCTGCGCCAATTTGGTCGATACCTTCAAGTTCGGATTTTCCGGGGAAGCTCGCTCCATACCAGCAGCTTCGAGCAGCAGATTCGCTCGGTAGGTCGTTCAGCACCCACCCATCTTCATATTTCATTTCCCCGATCGCTCCACGCTTCATCCCCATGTGAAGTCGATCAAGCTGCTGTAGTAGTGGCCCAACCCAACCACAACCAGATTCGGTCATGATGTAGCGAAGCCGCGGAAACCTCTCAAATACACCACTCATAAGGAGGTGTCGAAACCCAGATTGGGAATAGAAGATGACTTCGGTGATCCATATAGCCTCACCGACAATGGTTTCTTGGTATCTGGGTGAGCCTTGCCCTGAATGCTGATTGATCACCAGATCGTGGTCTTGAATGGCAGCAAACACCCGGTCCCAGACAGGGTCGTAGATGGGCGGTACCCATTTACAATCAGGTGGAACAATCGGAAGTAGGACACCGCCTCGGAGCCCAGATTCAGCAATAAATTGGATGTCTTTAACTGCTTCATCGAGGTCATTGGGCAAAATCAGACCGACCCCTGCTCGTCGGTCGGGATCTTCTGCACAAAAGTCGACGAGCCAGCGATTGTGAGCCCTTAGACCTGCGAGATAAAGCTCGTATTCTTCGGCGGATGGAGGATGTGCTGTGACCACGCTCTCGGTGTAGAAGGGCGGGACGGTGTTCGGGAATACAACTTCGCCAACTACTCCCTGAGAGTTCTGGTCGGCGGTGCGTATATCTAGATCCCAGTTTCTGAGCTTTTTCGCGCCGTAGTGCTCTTCGGAGGGGTTTACATACCCGCCTCTCCACTCATCGAATTGGTCTCGATATTTGGGCTCTAAGTAGTCGCGGTATTGGGAATGACTTCCACCAGCATGCGTATCGGCTGTGATGAGGACGTACGGGTCGTTACTCATTTTGAACTTTTCGGTCGGGAATTCACGGTCGTGAGTCTTACAGAAGTGAACGGCTCAGGGTACCGTCCCTTCGTTAACTGAGATGATTTGTGATGCTCACCGTGTCGCCTCGCGACAAAACGGTGAGGTACTCGCCGACGAGGGGCCTTCAGAACATCAACGGTTGCGGTGGCGAACTTCGAGTCGCTGACTTAGACCACAGGGCCTTTTCGCGTAGTGCTGTGTCAGGTCGGTGAACTCGTAGGGTTCAGGTCTTTTTATCTTCAACGACAACTGAGTTCGGATCGAACAAAGGTTCCTTGGGCAGGTTCAGGATTCGTTCAGCGAGATGGTTTCGTTGAATTTCGTCGGTCCCGCCAGCTATCGAGATTGCTGGTGAACTTAAGAAGAAGTGATGAAATTGCCCTGATGGGCCATGTTCGTCTGCGAGCATCCCGTGTGGCCCTTGGGTTTCCAAACCCAGGTCCCTTTGTTCGCGGGTGATTGTTGAGACGGTGAGCTTCGACATGGGCCCTTCGAATCCAGGCAGCGAGTTTCCTTGACGCCGAGAGGCACGTACCCGCTGGTTTGTGTAACCCATGACCCGTCGCCACGTATGTAGCCGGGCGCGCCGAGCGCGGGTCAATTCGGTGATGCCATGACCGTGTTTGTCAATTAGGTCGGTAATCAGTTGTCCCGCTCCTCGCCCCTGAGCGGCAGCGGATCGGCGGGCTTGTTCTCGTTGTTGGAGTTGGGCGCAAGTTTGATTTAGATCAACTTTTCCGAATGGTCCGCCTTCGTGGGCGTCTGGGTTGTACGAGTTTTTTTCCAAGGCAAGAAATGTGCGAGTAACCGTCCAGCCGTCTTCAGGGGCTCCGATGACATCGTCAACCGATATTCGTGCGTCGTCAAAGAACACCTGATTGAAGCTGGCTGCACCGGTCATGGTTCGTAAGGGTCGAACGTCGATACCGGGCTGGTCTCTGGCTATCAGGAAAAATGTGAGTCCGCGATGTTTCGGGGCGTCCGGGTCGGTGCGGGCAAGAAGCATTCCGTAGTCCACTTCGTTTGCCTTTGAGGTCCAGATCTTTGAGCCGTTGATCACCCACTCATCCCCGTCGAGGGTCGCTGTGGTGGTGACACCGGCCAAATCTGAACCAGCTTCCGGCTCACTGAGCATTTGGCAAAACGTTTCGCCCTTCCACGCCATAGCGGGCAGGAATCTACGCATTTGGTCGTCAGTGCCGTGTCGAAACAACATTGGGGCGAGCAAACTAGGTCCAATCCCCGAAGGGGGTGGAAGGGCGCCTAGTTTTTTTCGTTCTTCGCGCACTGCCCTGACATCTGCACGGTCCATGTTTCGTCCGAACCACTCGGTGGGCCAACCGGGATAACCCCAACCTGACTCCGCGAGAAGTGCGAACCAGTCCCCAACCGTCCGGTCAGGGTCCCACTGCTTCTGGTACCAACGCTTGGCGTCGCTGCGCGTGCCTGCTGCCACGAATATAGACGCTAGTGCCCGCGACGCTCACTCGACTGCAAGAACCAAGCGGCGCTCTGGGTAAAGGCCACCGAGACGTTCAAATGAGGTCGTCCCACTGGAGGTGCCTGGGTGTGCTGGACTAGCAACTGGTTCTCGTAACTGGTTCTAGCAACCAGGGAAGAGCAAGGGCGCAATGCGCGGCCTATTTCTTGGGGCAATCGTAAAGGAGCGGCGTGATGTTGATCCAGGATTTGCGAGTCTTGGACCTCAC
>DCYM01000058.1 GCA_002331465.1 Candidatus Neomicrothrix sp. UBA2110 | reverse complement strand
GGCGATCAGGCTCGAGGCACAAGTTGGAACGTCGCTCACCAAAAGGTCCACCACAGCTCTCATTATTTGAGCCATATCATGCTGCCGGTGATTCCTTAGGATCTGCTTTACCGCCCTTGAGTAGAGCGATTTGTGGTGTATGTCGTCATCCCTTTGGTCTGTTATCTAGACTGCCGTTCATAGCGGGGCGTCCTCATCGGTTGGGCACGACCGCAGAACGAAAGCCACTCCGGGGGGAACCATGGCGACTGACTACGACGTTCATATTAAAAACGGCACCATTGTGGACGGAACACGGGTGCCTCGATTCCGAGGCGACATGTGGATCAAGGATGGCCGCATCGCCCGTATAGGCGGTCGGGCTGACGGTGTCGCCGAACAGGTCATCGACGCGGATGGGGCGATTGTTGCTCCAGGCTTTATTGACCTTCACACACATTACGACGCTCAAATTCGATGGGACCCTTACTGTTCCATCTCAAGTTGGCACGGAGTTACCTCCGTCGTACTGGGTAACTGCGGTTTTGGTTTCGCTCCGTGCAAGCCGGACTTCCGAGAGCGATCAATGTTGACCATGGTGCGAACCGAGGCCATCCCTCTAGCCGCAATGCAAGAGGGCTTTTTGCCGCACTGGGATTGGGAAACTATTCCCGAGTACCTGGACAGTCTTGATCGTGCACCCAAGGGCGTGAACTGTCTTCAATACATGCCGACCGCATCCCTCATGATCTACGTGATGGGCCTTGATGCTGCAAAAAGTCGGGCAGCTACCAATGCTGAACAAAAAGAAATGCAACGTCTACTCCACGAAGGGATGGACGCGGGCCTCTGCGGTTTCTCAATCCAACGGTTAGGCCCCAACTCCACCCAGGCTGATTTTGATGGAACACCGATGGTCACCGACACGATGGTCGACGACGACATCTTTTGCTTGGCTGAAGTTCTCGCCGAACGCGACGAAGGTTTTATCCAACTAACCCAAGCAACAAGTTCGGATCCAAACGACCCTGACGACCTGGCATTCAAACGCAAGTTGGCGGAAATTTGCAGACGCCCGATTATCGACAACGTTGTGCCTGTGAGTCAACGAAACCCGCGCACGCACCAAGAACGTCTTGAGTGGATACAAGACGCCCAAGAAGAAGGCCTTCGAATCTTCGGGCAAGCGGCAACGATACGAACAGGTTTCGCATTTTCGCTGGATGAGTGGAATTTGTATGACTCCAGCCCCGCTTGGCGAGAAGCAACGACCGGAACTATCGAGGAGAAAATCCAGAAAATGAAGGACCCTGCTCTGCGAGACAGGATCAAGATAGAACAGGACGAGGCCAATACCCTTTTCACCCAAACACAAATAGCGGTCGGTGGGCCGGCACACCGTCTCGTCGTCCAAGGCGTGAACCGCCGCGAGGACATGCAGCAGTACGTAGGTAAGAGTCTCGGGGAGATAGCCGAACAAGAGGGCAAGCACTACATCGACGTGATGCTCGATTTGTCGATCATGACTGATTTAAAAACTGAGTTCCTGGGCGAAGGGCCCGAGTGGAATATCGACCATATGGCAGGGGCGATCACTGAGTCGCCTTACACCGTTCCAGGTGTCTCCGACGGCGGCGCTCACACCAAGTTCTTTACCGGCGGCGCATGGACTACTGACTATCTCGCATGGATGGTTCGAGAAACAGGAGCGATATCGCTCGAAGAGGCCCACTACCGCGGTTCCACGTTGGCGGCTCACGCAGGTGGGCTTCAAGATCGAGGAATGCTGCGCGAAGGGGCGCCTGCTGACGTCATCATCTATGACTTAGAAGAGTTGTCCATCGAACCCGAATGGATCGGTGAACCCGTTTACGATTTGCCTGGCGGTGAATGGCGGCGAGTCCAACATGCCAACGGGTATAGACACATCCTTGTCAATGGGGTGGAAACTTTCCGCGACGGCGAGTGCACAGGCGCAACACCGGGCACCCTGCTCCGTCACGGCCGAGGCTGAGACAGTCTCAGACTTGATTATCGGGAGCGAGTAACCCGCTCCGCCCAATTTCATTGTGTAACCCACCAGCAACCTCAGCTTGATCATCGTGAGAAGTGTCATGGGTCACACCCCAGGAACGCTCTCCGGGTTGCCTGTCTGGGAAGCACAATTCCGAAACTTTTGTCGAATTCGGCGTGCGCGAAAAATGAAAAGAAACCCTCATCGAAAGAGCCAATATTCCCCGCGTGTCATGAGGGCATTAAGTATCAAGGTGGAAGGTGCCCTTCGCCGGCTTTGTTTAGGCAAAGCTGGGAATATCCTTCACATACAAGCTTCAGCAAAGAAAGAATAATCGTGCACAACGACGGCCCTTATTACGACGATTTCGAACATGGGATGACAATTCCGCCGTTACCCGCGGTCACCGTCACCGACGCTGACAATGTCGCTTACCGAATGATCACAGGTGATCAACACTTTGCGTCAGCAAATCGTGGCGCCTACCAACGAATTAGCGGTTCTACCGGCGCGCTTGTAAATCCCGGGTTAGTCATGCAATACGCGATTGGTCAGACGACAAATGCAACCCGGAAAGCTATAGCTAACCTCTACTACCGTTCGGTGCGCATCCTCAGACCTGTCGAAGTAGGCGAAACAATCACGACCAGCACCACAGTCCTTGGACTGGCAGACGC
>DCYM01000027.1:3561-10141 GCA_002331465.1 Candidatus Neomicrothrix sp. UBA2110 | reverse complement strand
AGAGCACATCCAGCGTGGCGACAGCCTTCGGCAAAACCGATGACTAGTTGTTCGATACGGTCAGGGTCAACTTTCCCAACGGTAATCTGATCAAGGAAAAAGAGCGGCTCTGCGCCGGTGGTGACGATGTCGTCAACGCACATGGCCACCACATCTATGCCGATCGTGTCGTATTGGTCCAACGCCATAGCAATCAGCGGTTTTGTCCCAGCTCCGTCGTTCCCAGAGACAAGCACGGGTTCTTGGTATCCGTTCGGTATCGCTACGACCGATCCAAACCCACCTATGTCGCTGAGAACCTCGGGTCTGAAGGTTGAACGAACATGTGGGGTGAGGCGTCGCACAGCCTCGTCAGCTAAATCGATGTCGACACCCGCGCCTGAATAGGTGATCTCAGAAGTCATTGCCCTAGCTTCATTTGTGACACTGAGACGGATGTTGTCCCAGGTTCATCGCGCCGTTCTCCCAGCACTTCTCTGTCGAGACCTTGAGGAATCGGTACTGGGTATTGGCCGTCAAGGCAAGCTGTGCAGAACCCTGCTCCGGGAGCACCGGTTGCATCAATGAGACGGTCAAGTTCTAAATAAGCGATGGAATTGACACCCAGATACTCCCGTATTTCATCCATGGTCAAGTCGGCCGCTAATAGTTCTGCTTTGGTGCCTGTATCCATTCCGTAAAAGCACGGCCATCTATATGGGGGCGAAGAAATTCGAAGGTGCACTTCGGCGGCTCCGGCGGCCCGTAACATTTCGACGATTGCTCGTGTGGTTGTGCCTCGGACAATAGAGTCGTCAACGACTATGAGTCGTTGGCCTTCAATGTTGTGGCGGATGGGGTTGAGTTTCATTTTTACTCCTAGGGCTCTCATTTCTTGAGAGGGAGCAATAAATGTCCGTCCGATGTAGCGATTCTTGACGAGTCCATCCCGATATGGGATGCCACTAGCGCGAGCGAAGCCCTGAGCGGCGGGTATCCCTGATTCTGGCACTGGCATTACGAGGTCGGCAACCACTGGGGCCTGATCTGCAAGTTGTTCGCCCATGCGTTGTCTAGCGGCATGAACGTTTCGGCCGTAGAGAACAGTGTCGGGTCGCGAGAAATAGACGAATTCGAACATACAGAGCCGAGGGTTGGGATTCTTGAAGGGCCTTTCCGAGGTCCATCCGTCTCGGCTGATGACAACCATCTCTCCAGGGTCTACTTCTCGCACAAAATGCGCGCCGACCGTGTCCAGGGCGGGGCTTTCCGATGCGAGGACCCAACCGTTATCAAGGCGTCCTAGACAAAGCGGCCAGAATCCTTCGGGTCCTCGGGCGCCAACCAAATGGTGCCGATCCATAGCAACGAAGGAAAATCCGCCGCGGAGCTGCGGTAACACACGAGCCATAGCCCAAGGCAGTTCGTTACCTTCGGGTGCTTCTCCGGTCGCCAATTCAATAGCAACCAGTTCTGCTACCAGATCGCTGTCGCTCATGACCGTTCCGTCGAGCATCCCTGCGTCAGCCGCTAATGCTGCCGTGTTGACCAGGTTGCCGTTGTGGGCGAGCGCGAATTCGAGATCACCGACATCACGATAGAAAGGCTGTGATGCCCGCCAAGAGCTCGATCCTGTCGTTGAGTAGCGAGTGTGGCCGATAGCGATGTCGCCTTCTAGGACGGCGAGAACTCGATCGTCAAAAGCGCCGGACACCAAACCCATGTCTTTTACGACAGTCACGTTCGAACCATCGCTCACCGCTATGCCTGCCGATTCTTGGCCGCGATGCTGGAGCGCGTACAGGCCAAGGTAAGTCTGGTGTGCAACAGGGCTGCCAGGCGCCAGAACTCCGAAAACGCCACACGCTTCGCGAGGTTTAATGAGTTCAACTTCGTGAGTGTGGTTTGTCATCCGCTAACAGTTCCCTGGCCGAGCGCTTGTGGGAGTTCGTCTCGCGCGGCACGGGTCAAGTCATCTATTGAAAGATTAATAGTTGACCCTAGGACAAGGGAAGATCCGCCAGTGTTACCGATCGTCTGGGCGGGAACTCCGCGATTCGAAGTCTCTCTCAGGAAGGATTCCAGGTCAGTGCGGCTGAGGGCAACGATTACACGTCCCCCTGATTCGTTAAACAGTGCTCTGTGACCATCGAAACCACTTATGTGCATCCCGACTCCACTATGAACAGCCATTTCGGCAAGAGCTACTGCAAGCCCGCCGTCGCCCACGTCGTGCACTGCTTCGACTTGGTTCCTTTGGACTATCTCGGTCACATACTCCGCCGTTCGTACTGTTTGGAAAAGGTCAAATTCGGGTAGGGAGCCGTCTTTGCACCCGCCGATTTCCCATGCCCAGCGACTTCCAGCCATCGAAACATTTTCATTTGGTTGCTGGCCAACCAATACAAGCGTCAAGTCAGGGCTGAGGGTCATGCCGGGGGGTGGGTTTGACAACTTCGGGTGCATACCGATGATCCCCACAACAGGGGTTGGAGCGATATCCACTGCGTTAGTTTCGTTGTACAGGCTGACGTTCCCTCCCACGACTGGGGCGTTAAAGGCTCGGCACGCTTCAGACATGCCATCCACAGCTTCAGATAATTGCCACATCACCTCAGGATGTTCAGGATTTCCAAAGTTCAGACAGTTGACGACGGCCATCGGCTCGGCACCCACGCACGCGATATTCATAACAGCTTCGGCAACCACCATTGCCGTTCCTTGGCGGGGATCTACATGGCACCAACGATGATTTCCGTCCGTAGACATACCCAAAGCTCTTCCAGTTTCGTGACCTGTCCTCGGGTCACGAAGCCGAAGGAGGGCCCCGTCACTACCGGGCCCAACCACTGTATTAAGGAAAAGTTGATGGTCATATTGGCTATACACCCAAGCGGGGTCTCGTACTAAAGCAAGCAAATCGGCGGCGCAGTCAACCGGACCGCTCGATGCATCAAGTGATCGACGTTCGATCAAATTCTCTGGGGGCGACAGGGGGCGCTCATATTCAGGAGCGTCGTCATGCAAGGTGGATGCTGGGAGTTCCGCCAACACCTCACCATCGAAACCATCAAGAATTCTTAGTTGCCCATCCCCGGTGACGCGTCCAATGACACTCGCTGATATCTCCCAACGGGAAGAGATTTCTAACACCCGGTCGAGACTTCCAGGTTCCACGATCGCCAACATCCGCTCTTGCGATTCAGAAGTCATCAACTCAAAAGGTTCCATCCCCTCTTCTCGCGAATGAATAGCCGAAACATCGACGTCCATTCCTGCTCCACCGCGTGAAGCCGTCTCACTTGTAGCGCAGGTGATTCCTGCGCCTCCCAAGTCTTGGATACCCGTCACGAGTCCTTCATCTAACAACTCAAGGCATGCTTCCAATAGGCGCTTCTCTTCGAAGGGGTCGCCTACTTGAACGCTTGGGCGTTTGTCAGCGTTTTGAGATGCCTCATCGAAGCCGGCGGAGGCCAACACGCTCACTCCCCCTATTCCATCTCGGCCAGTCGAGGCCCCCAGAAGCACAGCAAGATTGCCAACTCCGCTTGCCCGTCCCAAAACAAGTCGTTCTACGGGGAGGACCCCCATGGCAAGAACGTTGACGAGAGGGTTACCTCTATATGTCTCGTCGAAAACAATCTCTCCCCCAACAGTGGGCACTCCGACGCTATTCCCATAACCCGAAACTCCGCTAATCACGCCTTCGGCGATCCATCGGCTCCGTGGGTCATCCAGAGGCCCGAACCGGAGAGGGTCCATCACTGCTATGGGGCGGGCACCCATGGTGAAGATATCTCGAAGAATTCCTCCAACTCCTGTCGCAGCGCCCTGGTATGGCTCAATTGCCGAAGGGTGGTTGTGGCTTTCTATGCGGATCGCTACAGCTATTCCATCACCGACATCGATGACCCCCGCGTTTTCGCCTGGACCTACCAAAACCCATGGTGCTTCTGTGGGGAGTCTCTTCAAATGAATCTTTGATGACTTGTACGAACAGTGCTCGGACCACATGACGGAGTACATGGCCAATTCGAGGTGATTTGGGTGTCGCCCTAATAACCCGTGAATGGTCTCGTACTCTTCGTCAGTTAATCCGAGTGAGCGGTGGACCGATGCGTCTTCGGGAGCCACACTCACACTTCAAATCTAGTCGCGTGTCAGAAATATCAACGGATGCCTAACAACTTGTCCTGGGAACGGAAAGCGGTTCGCCATAAGAGTCGTTGGTCTCGACATCTAGCAACTTGTGAAAGTTAGATTCGCTCGTCGTGAGTGGCTGCAACATTCTCATTACGTCGATGGGGCTCGTCCCGTGGAAAGTAAAGATTGGAGTAAAGAGGTTCCATCGTTAGATCCAAGGAGCATCGAAGTGGCCCTCTCGGGATGGGGCATCATTCCCACGACGTTCCCACGTTTGTTTGAAATTCCCGCTATGTCTCCTATCGAACCGTTCGGGTTGTCGGTGTATCGAAAGACAATTCTGTTTTCTGCCTCAAGTTGTTTCAAAGTTTCTTTTGCGCACACATAGTTGCCCTCAAAATGATTGATGGGGATGTTCAAAAGATCACCAACTGATGCGCCAAGACCAACAACGTTGGCTGTCGACGCGAACTGGATTTGTTCCATGCGACACAGGAACTTCAGCCCCGCATTTTTTTGCAACGCACCTGGGAGCAACCCTGCTTCGGTTAGAACCTGAAATCCGTTGCAGATCCCTAAAACCGGTCCGCCGTTTCGCGCGAATGTACTGACCGCGTCCATAATCGGCGAGAAACGCGCAATTGCTCCGCATCGTAGATAATCACCATGTGCGAAACCTCCAGGTATGACGATCGCATCAACGTCTCCGGGGTCCGAATCGCCGTGCCAAAGAACCTTTGCCTCGCCGCCAAGTTCATTTATTGCGTCAATCGTGTCGAATTCGCAGTTCGTCCCTGGGAAACGGATGACACCGACGTGCCGACTCATGTGGTGAGTACTTCCACGATCGCATCTTCAATAACTGGGTTGGACAAAAACCGGTCGCACATGTCTTCCACAATTGCTCTAGCGGCATCGGCTGAGTCAGCTTCGACCTGCAGCCGGATAATTTTCCCCACTCGCACGTCGCCGGCGGTTTCGAAACCTAAAGCGGGAAGTGTTCGTTCGATAGTGGAACCTTCAGGGTTGGCAATTCCCTCTCGTGGTAGAACTTCGATCTTCACTTCGAAGCGCATTAGTTTTCTCCAATCCATGTGTTGAAAGACTCGCCCGTAATCCGCTCATATGCAGTTACATAGCGATCGCGCGTCGTTTGGATCGTTTCTGCTGACAGTTGCGGTGGCGGAGGTGATTTGTCCCACCCGGTCGCTTCGGTGGCATCTCGAACGGGTTGTTTGTCCAAGGAAATCGGTGTGGCCCCTGGAGCCCAGTTTTCAGCTGGCCAAAATCGTGACGAATCAGGCGTCAACAATTCGTCAGCGATCACCATTTTGCCATCAATTAGCCCTAGTTCGAACTTAGTGTCAGCGATGATGACACCTTTTTTTGCGGCATGTTCTGAAGCAGACCGGTATGCCTCGATGGAAAGATCCCGGGCTTGGCTAGCGAGATCAGGCCCGACCAGGTCCACCGCTTCTTGGTAGCTGATGTTGATGTCGTGGCCTTCGGTCGCTTTCGTTGATGGAGTGAAAACTGGTTCAGGGAGTTGTTGAGCTTCCAGTAGGCCTTCCGGCAGACGAGATCCATGCATCGTTCCCGATTGTTGATATTCCTTCCAAGCTGAACCAGTTATATAGCCCCGCACAATGCATTCGAGAGGCAGCATGTTTGCCTTTCGGACTAAGAGTGCGCGGCCGTCCCAATCGGGGCGTTGTGCCGCCGTCGGAAAATCGGCGGGGTCAGCTGATACCAGATGGGTAGACGCAATCGAAGCGAGGTGCTCGGACCACCAAACGGTCATCGCTGTTAAGACTCTGCCTTTGTCTGGGATCGGTTCGTTAAAGACAACGTCAAACGCTGAGATTCGATCGCTCGCGACCATCAGGAGATGTTGATCGTCCACGACGTACATCTCGCGGACTTTGCCACGATGGAGTAACTCAAGCTCGTTCACACCTCTTCTCTACTAGAGAATGGGGGATGGGCGATAGGACCCTCCCTCAGGATGTTGCGAATTGATGGTCGCTGCTGCGCCAGCAAAGTCTGCTACTTGCAAATCAGCAAGACCGATGAATGCGTTGTGATCGTTCACGGCGTTGGTGATTGCGGCGGCATCCAAGGGCAAAGCCGGATCGTTAACGATTCTTTGGAATAAGTCGTTCTGACCAGAATCGCCTTCGCGGATTTCGAGTGCGGCAGCAACTGCATGTTCCTTGATTGCTTCGTGAGCTTGTTCGCGCCCGGCGCCGGCTTTCACCGCTGCCATCAGTAAGCGGGTAGTGGCGAGGAAGGGTAGGTATCGTTCTAGTTCTCGATCAATGACACGGGGATAGGCGCCAAACCCGTCAAGCACAGTAAGGATCGTTTCTATTGCCCCATCGAGTGCAAGGAACGCGTCTGGGAGAACGACGCGGCGAACTACTGAGCAACTGACGTCTCCCTCGTTCCACTGATCGCC
>DCYM01000027.1:0-3165 GCA_002331465.1 Candidatus Neomicrothrix sp. UBA2110 | reverse complement strand
TCGGCAGATCGAGTATTCATTTTGTGAGGCATGGCTGAAGAACCCACTTGTCCTTCGCTGAATCCCTCTGTCACTAGATCCAACCCAGCCATGAGTCGAATTTGCAGGGCGATGTTTCCAAGCGGACTCACGGCTTGGGTGAGACCACTGATGACGTCGAGATCGAGAGATCGAGGATATATCTGGCCCACTGCGTTTAGGGTGCGCTCGAAACCCAGGCGATTGGCAACTAATTGCTCTAACTCGTTGACTTTGGAGGAGTCCCCCTCAAATAGGTCCAGCAGGTCCTGTTGTGTCCCTACCGGACCCTTTAGGCCACGCAGCGGGTAACGCCGCAAGAGTTCCTCAAGCCGTTCAAATGCAAGAATGGTTTCTTGCCCTAAGTTGGCAAATCGTTTACCTAGGGTCGTAGTTTGGGCTGGCACGTTGTGGGAACGACCAGTGATGATGGTGCTTTGGTACTCGATTGCTAGCTCCGCTAACCGAGAAATTACTGCTACGAGGCGCTGTTGAATCAAAACCATCGATCGCTTGATCTGTAATTGCTCAACATTTTCTGTCAGGTCACGCGATGTGAGACCTTTGTGGATGTGCTCGTGCCCAGCTAAAGAACAGAATTCTTCAATCCGGGCTTTCACGTCGTGGAGGGTCACGCGTTCGCGACGTTCAATAGATTCGAGGTCTACTTCCCCGATCACAGATTTATAGGCATCAACAATGGAGTCTTCAATATCGAGGCCGAGGTCTCGTTGTCCTTCAAGGACCGCGACCCACAATTCGCGCTCCAAAACGATTTTCTCTTCAGACGACCAAATTTGGGCCATTTCTGGCGACGCGTAACGGGTTGCTAAGACATTGGGGACGTGAGCTTTTTCAGTAGTCACCGTGCTCCCTCATCTCTGAAAGTTGCGAGTCGTTCGGCAAGTTCAGCATTGCTAACTGACAAAATTTCTATGGCTAAAACCGCTGCGTTTGCTGATCCATCTACTGCGACTGTCGCTACTGGTATCCCGCGCGGCATTTGCACAGTTGAGAGAAGCGCATCCATGCCGCCGCCAACTCCACCGGATAATGGGACACCGATTACTGGCAGCGTTGTGTGAGCCGAAACGGCACCAGCAAGGTGGGCTGCCATCCCGGCACCACAAATTATTACGCCGTAACCATTTGCTCGAGCATCAGTCGCTAATTCGGCGACCTGCGCGGGAGCCCGATGCGCGGACATCACGTGAACTTCATGGGGCACATTGAAACGGTCAAGCATTTCCGAGGCACCCAACATCTTTTCGGCATCGCGGGGCGAGCCCATCAGAATCGCTACCTTCATGTCACTGCTTCCTTCTCGTGGTCTATCCCAATCGAAGCACCAATGTCGGCACGGTGCTGCATACCAGACCACGAAATAACGGAGACTGCCTTATAGGCCAGTTCCCGCGCAGTTTCGAGTGTTGTTGCTCGGCCACAGACATTGAGGACTCGTCCCCCTCCAGTTACGAGTTCGCCTTGAGAGTTTGACGCGACTCCTGCGCAAAAGACGTTGACTCCTTCTATCTCTCGCGCTTGTTCAAGACCGTGAATAACGTCACCAGTTTGAGGCGCTGCGGGATATCCGTGAGAAGCAAGGACCACTGCCACCATGGCGTCATTAGATAAAGTTGGGCGGATCCGTAGGTCGCCATTGGCGACTTGAAACAATGTCTCAGCTAGGTCACCTTCGAAGCGTGGGAGGATCACCTGGGCTTCTGGGTCACCAAAGCGAACGTTGAATTCCAATAGTTTCGGCCCGTCAGCTGTGATCATAAAACCAGCGAACAGGACACCTCTGTAGTCAACCCCTCGTTTTCGTAGTTCCTCAACAGTTGGGTGTACTGCCTTGTCCATCATTTCGTCGAGATCTGCAGGGCTAACAGTTGGCATAGGTGAGTAACAGCCCATTCCTCCAGTGTTAGGTCCTAAATCTCTATTGCACAGTCTTTTGTGGTCTTGAGCTGAAGTGGGCAGCAGCACTGCTTTAGAGCCGTCACAAAACGCGAATAAGGACAATTCGGGGCCACTAAGGCCTTCTTCGATCACTATTCTGCGGCCAGAATCTCCAAATGTGGCGCCTGACAGTTTCGCTTTTACATCTTCTACGGCCTCGGAGTACGTCTCGGTGACTAACACACCTTTCCCTGCCGCTAACCCATCGGTCTTCACTACGTAAGGTGGAGCCAAAGTCGATAAAAATGCGATCGCGGAATCAGTTTGGTCGTTGTCGAATGACCGGTAACGAGCAGTGGGTACTCCTGCTGTTTCTACGAGACGTTTCATCCACGCTTTTGAACCTTCAAGGCGTGCACCGTCCGCGCCGGGGCCAAAAACTGTGCGACCTTCAGAGCGCAACTGATCTGCAAGGCCCTGTACAAGTGGGGTTTCGGACCCAACGACGTAGAGGTCCGCATCGATTTCTGTCACCGGTTGGGCAGTGCTGCCTTCGATACCTGGCGATCCTGGTGTTACAACCACCTCGGAATGTCGGGAAAGAGTTGTAGCGAAAGCGTGTTCGCGTCCGCCAGAACCAATGACGCAAACCTTCATGCTGCGAACCGAAGATATTGCTCACGCCCTGGGCCTACACAGACGAACCGAATTGGAACTCCCATTTGTCGCTCTAGAAATGAGACGTAATCCACTGCTTCTCTAGGCAAGTCGTGTCGTTCTGTTGCTTCAGAAAGATCGGTTTGCCAGCCTGGAAGTTCCGCGTAAACGGGAGTCGCTTTGTCGTGCAAGCGACGTAGATGCGGAAGATATTCATACCGCCGGCCGTCGACCTCATAGGCGACGCATACTTTGATGGTTTCAAGTTGGTCAAGTACGTCCAACTTGGTGAGTGCTATCTCTGTACATGCATTGAGGCGCACTGCTTGGCGGGCCATTACCGCGTCAAACCAGCCGGTACGTCGTCGACGACCTGTGTTAGTCCCATATTCGCGCCCTACTTCGACAAGATGATCGCCAATGTCGTCATGCAATTCGGTAACGAAAGGTCCTGCACCGACTCGAGTCAAATAGGCCTTCGCTATACCAATCACTTGGTCAATCGCCCCAGGGCCGATGCCTGAACCAACGAGGGCGTATCCCGCGACTGGGTTGGAAGAGGTCACGAACGGATACGTCCCGTGGTCG
>DCYM01000207.1 GCA_002331465.1 Candidatus Neomicrothrix sp. UBA2110 | reverse complement strand
GACTGCAAGACGAACGGCGCCGTCACGCTCAAGATCGGCAGACCAGCCGTCGCTCAATCTTTCAAGAACAGCTCCTGAATCGCCCCCTATGCAACACCAGTTTTGTTCATCAACCACAGTGCCGTCATACTGAACTCGGTACAACTCTGCATCACCTTCACGGTCGATTTCCGCGACCACGATTTCAACCTCCATGGGTTTCATCTCATGGGTGAAAATCTGTCCCAGCATCTGGGCGTATTGATTAGCAAGACTTCGAGCGTCAACGTCATCTCGACTGTATTGATAACCCTTGAGCTCCGCGTAACGAACGCCCGCTACTCGCAGTTGATCAAATTCGTTGTAACGTCCGACGCCTCCGAAAGCGATTCGATCATATATTTCTGAAACCTTACGCAGCGATGAACTGGCATTCTCGGCGACGAGCGCTACGCCGCCCTGGTATTCAACGGCAGCGAGACTGCGCCCGCGTGCGATTCCCTTACGCGCATAGTCAGCGCGGTCTTGCATCAACTGTTCAGGACTTACGTACATTCCTGCCATCGTCATGGCTAAGTTGCCCCTCTCCCCAGCTCTTCGCGCAGTTCAGCGAAAACTTGGCCGGATTCGCCGTCACTGAGCTGTCGGAAACCGTCTTCTGTAATTACCGCCAGATTTGGATAGATCCCACGAACAGGGTCCGGACCGCCTGTGGCGCTGTCTTCGTCTGCGGCGTGCCACAGGGCCTTAACCGCTAACGCAAGAGCGTTCTCGGTGGACAGCGCCGGCTCATACCCGAGCTTTATGACGGTCCCAGCGTGAAGACTACCGGACCCACTAGTGGCGAAGTCCTGCTCTTCGTAACGGCCTCCCGTTATGTCGAACTGAAAGAGGCGACCCGAACCTTGGGAATGGTCGAACCCAGCGAAAATTGGCACCACCGCTAAGCCCTGCATCGCCTGTGGAAGGTTTCCGCGCAGCATCTCAGCGAGCTGATTCGCCTTGCCCTCCAGCGTGAGCGGTTTTCCTTCAATTTTTTCGTAATACTCAAGCTGCAGCTGAAACACACGCACCATCTGGATTGCTGGTCCCGCTGCACCAGCAATAGCCACCGCTGAATGTTCGTCAGCGGGGAAAACCTTTTGCATATCTCGGTGGCTGATTAGATGTCCCGCTGTCGCGCGACGATCACCTGCAACCACTACCCCACCCTCACAGCGCACAGCCAGAACAGTCGTAGCATGCCCCGCATCGATGACACCCCGAAGGTCCACCGGAAACGGCTCGTGGCCGGTTTGACGTAGAAGGCTTAAAAAATCAGTTCCCGGATCCTGCCCAGGAACGAAGAATGGCATTGCGCTCACTGCCCGCCTTTCTGTACGTAATTCTTGACAAACTCTTCAGCGTTAGTTTCCAGAACCCCGTCAATCTCATCAAGGAGGTCATCTAACTCAGCCTTAAGTTCTTGCCCCGCCTCATTTGGTGCAGCTTCATCAACCTCAGACTCTTCAGTTCGAGGGGTGGGCCGGCGCTTTTGTTCTCGTTCAGCCATCTAAGTCTCCTACGTTCTCACGATCCTATGTGGGGTCATGCCCCCAAACGACGTAGAAGTTCTCCCGCGTCGTCACATTCATCCAACAAGCTAGCCACGTGAGCCGCTGTCCCTCTCAATGGTTCAAGCATTGGGACTCGACGCAATGGGTCACTCCCGACATCAAACACCATGGAATCCCAATTTGCGGCCACTATCTGGTCAGGGTATTTCTCTAGGCAACGTCCGCGAAAAAATGCGCGCGTAGTTGGAGGAGGTTGGCTAATCGCTACTTCCACTTCGGCGTCATTGGAAATTCGAGCAAGTCCGATCCTGCGTGCTAATCCCTTGTCGGGTCGTAGGTCGTGATACTGGAGGTCTAATGCTGCCATTCTCGGGTCAGACCATTCGACATCATGGCGCGAGCGGAATCCCTCGTACAGGCGACGTTTTGCGATCCAATCAATGGAATCGGCAAGCGAGTCTGGGTTGTCTTCGAGCGCGGTAAGCACCGATGCCCAACGCTTCATCAAATCAGCACCGACTTGCTCTCCCCCAACGACGTCAAACCCATGTCGATCGGCCCACTGCTCGGCCGCTGTGTAGTAGACCCATTGAACCTCTAACGCCGTGGCGGTAGTGCCGTTGGCCAATCGATAGCTCCCTTCAAGGTCGATGTCGTAGCTCACGTCGCGCAAAGCCCGCACGGGCGACTCAAAGGCACAGTCGCTGGGGGCCATGTCGTCATCAATCATTGCCAGGACAATTGCAGTAGTTCCAAGCTTGAGATATGTCTGCACTTCGCTCATATTTGCATCACCGACGATCACGTGGAGGCGCCTGTAGCGCTTGCTGTCAGCGTGAGGCTCATCCCTCGTATTAATGATCGGGCGTTTGAGCGTGGTTTCAAGGCCAACTTCTTCTTCAAAAAAGTCAGCGCGTTGGGTTATTTGAAAAGGCACTTCGTCGTGAGTAAGTCCAGCGGCTTCTGAACCGACTTTGCCAGCGCCACAATAAATTTGTCGGGAAATGAAGAAGGGCATGACCTGGAGCACAATCCGGCCAAAAGGGACGTTTCTATCGACCAAATAATTTTCGTGGCATCCATAGCTATTGCCCTTACCATCGCTGTTGTTTTTGTGAATCACCAACTCCTCTCCATCTGGAAGGAGTTGGTTTGCTTTATCCATGGATCGAATCAAAATTTCTTCAGCAGCGCGATCGTAAATAGTGCATTGGAAGGCATCTGTACATTCTGGAGTCGCGAGCTCCGGATGCGCATGATCCACGTAATACCGAGCGCCGTTAGTGAGTACTGCGTTTACTAGGTGCGTTTCAATTTCAGGGGCCAGAGCATCAAATTCGTTGAAACCTCGTGCATCGACTCCCGGATGTTCGTCTTCAAAGTCCCACCCGACGCGCCGTTCCAAATACCCGTTCACATAGGAATTAATGATCATTGACGAAGCCGCAACGGGATTCGAAACACCCTCGTTGCGATGAAGAATGCCGAATTCTGTCTCTATCCCCAGAACTTTATGTACGGCCACACGGCGACCCTATCGCTGGAAGTGGGTTTTAAAGGTACTGGCCGGTCTGAACCCGCTCGATCGCTCGCCCGCCTTCGCTCTCGAAATCGTTTTCCCCGCTCACCAACGTACGTATGAAAATAATTCTTTCACCTTTTTTCCCCGAGATCTTGGCCCAGTCATCAGGGTTCGTAGTGTTCGGTAAATCTTCGTGTTCACGATATTCCTGTCGAATCGCGCCGAGGAGATCATCGAGCCGGATTCCGCGGCTTTCGGTTGCAATCGCTCTTTTGATGGCGGTCTTCTTCGACCGCCGAACAATATTTTCGATCATCGCGCCCGAAGCAAAGTCTTTGAAGTACATGACTTCCTTGTCACCGTTTTGGTAAGTGACTTCGAGGAATTGGTTGTGCTCCTCATCTCGATACATTTCTTCGACCGTTCGTTCAATCATGACTCGAACTGCTTTGTCTGGATCGCCACCGCCCAGGTCATCAATCTCGAGGGGGTCGATTGGAAGATGCTGCTTGAGATACGTTGCAAAGATTGCGGCCGCAGCAGTTTCATCTGGCCTATGAATCTTGATTTTTACGTCAAGACGACCAGGCCTCAAGATTGCCGGATCAATCAAGTCTTCCCGGTTAGATGCGCCAATGACGATGACATTCCTGAGACCCTCAACGCCATCTATTTCAGCCAAAAGCTGTGGGACGACGGTTGACTCCATATCGGAGCTGATTCCGCTTCCGCGCGTACGAAATAGCGACTCCATTTCGTCGAAAAACACGATTACCGGCCAACCTTCACTTGCTTTTTCTCTGGCTCGTTGAAAGATCTGTCTTATCTGTCGCTCGGTTTCCCCAACATATTTGTTCAATAGTTCGGGGCCTTTGACATTGATGAAGAAACTCTGCGCCTGTCCATCGCCCGCAACGTCGGCAATCTTTTTAGCTAATGAATTTGCAACCGCCTTGGCGATTAATGTTTTCCCGCAACCTGGGGGCCCATAAAGCAATATGCCCTTTGGGGCAGGAAGGTCGTAATCGCGAAATAGATCTTGATGAAGGTAGGGCAGTTCTACCGCATCCGTAATTTGTTCGATTTGACCGTCTAAGCCGCCTATGTCGTTGTAGGTGACATCTGGCACTTCCTCGAGGAGTAGATCATCGACTTCGGGTCGAGGCAATCGCTCAAGCACAAGATTGGCGCGAACGTCGAGCAGCAAACTGTCCCCGGACCTCATGGTTTGTTCATGGAGGTGTCCAGCCAGTTCCACCACACGCTCTTCATCAGCTCTCCCAACAACGAGGGCGCGTTCACCATCAGCTAGGACTTCTTTTAGAGTGACCACCTCGCCTGAAGATTCAGGTCTCCGAGCCATTACAACGTTCAAAGATTCATTGAGGACGACCTCAGAACCGGTTTCTAAGTCCTGCTCAGCTAAGTCAGGGTGCAAGCTGACTCTTACTTTTCGGCCATTCGCTTGCACATCTACGGTTCCATCTTCGTTTGCGGCGATGAGCGTGCCGTAGGCAGAGGGTGGCTGAGTGAGCTTGTCAACTTCTTCACGAAGAGTCGCTATGTGCTCACGAGCTTCGCGAAGAGTGAAAGTGAGCTTCTCGTTTTGAGACACCGCCTGGGCAAGTTGCCCTTTCGTCTCGAGCAGACGCTCCTCAAGGGTGGTCACTCTGTGGGGAGTATCAACGAGCTTCCGTCTCAGTAAAGCCACCTCGGACTCCATGGCCCGTAGCTGGCTGCGAAGCGCGGCTAATTCGCCCGCCGGCATTTCGTTATCAGTCAGTTCGTCGTCACTCGACATCACTAACCTCGATTCGCTGTCCTCAGCATCGGAACCTACACGAATCCGTCGCACAAACTGCCCCATCTGTGTGTTGTCAACAGAATCGTCAACTCGATGCAGGTTCTGTGTTTGCAGCTCTCCAACAAGGTAAATTAAGACATAGCTCGAAAGGGAGGCCTCTCGAGCGATGTCCCCCGTACCTGCTGCGCTTAATTCTGCGAAGAAGAAAGGCATCATCATGAAGGTCTGGATCGACCAAGATCTATGCACAGGAGATGGTCTCTGCGAGGAGATCGCGCCTGATGTGTTCACGCTGCTTGATGATGGACTTGCTTACGTGGTTGAGGCTGGCAATGTGATGTCTGACCCTGGTGGGGCGGAAGCCTTAGCTAACTTCTCTGATTCGCAACTTGACGCGGTGATTGAGTCAGCTGAGGAATGCCCGGGCGAGTGCATTTACATCGAGGCGTAACAAGTCTTCGTTAGACCATGCGGGAGATCTCGAAAGAGGTCGTCTTCGCATCCCCAGAAAGATTCAATTCAAACATTTCCCTGTGTTCACAACGGTGCGGTCTCCAAAGGCTGCCACTTCGGCCATGAACGCTGCTAGTTCCGATCTGTCCAGGGCATACGCGGTGCGTTCATATTCTGACGATTCAGGCGGCGCTACGGCAAAGATGATGGCTACAACCGAGCCGTTGGTGTCGATAACCGGTGCCCCACTATCTCCTGATTGTAGTTTCGCCGCAGCAAACCAAACCTTACGAGTCGTGTCCACCGAATCGTGAAGATCGCGTGCTTTGGCTGTCACGCGTTCCACGAGGCGTATCGGCGCGGTTCGTAACGGCCCACCGCCAGGGTGGCCAATCACTCCTGCCAACTGTCCCGCCAACGGGGATTCCAGATGTAGTGCTTCGATGGCCGAATCCACCCGCAAAAGGGCAAGGTCTCGTTCCGGGTCGAATGCCAATACCGCAGTTTGCTTGAGTGTTTTTCCGGGTAGAGCGACCTCAACCTTTTGTGATCCGGCGACCACATGCGCGTTCGTTACCGCCACCCCGGGTGCAATAACGAACCCGGTTCCGTCCTGTCTTTGGCTACACGCAATTGCGCTGACGCGAACTATTGACGCAGATGCGACTTCCAACACTTCTGCAGGCACCACAATTTTTTCGGGTAGTTCTCCAACGTCGACCGCGGGGGTATCAGCATCGAAAGAGGCGAGCACACCCCAATCTTGGGTGAGGCTACCCAAAAGGCTTCCAGCGTTTGGAGCCACTGGGACCCACCGTTCGACGGCTGCTACCGCCTGTGAAGCTTTGGCCTGATCCCGAGGCCAGCCTGGTACAGAGAGAAGAGCAGGTGCCAAGAGCCAAACGAGAAGCACCACCGAGCCGATGCCCACAGCAACACCGGCGAGCGAATCAACCCAACGTAATGGGCGCGGAACGAAGCTTCTCAATCCTCGCACCACACGCCACCCGATGGCATGCCCGATTGCGCCAGCAAGCAACACGGCCACTGCAGCAGCACCAAGCCGCTGATGTTTACTGACGATATTTAGTGAGTCGAGGGTAACCGTCGCCCAGCGCGCGGCCCCCAACGCGGCCAACGCAAATCCAACCCAACTGCCGAGGCGTCCGACAAGTCCACCTCTCCATCCAGTCCAGACTGCAATTGCCAACAGCAACCCAAAAATGAGATCAACAACCACTATCGCCCAATCAGAGTGCAACTAGTCGGGCATGAGTAATAAATCCGGTGTGGGCGACCATTCTGTGGTCGGGCCGCACTGCCTGGCCTTCTACGTGCCACGTGCGATGCAGGACCTCAATCGTCTCGATCATGGACCAGGGGCCTTTAGCAAGTCGTTGGCGAAGGTTCTGGACTTGGACAATTGATGGGTTGTAGACAACAAGAATCCCACCGCGCCGCAGCGAGTTCTCCAGGTGAGGCACCACTTGCCACGGTTCAGATAGATCGAGAACGGCCCGGTCAAATTCAGCGTCCTCGTGTGGTTCGTAGGCATCGCGAATCTTTATTTCGTATCGGTCAAGGGCACCTGCTCCAAGAAACATTTCGACGTTTGATCGGGCCTTTGCAGCAAAGTCTTCACGAATTTCGTACCCAGTAACCACCGCACCGGCGCGCAAAAGCGCTGTTGACAGCGCTCCAGACCCGACACCCGATTCGAAAACACGTGATCCTGGGAAAATGTCAGCCAGAATGAGGATTGGACCAAGGTCTTTTGGATAAATGACCTGGGCCCCGCGCGGCATCTTAAGAACATGATCGCTAAGCGTTGGTCGTAATGCGACAAACCGAGCGTTCGATCCGGTTCGAAATTCACTGCCTTCTAAGCTTCCGATGATCTCATTATGTGGAACCATTCCGGCGTGGGAGTGAAATTCGCCATCTTCCTTGAGTTCTACGAGATACCGACGTTGGCGACTGTCGATGAGGACTATGTGTTCTCGTATCTGAAGAACTGCTCCGCGTGCGACAGAAGAATCAGGTTCCGTCATAGTTAAACCTGCCGACCGCGTTGGTCCTCGAGCAGATGGCTGATTCTCAAAGACTCCCCAGGTTTCAACTCGGTTGTGTGCGCAACTTCTGCTCGCCGGCGGCTCAGGTACTTGAGGAGTCGGAACCCTGTGCCCATGATTGCCAAGGCCATCCAGCCACCGCTACCGAGTCGCCCCCGCCTCCAAGCAGATCTAATTAACCGACCTGGAGGACGCTTCCTCATACCTTCGAAAACACTCATCAGATTCTGACGATTTCGACGACTGTTGAGCGTTTTCGTCCGACCCTACGCCCCAAAGCAAATGCAACCAGGATAATCCCTGTGACCACGGCACTCGCAATGACGATCCCAGGTGTTCGAAATGTCGTCGCGCTTTCTTCGGCTTCGCCCGTAACTCGCTCGAAGCTATGACGCACGTCGTCGGCCGTAACCGGCTGGACATTGCTGTTTTTGCTGTTTTCGTTATCAACCATGTCAACGACGCCTTCCATCGCGCTTTATCAGCAACAGAACGAGCGAAAAGATGCATAACGCTGTTGCGATTCCGGCCAGGTAGGGCACGAACGACCAAGTGCCTTCAAAAACTGTTGTTAGCTCCTGCAAGCTGCGGACAGCAGCGAGTGTTAGGAACACGGCTGCGACGGAAAAACAGATGGAGCCGAGCATTCCGAAGATGATGTAGCGGCCTAGACCCTGCAATGGTCGAATGGTTTCTTGCATTACATAGGCGCGAAGGGTCGCTAATAACTCTTGAACATCAGTTCTTATTCCTCGGTGCTGATCCGACACTGCGCCCCACTCCTAAAGGTTGGACGATTCCCAAGCATGCCAGACAAGAAGGGCTGCCCCACCGGCGGTCATTGGTTGCCTCTCATCGCATCAAGAACTTCTTCAAGTCCCACAACGAGTTCCTCGATGCAGCTAAGTCTCTCGGCGCAATTACTTCGCGTTAAAATTCTTTGACGATCAAATGATCCCGAAGGCGTCAATTGCGCGATCCGATATACGAGCTCTTCCGCGTCGACCCCAACCGCCAAAGCTTCGGCATCGATTACCGGCACTTCGTAGCCTGCGCTTTGAGCGTCCACTGTCAGCGTCGTAAGCCGTTTCAACACCTCCATGCAGCGCTCCATAGATAACTCGCCGTCATCGTCAGGAAAATCGGTGATGACTGCTTTGGGATAAGGGCCGTCGTCAAGCCATTCGTCAACCAAAATTCTTGAATCCCCGCGAACCAACAACGCCCATCTTCCGTCCGGGAATTCTCGATGCTCGAGGATTCTGGCGAGACATCCAACTGAGGAGCGGATATCTCCTCCTCCCACCTCGTGTCCTTTCTCAATCAGAACGACACCGAATGGTTCCTCATTGCCGACACAGCGCTGAGCTAGGGATCGGTAACGCTCCTCAAATATGTTGAGAGGGAGGGTTGCTCCGGGAAACAAAACGCTGCCCAGGGGAAACATCGGTGTTTCCTTGCGAAATGGCTTGCTGTGCTCCGTCATCTCAAATTGGCCGATCTCTTCACGAAACTTTCTGAAGCTAACAATGAAAGACAGTAGGTCTAAATGGAAAGCACGAGGCTAAGCGAGAGTCTCCGGCCTTCAACTCGCATAGTCTCAAATTGTGGAAATCATGGCAGCACTATTTCTAGAACACCTCGAAATGCGTCAAGCTGAAGGGGGATCGGCGCGACTTGATCTCTCAGGGGTGCACTTTTCGCTCAACGCGCCGAGTCCATTTCCAGTAACCATTCAACCGCATTTGATGGTGCTCTTGAGATGTCCCGCGGAGCACCAAGGCCTAGCGGCCCTTGAAGTTACTTTTCATTCAGGCGGCGAGCCCATGGACATTCGTAATGTTCAACCAGTCAGCGTTGATCCGGGAAAGTTCGGTTACAACCTCGTTCAGGCCACAGTGGAAATTGTGGAACCCATGACCATTGAGGCCCATTGCCGGATAGACAACGGACCGGTAGTAACTGTTCCACTAACAGTTACTGAGCCGTCGGCTGATTAGCAATGCCATACGCTTCAAGCCTCTCAACGCACCATGACCCGGGTGTCGCTATAGGCGAAACTATCGGCGAGATGTTAGAGGTTATTGGACCGCACCCGGATGCCGTCGTGCTCTTCATTTCCGGTGATCTAATGATTCACGCCAAAGATCTTTTGGCAGCAACACACCATTTACTTCAGCCAAAAACCCTTATCGGAACCACCGCAGTTTCGGTCATAGCGGGGGCCCGAGAGGTCGAAGAGCAGCGCGCAGTCGCAATGTGGGCTGGGAAACTCACTGGCACAGTCTCTGCCGTGCGCCTCGAAGCTCGACAAGGACTGAATCGGGGAATCGAAATTGACGCATTGACCAACGTAAACGCACACACATTGATTCTTCTAGCTGATCCTTTCACTTTCCCCACCGAGTTAGCTGTCGACTCATGGTCAGCTTCGCACCCTGACCTCCAAGTGATCGGCGGCTTAGCTTCCGGGGCTAATACTCCTAATGGAAATCGATTTATGCTTGATGAGCAGATTTACGATACTGGGGCTGTTGGGCTCTTAATTGAAGGCCCTACCCATGTGGACCCTTTGGTATCTCAGGGTTGTCGCCCAGTGGGGTCGCCGTTGATTGTGACTTCGGCGGAAGGAAATTTGGTTCACGAGTTAGGTGGAAAACCCGCGTTAAGACGGTTGGAAGAAATGTTTAACGGCCTTAGCGAAAACGAGCAGTTGCTCATCAACCAGGGGCTGCACATTGGTCGAGTGATCGACGAGCATCAGGCCGATTTTGGTACTGGTGACTTCCTCATTCGAGGTGTCATGGGAGCGGATCAGCGAACCGGAAGTCTCGCCATCGGTGACCACGTCCCTGTCGGGAGCACCATACAGTTCCAAGTTCGCGACGCAGAATCAGCCGACGAAGATTTGCGTCTAATGGCTGGGCCGATTAGTTCCGCTGACGGCGCGTTGCTCTTCACGTGTAATGGGCGGGGATCACATCTATTCGAACATCCAGATCACGATGCTGCAATCATCGCCGATCTAGTTCGGCATGAGGCTGTAGCGGGGATGTTTTGTGCTGGCGAAATTGGGCCTGTTGGCACACGATCATTCCTCCATGGATTCACTGCTTCTGCAGCTCTTTTCCGCGACTGAACCTCCCCAAAATTTTCAAAAGCTCCGGCTAAGATCGCCACTTGGGAGGCTAAGTGACTAGCGACCTTCGGACCCGACAAATCAACACGATCAGAGCCCTTGCACTTGACGCCGTCAAAAAGGCGAACAGCGGCCATACAGGGACAGCGATGGCGCTCGCTCCTCTCGCTGACGTCTTATTTACCAGGGTTCTGAAATATGATGCAACAGCGCCCAGGTGGCCGGACCGAGACCGATTCGTCCTATCGGCAGGTCACGCTTCGATGCTTCTGTACTCGATGCTGTACTTGACTGGGCACGGCATCTCACTCGACGACATCCGCAACTTTCGCCAGTGGGGCTCAATCACTCCTGGCCATCCAGAAGTCGGCCTTACTCCTGGAGTAGAGGTGACTACCGGGCCTCTCGGCCAGGGATTAGCGAACGCCGTGGGGATGGCCCTTGCAGAACGACACCTTAGAGCTCGCCTTGGCAGCGAAATCGTCGATCACCGAATCTGGGTGATTTGTGGTGATGGTGACTTGATGGAAGGGGTGAGTCACGAGGCGGCGAGCCTGGCTGGGCACCAAAAACTGGGGCGACTGGTAGTTGTATACGACGACAACCAAATAACGATAGACGGATCAACCGACCTAACATTTTCTGATAACACTCAACAACGATTTGAGGCCTACGGGTGGCACGTTCGAAACCTTGGCGAAGCCTCCGAGAACACAGACCTACTTGAATCAGCTCTTCACGATGCCGCTGGCATAGAGGATCAACCCTCATTGCTAATCGTGCGCAGCCACATCGGATTTCCCGCCCCAAACGCGGTAGATACTCCCGGAGCGCACGGCGCCATCACCGATGACGAGGAGATCGCTGCCGCAAAGCTCGCTATGGGTTTCGACCCCCAAGTTGGCTTTCGGGTTGATGACGATGTCCTAGCGGCATACCGCGAAGCCGGCTCAAAAGGTGCCGAAGTGCATGCTGAATGGAAACTCCGTGTTGCTCGCAGCGATCTTGATGTCAGCTGGATTGATGCATTACTTACAGGAAAGCCGCTACCAAATTGGTTGGACGAGCTACCGAAGTATGAACCAGGGACCTCAGTCGCGACCCGTAACGCGAACAACCACGTTATTGACGCACTGGTGGACGTAGTCCCCTCTCTGCTCTCCGGGTCTGCTGATTTGACTGGCAATACGGGGACGAATTTGGTGGCTGAAACTCTCACCCCGAGCCAACCTGAAGGGCGAAAGCTCTACTACGGGGTCCGAGAACATGCCATGGGCGGCATAGCTAACGGCATGGCGTTGCATGGCGGCGTCCTTCCGGTGGTGGGCACGTTCCTTGTTTTCGCTGATTACATGAGACCTTCAGTTCGCATGGCTGCGCTTAGTAAAGCCAAGGTGGTATTCGTGTGGAGCCACGACTCAATCGGCGTCGGCGAAGATGGACCCACCCACCAACCCATAGAACATGTGGCGTCTCTGCGAGCAATCCCTGATCTCCCAGTGATAAGGCCCGCTGACGCGAACGAAGTAACTCAGGCTTGGAAAATCGCGATTGAAACCGAGGGCCCAATTGCGATCATTCTCACCCGACAAAATGTGCCTGTCCTGGAAGGGACCGTGCGACCTAACCAAGTTGAACGTGGTGCTTATGTCCTTATTGATGCCCCGGATCCCGCGGTCGTTTTGGCAGGCACTGGGTCAGAAGTTCAATTGTGCGTGGATGCCGCTGCGTCTCTCGCCGCAGCGGGCGTTGCATCGAGGGTGGTGTCCATGCCCTGCTGGGAGATATTTCTCGATCAGGGCGAGAGTTACCGAGAGCAGGTTTTTCCTCATGGGACACCTGTTGTCGGCGTCGAAGCCGGCATTTCTCTTGGTTGGGACCGATGGGCAGACGTGACCGTAACCATTGACCGGTTCGGGGCAAGTGCGCCGGGTAACGAGGTTATGGAGAAATTCGGATTCAACGCAGCGGCCGTTGAGGCTGCCGCTCGTTCGCTACTTCAATAATGCTTAGATCGGAAAAGGTATGACAATTCCAACCAACTCAAACTCTCGGCTTTTAGCGTTACATAACGAACAAGGACAAAGCCCTTGGCTAGACAACCTTCGCCGAGGCTGGATCACCACCGGAGAATTGGATCAATGGGTGGCTTCAGGGATCAGAGGCCTGACCTCTAATCCAGCAATTTTTCAAAAGGCGATTGAGGGTAGCGCAGACTACGACGAGCAGTTCGTTCAATTAATTTCCGACGGCGTCGCTGTGGACATGGCTTACTGGGACTTAGTCACGAGTGATATCCGGGGCGCTCTCGACGCTCTGCTACCTGTTTATGAGTCTTCGAACGGGACAGATGGATTTGTCTCAGTGGAAGTCGATCCCGCGCTAGCGAGAGAAACCGACGAAACAACCGGAGCGGCAAGAGCCCTGCATGAGAGGCTTGACGCGCCGAACCTTATGGTAAAAATTCCGGGAACGTTAGAAGGTCTTCCTTCGGTGCGGACGATGATTGGTGAGGGTAGGTCAATCAACGTGACATTAATTTTTTCGGTGTCTCGGTACAGCCAAGTAATGGAGGCCTACATCGCCGGATTAGAGGACGCTGTGAACGCAGGCTGCGAAGACCTCTCCGGAATCGCTAGCGTTGCGTCTTTTTTTATCTCGCGGACCGATACCGAGGTGGATCGCCGTCTTGAAGAAATAGGAACTGATGCGGCTCTTTCCCTGCGCGGAAGAACTGCAGTAGCCCAAGCTCAAGTCGCGTATTTGACTTTCAAAACTTTTTTTGATGGTCCCCGTTGGCAGGCGTTAGCGGACAAGGGAGCCCAACTGCAACGACCACTTTGGGCTTCAACAAGCACCAAGAATCCGAGTTACTCCGGAACCTTGTATGTGGACGAGTTGATAGGACCTAATACCGTCAACACGATGCCTGATAACACGATCGATGCGTTTGTAAAAAAGGGAACGGTTGCTCGGACAGTTGATGCCAATCCACTCGAAGCTCAAGCAGTGCTTGATGCCGTGTCGGCTCTCGGCGTTGATCTCGACAATGTCGCTGCGGTACTAGAAGAAGAAGGCGTTGCCTCGTTCGTTAAAAGCTTCGACGAATTAATCACAAGCTTGTCAACGAAGGCCGAATCACTGAATTAACAGTAGGTCGGTTGCAAATCGAAACTTACTCACCTATGTTCGCATGCATGGGGAATAGGCCACAGCCGCTTGACGGCTGTTCTATCCAACGAACCCTCGATGTGGTTGGAGATCGATGGATGCTTCTCATCCTCCGCGATCTATTTCGGGGAGTACGGCGTTTCAGCCAACTCGAAGAGGACCTCGGTATCGCTAAGAATCTCCTCGCGTCTCGTTTGACCAAGCTGGTCGCGGCAGACATCGTCAGCAAAGTTCCCTACCAGGACAGGCCCGTTCGACAAGAGTATTTCCTCACTCAGAAGGGACGAGACCTGTCACCAAGTCTGGTCGCTTTAATGGGGTGGGGCGACCGTTGGTACAACGACGGGACGCCACCCACACTTCTTGTCCATTCAGAATGTGGAACGCCTCTCAAACAGATCACCCAATGTCCATCCTGTAACGACTCACTTGATCCCGCTGAAATTCGCAGCCGACCTGGTCCAGGCGCAAGCGTCGGGTCGTGAGAACGGAGAAATAATGACAATGAGTATTGACATTTCGGCTGAAGTTGATTCGCTCCTGAATCTGCCTCTCCACTCTCTATTGGAACGCGCTTCGGCTCTTCGTGACGAAGCGCACGGAACTCGGGTCACGTACAGTCCCAAAGTTTTCATACCGCTGACCATGCTGTGCCGAGACAAATGCGGTTACTGCACCTTCGCTCAGCCGCCAGCTCGACTTGACCATCCTTACCTTGAACCTGACGAGGTGTTGGCCATAGCGCGCCACGGAGCGTCTCAGGGGTGCCACGAGGCACTGTTCACGCTTGGTGAGCGACCAGAACTGCGTTATTCGGTAGCAAAAGAATGGCTCCACGACCACAGCTATCAGACCACCATCGAATATTTGGTTGATATGTGTCGAATGGTGCGCGACGAAACGGGCTTGTTACCCCATGCCAACCCTGGTGCTCTATATCGCGAAGAGTTAGATGAATTGCGAAAAGTTAGCCCCAGCCAAGGCATGATGCTGGAAAGCCTGAACGAAGAACTTCTCTGCCACAGAGGCTGTCCGGACAAAGAGCCAGAACGGCGGTTGAACACACTGGAAACTGCCGGTCAACTTCAGATCCCGTACACAACCGGCCTATTAGTGGGTATCGGGGAGACCCTCACCGACCGCGTCGAGACAATTCTCGCGATCGCTGAAAGCCACCGAAGGCACGGGCACGTTCAAGAAGTCATAGTTCAGAATTTCCTGCCCAAATTGGGCACAGCTATGCACCAGAGCCCGCCTTGTCCATCCGACGAATATTTGCAAGCCATCGCGATTGCTCGCATTTTGCTTCCGGCGGACATACACCTTCAAGCTCCGCCGAATCTCACCGACGATTTCGGTGGCCTTCTCGATGCCGGTATCGATGACTGGGGTGGCGTGTCACCTATTACCGCTGACCACGTAAACCCCGAACGGCCGTGGCCTGATCTGGATCGACTTCGGGAGGTAACGGAAAGCAAAGGCTTCTCTCTCGCTCCGAGACTGACCATTCACCCAAGTTTCGCTCTCCGGCCCAACCAATGGCTTGACGAAGAGAACCATTTCCCTGTTCTCGATCGGAGCGATGCCGAAGGCTTAGGTAGAGATGATCCTGGCGCGCAAATGCCCGAGAAGACCATGGAGAATCGCGATGTCGGCTCAGGAGCTGACGTGCTCTTAGCTGACCAAGACAGCACTCAGTGGTACTCAGGAGGAGCAGAACATTCACCGATGAAAATCGTCCCTGGTCAATCGTTTTCTCGGGGGGCGGTACAAGAAGTTCTCGAAGGAGTGCTCTTAGGTCACGAAGTGGATCGGGACGAAATCATTACCCTCTTCGAAGCTCGCGGACCTGAAGTTGTGGCAGTCGCAGAAGTTGCTGACGAGCTACGTCGACAAGCCGTAGGCGACAGAGTGACATGGGTCCACAATCGAAACATTAATTACACCAACGTCTGCACATTCAAATGTCGATTCTGTGGTTTCTCAAAAGGTCCGCTTTCTCTCAACCTTCGCGGCACCCCGTACATGCTCACTCTGCAAGACATACAAGAACGTGTGATCGAAGCAGCTCAACTGGGAGCGACGGAAGTAACCCTTCAGGGCGGCATCCATCCAAGCTTTGACGGCGATTATTACATCGACGTGTGTAAAGCAATCCAAGATGTTGTGCCTGACATGCACCTGCATGGTTTCACCGCGTTGGAAGTGATCGAAGGGGCCCATCGTCTCAACGAATCTTTGGTCGAGTACCTGATGCGCTTGAAAGAAGCAGGGCTCAAGTCGCTTCCCGGGACGGCTGCGGAAGTTCTCGACGATGAGGTCCGACAAATTCTTTGCCCGGACAAAATTTCAACAGGAGAGTGGCTGGAGTGCCATGAGGCAGCTCACGCTATTGGCCTTCATTCGAATATCACCATTATGTTCGGGTCCATTGAGGAACCCCGTCATTGGGCGAACCACATCGTGAGGACCCGCGAACTCCAAAAGCGTACGGGTGGCTTCACCGAGTGGGTCCCGCTGCCATTTGTGCACATGGCAAGCCCGATATACCTTCAGCGACAAGCCCGACGAGGACCAACTTTCAGAGAAACACTGCTGATGCACAGCGTGGGGCGAATCGCGTACCACGGGCTCATCGACAACATTCAGGTGTCTTGGGTGAAGATCGGAGCTGAGGGCGCCAAGCAGATTTTGAGAGCGGGAGCCAACGATCTTGGCGGGACTCTGATGGATGAAAATATCAGCCGTGCGGCCGGTGCCCAGCACGGGCAAGGACTCCTTGAGGCTGATTTTCGAGCCATCGCTGAACCGCTGGGGCGGACGATCCGTCAGCGAACAACCTCCTACGGTGAAGCTGATGGAGGGCCAACTGTTGTCAAGACCGCGACGATTTCGCCTGACAATCCCACGGACCGAAAGCTTATTCCCGTTGCTGCCCTTGGGGATCAAGTGTGATTC